>NZ_CP022706.1:1140000-1217500 GCF_003491305.1 Methanobacterium sp. BAmetb5
CCAATATACTGGCCCTCTGCCGTACCAAAAAAGAAGATATCGACACGGCACTGGACTGTAATGTAGATGGAATAATCACCTTCCTCGGCACTTCCGCCCTCCACCTTAAGCATAAACTTAAAGTGAACCAGGAAGACGCCCTTAACATCTGTATGAATGCCATTGAATATGCCAAAGACCACGGACTCTTTGTGGCCTTCTCGGCAGAAGATGCCACCCGAACTGATCTGAACTTCCTGAAGAGTGTTTACAAAAGAGCAGAAGATTATGGTGCAGACCGTGTACACATAGCCGACACCGTAGGGGCCATAAGTCCCCAGGGTATGGATTACCTGGTTCGTGAGTTGAAAAAGGATATAAACATAGAAATAGCTTTACATTGCCACAATGATTTTGGAATGGCCTTAACTAACAGTATTGCAGGTTTACTGGCTGGTGCCAGTGCAGTGTCCACTACTGTTAACGGAATAGGGGAAAGAGCAGGTAATACATCCCTGGAAGAAATGGTAATGACCCTTTTACTCATATACGGAGTGGATCTGGATTTCAACATAGAGGTGTTCTACGAGCTATCCCAGATGGTGGAAGAACTAACCAACATGAAAGTTCCCAACAACAAACCCATTGTGGGTAAAAATGTGTTCCGACACGAATCAGGCATACATGTAGACGCAGTTATTGAAGAACCCCTAACCTATGAACCTTTCCTACCCGAACTCATTGGTCACCAGAGACAGATCGTGCTGGGTAAACATTCCGGATGCCGGGCAGTAAAAGCCAAACTGGATGAATGCGGGATCGCGGTTAGTAAAGATGAACTGTGCAAGATCGTGGGAAAGGTAAAGGAAAAAAGGGAAGAAGGGAAATACATCAATGATAAAGTTTTCAATGAAATTGTACGCTCAGTCCGAGGGCCATTTGAGTTCTAAATCACGGAAACTACGATGACTCTTAAATTAAAGAGGAATGAAGTAAATATTTTTACCAGATTAACGGTGTTTTAGTTATGAATATCACTGAAAAAATACTTGCCAGAGCTTCTGGAGCAAAAGAAGTTCAACCCGGAGAGATCATTGAAGTAGAGGTTGATCTGGCCATGAGCCACGATGGAACCTCCCCACCTACCATAAACACCTTCAACAAGATCGCCGACCAGGTCTGGGATCCAGATAAAATCGTCATGGTCTACGACCACAACCTACCGGCTAATACCATGGGTTCGGCTGAATTCCAGAGAGTGACCAGGGATTTTGCCCGGGCACAGGGAATTAAAAATCTTTACACTCATGGAGAAGGAATATGCCACCAGGTACTCCCGGAAGAGGGTTTCATCAAGCCCGGTATGGTAGTGGTGGGTGCTGATTCTCACACCTGTACTTACGGAGCCTTTGGAGCCTTTGCCACAGGTATGGGTGCCACTGATGTGGCTGTGGTCTACGCAACCGGTAAAACCTGGTTTATGGTTCCCGGAGCATTCCAGATTGAAGTGGATGGAATTTTAAGGGAACATGTTACTGCCAAAGACCTGATTCTCCATATAATAGGGAGTATAGGTTCCTACGGTGCCACCTACAAGACCCTTGAATTCTGTGGCAGCACAGTTCAGGACATGGATGTGGCGGGCAGAATGACCATGTGTAATATGGCGGTGGAATCCGGGGCGAAAAATGGGATAATGGAACCCAACCAGTCTGTTTTAAAATATTTAAAGGAGCGAAATGTGGAAAATTTCCAGATATTCACTTCGGATCCTGATTCTATCTACGAAAAAACACTACACTTCTCGGTGGATGACCTGGAACCCCAGGTCGCCTGCCCCCATAATGTGGATAATGTCCACCCTGTTTCCCATGTTTCTGGAGAATCAATTGACCAGGCCTTCATTGGTTCCTGTACCAATGGTCGGCTGGAAGACCTGCGCATGGCTGCCCAGGTACTGGAAAATGAGAAAGTTCATCCAGATGTTAGACTCATCGTGTCACCGGCTTCTCGCCGAATCTATCAGACAGCAATAGCTGAAGGGATCATTGAAACATTCCTGGATGCTGGAGCCATTATCATTAATCCCGGATGTGGGCCCTGCTTAGGGGCCCATATGGGTGTTTTAACTGCCGGAGAGGTGTGCATCTCCACCACCAACCGTAACTTCGTGGGACGTATGGGAGATCCCCTATCTGAGGTGTACCTGGCCAACCCGGCAGTGGTGGCTTACTCTGCTATTCACGGTGAAATAAGAAACCCTAGTGAATAAAAATGGACCCTAAAATCTTTAAAGGAATAAAACAGATTGAAGACGAGTTAGGAAAACTTTCCAGTGCACAGAAGATACTTCTGGCCACGGATGGATCGGTAACCACCATCCTGGACGTGCTCAAGGGACATGTTAGTATAAGGACCCTGGTTCAGGAATTCCGGGAAGCAGATGAGGAAGCTGCCTCTCTCCTAAATATTAAGGTGGGAGACACCATCAACTACCGAGTGGTGGTTATTGAGGGCCAGGAACCCCTGATATATGCCATTTCCATGATACCCCTGGAAAGATTAGATAATGATTTTAAAGAGGATTTAATCCGGGCGGATATCCCAATTGGCCGTATTCTCCGTAAACACGACATTGAATCCCGTAGGGAGATAAAATCAGTTTCACTGGAAGAACCAGAGCCAGAAATGGTGGATATCTTCCACACCAACACCCGGATGTTAAGGAGGACCTACAACATAATCCACAAAAACCAGATACTGGTGTGGTTAATGGAAACCTTCCCCCATACCCTGTTTGAAGATTAAATTCCCCTTTTTTAATCCCGAAATAAACATCCCCCTAATAATCAAGGACAACCATTAAAATACCATGTGGATTTAAATATTCTTCATTCAAGAATAAATTACATAAATATTATAATGTTGTTTACTTCCCCCTCAATTGAATTTTAGACTTTATTGGAGAGCGTATACTATGGGAGTGAAATTCAAGGATATTGTGTCCTCCGAAGAAATCAGGTTTGAGGATCTTGATGGTAAAGTGGTGGCTCTGGATGCAGCGAATGTTATTTACCAGTTTCTTTCCAGTATCCGCCAGCTAGACGGCACCCCCCTCAAAGACCAGAACGGGAGAGTGACCTCGCATTTTAGTGGAATACTGTATCGTACATCTTCCCTGGTAGAAAAAGGGATGAAACCTGTTTATGTTTTTGACGGGCAGTCCAGTGCTCTTAAAAAGGAGACTCAACAGAAAAGAAAAGAAATCAAAGAGGAATCAGAACGCAGATGGAAGGAAGCTCTGGAAGAAGGGCGTTTGGATGATGCCCGAAAATTTGCGGTGAGATCTTCACGCATGTCTCCCGAAATCGTGGAAGGGTCCAAAAAACTTCTTAAACTCATGGGAATCCCTTATATCCAGGCTAAAGGGGAAGGAGAAGCCCAGGCCTCTTATATGGTGGAACGTGGTGATGCCTGGTGTGTGGCCTCCCAGGATTACGATTGTATTCTATTCGGAGCTCCCCGTATGGTTAAGAACCTGACCATCAGTGGGGGGCAGGCCTCTCCGGAAATCATCCAGCTGGATAATATCCTGAAAAAACTGGATGTAACCCGTCAGCAACTGGTGGATCTGGCCATAATGGTGGGTACGGATTTCAACCAGGGAATCAAGGGTATTGGGGCAAAGAAGGGTTTGAAACTCATTAAAAAACACGGCGACATATACCATGCCCTGGAACATCTGGATGTGGAGCTGGATGTTGATCCTGATATTTTGCGGGATATGTTCCTCAAACATGAAGTTGAATCCCATTACCAGTTGAAATGGCAGAAGGCCAATCCGGAAGAAATTGTGGATTTCTTGTGCCGAGAACATGATTTTTCCGAGGACCGGGTTTTAACTGCCGTGGACAAACTGAAAAAACTGGAAACCACCCAAAGCAGCCTGGAACAGTGGTTCTAGAAAATTTTATTTTTAAAGGTTGAGGATTATTGTTTATTTTAAGAGTTAAGGATTATTATTTATTTTTAAGGGTAATGATCAAATCCCCTACAAAAAAGGACAGATTAAATCCATTACAGGAAATTAGTCCCCCTAAAAGGGAGGATAATTCCCGAAAAACTCCTGAGCATACCTGCTGGCCCTTTCCACTTGGGTGGGGTAATTCTTTCTCATGTTTTTTTCCACCTCATCCCGGCTACTGGAGCCAGCCATGATCCTTAAAACATCTGTGTAAACATTTAAAGAATCTTTTGATGGATTACATGGCATTTCCAGGGTGATACAAACATCGTTTCTGGTAAAAAGAGTAGTTCTGATGTTGGGAGAGGCCGAACCTATCAGTACACCTTCACCCAGATCTATAAGGGGTGGAACTCCTTTTTCATCCCATCTTTCCGGAGAAGTCAGTTTAGGGTAGTTTTCTTTCCTATAACAATGTGCTTCCACGTATATCTGGGGGTTGTAGTGGTTAATCAGGTACAGGACTTCCTTACCTACCTTGGATTCATAGTACTGGGGATCGAGGGTGCTCCGGTAGGGACTGGTATCACAGTTATGGATCACCAGTTTACCTTCATCCACATCCTTATCCCGGATCTTTTGAAGGGCATTTATGGTGCTTAAACCTTCCTTACCGTGCACTCCTCCAATAAAAAGCCGGTTGATTCCTTCCCCTTTGTCTATGATCTTAAAGTATGCCATCTAACATCACTTAATTGAGTTAAACCATTATATCTGTGATTAGTTCAAATTTTAGGTGTTTTACCACACCGGAATGAGTTGTATTCCTTAAAAATCAGAAATGCCCCTTCTAACTGTTTTACCTGTCGAGGATTTAAATCATAACCCTCCTGCTTTACCATTTCAGTTATTAATTTATCCAGGTCCTGATAACTCTTTAAATCAGTTTCCATGGCCCTCTTTTTAATTTCCACGAAAGCAGGATGGAAATTATCAGTATATTCTTTAAAATAATCATCCAGTTGCTGGACCTGCCGGGGGTAAATTTGGCCCAGTTTTTGCAGTATCTCTCCGCGGTTGCTGGAGCTGGCAATTATCTCCATGATCCTCTGACAGCTTTTTAATGCTTCTTTAGATGGGTTGCAGGGCATTTCAAGGACAAAAGGGAAATCATTAAGAGCAAAAAATACTGAACGAATCAGGGGAGAAACAGAACCCATCAACACTCCATTTTCAAGTTCCACCAGGCCGGGAACTCCGAAAAAATCCTTTCTGTCTCCTCTGGTGAGTTTAAAATAACTATCTTGATGGTAACAGTGCAGTTCCAGGAATATTTCTGGTTTATTCTCCTGAATGATGCTCACCAGTTTGCTACCTGCAAGAGAAAGATAATAAAGGGGATCCAAGGTGCTCAGGTAGGGACTGGGAGGGAAATTGTAGAGTGCCCAGCGTCCTTCCGGGACATTGATATCTTTAGCAACCTCAATGACCTGGATAGTACTCGAACCCTCTTTGCCGTGTATTCCACCCACTAACAGGCGGGAAGTTCCACCTTTAACGCTATTTTCCCACGAATAGGTCGTTTCCATTACGTTCCCTTGCCCCTGCTTATCTTTTTTAATTTCTGATTCGATTTCCGTCATTATTTAAAAGGAGGATATTAGGTGAAAACCGGTTAGGTTCCGTGTTCCCATCCTTCCAGATATTCAACCTGTTTTTCGGTTAAATCATCAATTTCGATGCCCATTGCTTTTAATTTAAGTCTGGCCACCCTCATGTCTGCTTCATCAGGAGTTTTGTGAACTCCAATTTCCATAGGGGTGTTTACCAGCTGTTCAGCAGATAAGGCCTGCATGGCAAAGCTCAGGTCCATGATCTCAGCAGGGTGCCCCTGTCCTCTTTCACCAGCCAGGTTAACCAGCCTACCATCGGCCAGGAGATATACTCGGCGACCATCTTCCATTACAAATTCATCGATGTCGGGCTTCATCTTTTTCTGCTCTATTGCCATCTGGTCCAGGTCTTCCCGGTTTATCTCCACGTTGAAGTGGCCGGAGTTGGCCATTATACATCCATCCTTCATTACCTTAAAGTCATCACCAGAGACTATATCCACGTTTCCTGTGGCCGTAACCAAGATGTCCGCGTGTTTAACTGCTTCATGCACGGTCATGACCCGGTAACCATCCATTCGTGCTTCCAATGCCCTTATAGGGTCAACTTCAGTTACAATTACATTGGCTCCCAGTCCCTGGGCACGCATGGCTATTCCTCGACCGCACCATCCATATCCACATACCACCACATTTTTTCCAGCTATGAGAATGTTGGTGGATCCCATTATGGAGTCAAAGGTTGATTGTCCAGTCCCGTAGCGGTTGTCAAAGAGGTACTTGGTGTAGGCATCGTTTACTGCTATCACCGGGAATTCCAGGGCACCATCGGCGTGCATGGACTTTAACCGATGAATTCCAGTGGTGGTTTCCTCACAGGCTCCCTTGATCTTGTCCAGAACATCCCTTCTTTTTTTGTGGATCATGAATATCATGTCTGCTCCGTCATCGATGATGATGTCGGGCTCATGATCCAGTACCATGTTGATGGTCTGGTAGTACTCCTCATTGGTCTGTTCTCTCCAGCCATACATGTTAAGACCCAAACTGGCACCAGCGGCCGTGGCATCATCCTGGGTTGAGAGTGGGTTGCAGCCAGTCATGGCCACTTCTGCACCTCCGGCTTGAAGTGTTAAACCCAGGTTGATGGTTTTGGGTTCCAGGTGCAGGCAGGAACCTATGGTGATTCCCTCAAAGGGTTTTTCTTCTTCGAAACGTTTTTTAATGGTCTCCAACACTGGCATGTGTCTCTGGACCCATTCAATCTTCTTTTTACCCTGAGGGGCTAAATCCATACTTTTTACTTTATAAGGCATTGTATCACCGTTAAATCATATTCAATGAATATTCATAAAATATATTACCAATTATAGATGTTAATTCTCCATTCTTATATAATAAGTCTCCCGGTTAAATGATAATTTTCATCTCTAAATAAAGAACAAAAGAATTCTAAAAAAAGCCAATAATGATATTAATTAAAACTAAAAGAATTCCGGACTGAAAAAAGAATAGATATGAAAATAAGGATATTTAAGTTAAATACAGGGTAAAATAAAAAGAATAGAGAAGATCCGGTGGATGAAGATCTTCTCTTTTTAGAGGTTTTTTAGGACTCTGCTATCTCTTAGTGGTACTGCACCATGTCCACTTTTTCCTCGGTTTTGACCTTTTTCATGGCTTTTTTGAAGGATTTCATGTTGACTTCTTCGGCCTTAAGGTCTTCCCTGAGGGTTAACATGACTGCTTCCCGGCACACTGCTTCAATATCTGCACCGACGTATTTTGTGGTGTTTTTAGCCAGGTACTCCAAGTCCACATCATCAGCCAGGGGCATGTCCTTGGTGTGTACTTTGAATATTTCCAGTCGGGCCTTTTCATCAGGGTCATCTACCTTTACGTGCCGGTCAAACCTGCCCGGTCTCAAAAGTGCCGGGTCCATGATATCCACCCGGTTGGTGGCGGCGATGACTGCTACGTCCTGTAACTCCTCTAATCCATCAATTTCTGTGAGTAACTGGTTTACCACCCTCTGGGTGACTCCGCTGTCAGTGCTGGAGCCGGACCGGGCTGAGGCTATGCTGTCTATTTCGTCGAAGAATATGACGGTGGGTGCAGTTTGCCTGGCCTTGCGGAATACTTCCCTTACACCTTTTTCAGATTCTCCCACCCATTTGGAGAGTAATTCTGGTCCTTTGACTGCTATGAAGTTGGCCTGACTTTCGTTGGCCACAGCCTTGGCCAGCAAGGTTTTACCAGTACCCGGAGGTCCGTATATAAGTACACCTTTGGGTGGTGTGACTCCGAATTTGTCAAAGCTTTCTGGATACTTTAAAGGCCATTCCACGGCTTCTCTTAGTTCCTGTTTGGCGTTTTCCAAGCCACCAATATCCTCCCATTTAATATCCGGCACCTGTACCAGGACTTCGCGGAGTGCAGATGGCTGGATTTCTTTCAAAGCTTCTTTGAAGTCGGATTTCTTGATGATCATCTTTTTAAGGGTTTCTTGGGGTATTTCCTCATCGGCTTTGATATCCGGCAGTACTCTACGTAGAACCCTCATTGCTGCTTCTTTACAGAGCATTTCCAGGTCTGCTCCCACGAAACCATGGGTGGTGTCAGCTATTTCATCAAGATCCACCTTGTCATCCAGGGGCATTCCCCTGGTGTGTATCTGGAGGACTTCCTGGCGTCCGTCCTTGTCTGGCACTCCTATTTCTATTTCCCGGTCAAATCTTCCACCACGGCGCAGGGCAGGATCCAGAGCATCCGGTCGGTTAGTGGCACCTATTACCACCACTTGGCCTCTACTTTTAAGTCCATCCATTAAAGTTAGTAGCTGGGCAACCACGCGTCGTTCTGTTTCTCCGGAGACTTCTTCCCTTTTGGGAGCTATGGCATCTATTTCATCAATGAATACAATGGATGGGGCGTTTTCTTCTGCTTCTTCGAAGAATTCACGTAGTTTTTCTTCGGATCCACCCACGTATTTGCTCATGATCTCCGGACCCTGTATGGCAATGAAGTG
The DNA here is from genome assembly GCF_003491305.1 of Methanobacterium sp. BAmetb5. Taxonomy (NCBI): domain Archaea; kingdom Methanobacteriati; phylum Methanobacteriota; class Methanobacteria; order Methanobacteriales; family Methanobacteriaceae; genus Methanobacterium; species Methanobacterium sp. BAmetb5. The sequence goes on from NZ_CP022706.1 coordinate 1,148,585, forward strand.
GGCATCACTTTCATTAGCCACAGCCTTGGCCAGCAAGGTTTTACCAGTACCAGGAGGTCCGTGCATTAACACTCCTTTTGGTGGTGATATCCCCAGTCTTTCGAAGAGTTCCGGTCGTTTCAGGGGTATTTCAATCATTTCCCTGACTTTCTTCACTTCTTCCTTGAGGCCACCTATGTCTTCATAGGTGACATCTACCAGGGTTTTCACTCCTTCCAGTTTGGACACGTCCACTGGTTCGGTTTGAACTTCAACATCAGTCATTTCTGTGATTTTAACGGCTCCGGCTGGTTTGGTGGCCACTACTGCCAGTTTCAGTTCTCCCATGGGGCTGACATCAGACATGGCATCGCGGAAGAACTCGTCAAACAGGCTTCCCCTCATAGTACTCTGTTGTTGTCGGATTCCAGTTACAATGATATCCCCTTTAGATAATACTCGGCCACGGAAGGCTCCCCTTACATCACCCCGGATCATGACTTTCTGATCCACCGGGGCCAGCACCACTTTCTGTGCTTCTTTAACTTCGGCCTTTCGTACCGTAACTTCTTCTCCCAGGGAGGTTCCGGCATTTTTCCGGATGTACCCATCGATCCTTATGATACCCAACCCAATGTCAGATTGGGAGGAGGCCACAGTAGTGGCCGTGAGCTTTCGACCTTCAATTTCAATCATGTCTCCGTCGAGAAGATCAAGCTTCCCCATGCATGCCGGGTCTATACGAGCAATTGATCTACCAACATCTGCCTGTGAAAAGGCTTCTGCTACTTTTAATTTCATTTCTTCGTTTTTAATGATAAATCCCCCTATAAATTCTTTTATATCTATAATGAAAGTAAAAAAAATCTTTATAATTCAATATAAATTCTATTTGTATTTAGTTAACTTATGTTACTTTAACATTGTAGGTTATACTATATAAAGGTTGCGGTGGATCCGAACTTATGAATGGAAGGAAAAGAAGAAAAAAAATATTCCACTATAAAATCAGATATCCATTACCATGCTGCCAGTATCATGGCGGTGACTATCACTATAAAGCCTATTGCTAATATAGGTACGGTAACCATGTCCAATCTTCGGGCCAGGTCTTTTTCTCCCTGGTTATGATAGTGTATGGATATGGCGGACTCCACTAAACACATGGCCACTACGAAAAAGGCCAGAGAAGCCACGTAATGTCCCACGGTTATAACTCCCGTGGGGACCATATTGGTAATTAAAACCATGTTGGTTATTAGCACGAACATGGAAGCTCCCTCCATGGAAAAACGCCCCTGGAATGACATGATAAAAAGGGAGGATAAGGCTGCCAATACAGCGATGAACATACCAATGAGTGATACGAATAAGACTGTGTTGTCTTCCCGGGATAACAGTATACCAGTTCTTAACTGGGAGAACACTCCACTGGAAACCGAGGGATCTCCCATGGTTGAGTTATAACTGAATGGCTTTTCAGTCATGTTAAATGAATTAACCCCGTAACCGGGAACATTGACATCATCCCCCACTGATGACCCTTCTTTATCAGGTACAAAGATCAACTTGTCCCTTTGATCAGCCGTGTCCTGGATAACAATGGTTAAAAACTGATCATCTACTGGGAAGCGGTTCATGTCGAATTTTTTGGTGATGGTAGCGGCAACCTTGTATAAGGCATAATTTTCATCACCCACCGTTCCATTCTTGATGAGTTGGACATCTTTGTCGGACACCGTCCCGTCAATCACTTGGAAACTATCACCCGGATTTAAATCCCCCTTCCATTTAAACCATATATAAAAATCAACTGTCCACAGATTGTCCTTTATATTAAGGGATTTAATTCTATTCACATAAAGGCCCACTGTAACCTTTTCCGCTGCTGCTGGATCCTGATAATCCTCAGGAGTTAATCCACTTTCCACCACATCCGGATTGATGGCTTCCCCAATATTCACAAAGTCCTGTGCGGTGTTCTGATAGGTAACCCAGATCAGTGCTCCCCCTACAGTAGCCAGGATAACAATCAGTATTATAGCCCATCCACGTACCAGACCAATATCATTTAAGGAGTCTTTAAGATTAGAAGGTTTGCGATTATCCTTAATAGTAATCACCCACACACACTCGGTACTTCTAGTATAGAATTAATAGGTTATAATATTTTTTTATCGGCAAATTTTATTAACTTAAAAAAGATTTATTTCAAAAAGAATTCCAAAAAGAGTCTATGAACTTAAAAATTCAGCCCTTGCCTGAATTTACCTGATTTTGCCACCGAATGTGGTCAATATACTTTCCACTTCCGTTCTAAGTCCAGAATCAACAACCTGGTAGGTGATGGTAATGCTTATCCATCCTTCGGGTATTTGTTGGCCCTGATAAACATCGACCACTTTAGCCTGAACCACACCCTCAATTTTTTCAATATTCCAGGCAATCAAATCCGGTTTAGAGTTTTCTGGAAATATAACCGAAACATCAAAGGTTTTTAAAGGAATGTTATCTATTTTCCACTGCCTAATTTCCTCTGCACTTAAAACCTCCACATTAGAAAGTTTAAGCCGGGTAATTTTATTATTCTCCTTCAACATTACAAAATCAGGGTTTAATTCTTCCAGGACTCCAATGTGTATTTTCTGGGAGTACATATGCCTCAGACCAACTTCTTGCCCCATGGATTCTTTTAAGTAGGTTACCTCTGCATTGAGGGCTGATATTGCCTTATCAGATCTTCCGAGGGCTGCTTCCAGATCATCCAGATGTTTGGCTGCTGAACTCATTGCTTTTACAAAACCCTCCTGATTCTCCTCATCGATCATTGATTTAAGATGAGTGAATGTTTCCAGGAAGGTTTCGTGGACTTCCGGAATGTATCGATTCTGAGTTTGGATTGAATAGTAAAGGTAGGGGTTTTGAGCCACGATCCGGGCTATCATATCCAGCATGAGACTGTAAACTGGGCTGGAGAACTTACGTGACTCTTTAATATCCACTTCCATCTTTTCGATGGTGCTGGCTATGGCAATGTAAGCAAAATGAGTTAAACCCTGTACAATACTCATCATCCGGTCGTGAAATTCAGGTGTGGTTTCCAGTATACGCGCCTGTTCTAATCTTAAAAATTCCACCACTTGGGGATACCAGTTCCCCCTGGTTTGAGGGGTGAGAACTATCACCTGTCCCTCCAGTGACCTTATCCGGGGGCCAAACATGGGGTGGGTGGGAAGTACTTCCACTCCGGCCGGAACTGTTTCCTGCATGATCTGGGCGGGTAATTCCTTAACTGAGGTCACATCCACCAGCAATGCCCCCTCCTGGAGATGAGGGGCCACTTCTTTTATGGTTTGGGGTGTGAATTCAATGGGGACAGCCACTATCACCACTTGTGCACTGGATGCTGCTTGGGTATTGCTGGAGGTGTAGTATACTCCCATTTTAGTGGCTATGGCTTCTCCCAGGAGAGTGTTTCTTCCAGTAATGGTAACCTGGCATCCTTTGTTTTTAAGAAAGTTAGCAATCCAGTTTCCCAGTCCACGGGTTCCGCCTATAACCGCTACTTGCATAGGGTTATCTATTAGATAGGATGGATATTAAATTTTTCATATTTCCTAAGAATTAGGGGATCTTCCCCTACTCTTAGAGATGTTATATTTCCAGTGTTCCAACCTTCTCCTTTTCTGCACTTCCCGCCATGGAATCCAAAGTCTCCATGAATTCCATGAGCCGGGATTCCTGCATGACCTCTAAAAACCTTTCTAACTGGATTTTTTGTTGTATGAATATGCCTCTACGTTTTATAGGGCGACCAAACTCATCCAATGGGTTTATTTCGACCATTATGCTTTCCTGATCCCCCCTGGTGGGTGCCTTTATCAGAAAAACGCCTTCGATGGACGTGGGGACCCTTTGCCACGGTTTTACGTTTTCCAGGGTTTCTTTTATCTTGTTTTTTAGCTGGTTGTCCATTTAATCACCACCCCTGAATATGTAATACCTTTTATATATAAGTTATGATTAAAGGTAAAAAACTTATGAGTTAAGTACCAGAAAATTAGAGGATGTAAAGAAAAGATTTAAACCTAAAATAAGAAAATATAGGGTAATCCACATCATAAAAAATTATTTTACGTAAAAATTTAGGAAATTCATCACCAGAAGTTATAGAGGATATTAAAAAATGCGCATAGTTCATCAAGATGCCAAAAGAGGAATTATCGAACTATTTCCAGAAACTCTGGATGATCTCTGGCACCTTTCTCACATTATAGAACCAGGAGATATGGTTTCATCTCGAACCACCCGTCGTATACAGGATACCACTGGAGAACGCTTGCGCAGTGACCGTGGTATTAAAAAAACATTTTTCATGGGCATACGGGTGGAGAGTATTAACTTCCACAAGTATACTGGGAAACTACGGGCTAAAGGAGTTATTGAGAAGGGGCCGGAAGACCTGGTTTCTCTGGGCTCACATCACACCCTGGATTTGAAGCTCAATAACTCGGTGAAGATACAGAAGGAAAGATGGTCACGATGGCACCGGAAAAGGATCAAAGAAGCCATAGAAGCCTCTAAAATTCCAAAGGCACTGGTGGTGGTAATTGAGGATGATAATGCCGATATGGGTATCCTCCGCCAGTACGGGGTGGAATATTACGGGCCGATAATTGGAGGGATCTCCGGGAAGAGAATGGTGCAGAAAAACCGGCAACAGGTTATTAACAATTTTTACGAGGAAATCGTGAGCACCATTAAGAAGTTTGAGGGAATTGAAGGAATGGTCATTGCCGGGCCTGGGTTCGGTAAAAATGATTTTTATCAGTTTATAAGCCAGAAATATCCGGATATTGCCTGTATTTCCCGGCTGGAAAGCACTGGGGCTGGGGGAAGGTCCGGGATCCATGAAGTGTTGCAGAAGGGTATTCTGGAAGAGATGGCCACCGAGGGCCGTATAGCACAGGAAATACGGATGATGGCCCGGGTTTTGGAGGAGATTGGGAAAGGTTCCCACCTGGTGACCTACGGGAAAAAGGAAGTTAAAACCGCTGCCGAAGCTGGTGCCATAGAGGAATTGCTGGTTATCGATGAATTACTGCGAGAAGAAGATGTGGAGAAGATCATGGACCTGGCTGAAAACCTGGGGGGAAAGGTCATGGTTTTAAGCAGCGAACATGATGGTGGGAAGCAGTTAAGTGCTTTAGGCGGATTAGCAGCCTTATTAAGGTATGCATTGAAATAAAAATAATAAACAGCAAAAAGGTAGTTAAATGAACATTGGAGTAAATTCAAGCCTAACCCTTTTGATAATAGCCTTCTTTCTCTCACTTATTTTAACCCCCTTATTCCAGAAGCTGTTCACTGGAATAGGTGGCAACCTTTACACACCTATACGAGGTGGAACTCCTCGTGCTGTGGGAATAGCCCCCCTGATAGTTCTTTTATTATTTTTCCCACCCCCAGGGAACTATTTAATAGGGTTGATTGGTTTTTTTGCCTTTATAGATGACATAATTGGTAGAAAAAGGATTGAAGGGCTTCCATTCGAGCTGGGTCAACTCTCAAGAGGCATAGGGATGCTCCTGGTCATGGTAATTGGATATTTCTTCTTTGGCCCGGTTTCTATCCTCATTGCCCTGATGGTCCAGCCCCTGAACATTGCCGACATGCAACCAGGTACTGCGACCTCCACCGTGATAGTAATGAGTACTCTAATGGCCATTCTCCTCTACCTTACCACTGGAAATCCTTATTCCCTGGCACTGATTATACTGGCCGTAGTTCTGGGATATGCCCCACTGGATTATCAGGGAAAGATAATGATGGGCGAAGTGGGTAATCATTCCTTTGCCGTGGGTTTAGGAATAATTTACACCCTACTGGGAATCAATGTAGCCCATTTCTATGGATTGGGAAATTTAGGAGTATTTTTAGTGGTACTGGTTCTCTTATTAGTTACTTCATTCCTTATAGCATTCTTAAGACGTGAAAATCTTAAAAACTTCCTGGAAAATAATCTCCAAATCCAAAATCCCGGATTCGGGGATTTACTTATGGATGTTCTGACTGGAGGGGGTTTAGGGGATCTTTTGCGTGGAATTATACTTAAACAAAGGCAGATAACAATAAAACACAAATTTTTAATTATTTTAGGTTTAAGAAGGTTTTTCTATAATCCCCACACCACTTGAGCCTTAATGAAATTTTTAGATTCATCTCCCCTTTATTTATTTTATTTAATTTAATTTCTGTACATCCAGAAATAGTTCATAAAATTCCCTTTTTTTTAATATTTTGAACCATTAATAATTTTTATCCAATTTAGGTGAATCCTAAGTCCGGTTGAATTATCTTATGATGATTTATCCCATGTTCTTTATCTGTAAAAGGTAATATTCAGAATAAATCATACGTCTTATAAAAATCCTCTGGTTAATATGTGATAATCGTCACAATAAATCAATTTAGAAAGGTTTAATTATATGTGAACAAAATTACAATTGGAGAGCAATAGTAATCAATAACTAAACTTCTCCAATGTCTGAATAATGAAGTAATCTACGCGTTAGGTTTAACGTGATAAAAGAAAGGAGGTGAAAAATTGGAAAAAAAAATTAGTTTACTTCTTTTAGTAGTGGTATTTTCACTAGCAGCTGCCGGAACTGTTTCTGCGGTAGATGGATCAACTGATGGATCATCACTCACAACTGCTTTGAATGATTCCAACAATGACTCTTCAGCTTTACCCGATCCCAGATTGTACGATGAAAATGGAAATCTGGTAGGTTCCTATACCACGATCCAACAAGCCTACAGTAACGCTGCAACTGGTACCAGTACACAGATGTATACCATTGAACTGGAAGAAAATGGAGTATTCACGCTAACTGACTTTACAATCGCCAAAAACCTCATATTTACCGTGGCCAACGGTGGAACCGCAACTATCCAGGGTTCTAACAATAGACTGGTCTACATTGCACCAGGTTACACCGTGTACTTCTACAACATCACTTTCCAAAATGGTCATGCTTCTGATGGAACCACATTCCATCCTGACGGATACAATGGTGGTGCAATCTACAATGAAGGTACACTGTACCTTACTGACTGTGTCCTGAGAAATAACCAGGCTGGAGATGGTGGTGCCTGGGATTACGGAGGTATTGGTGGAAACGGTGGAGCAATCTACAACACCGGAAGTGCAACCCTAACCAACTGTGAGATCTACGATAACCGGGCCGGAGATGGTACTGATGGAAATGCACTTACTCATTCCAATGGATATAACGGAGGTAACGGTGGAGCAATCTACAGTACCGGAACCCTCAACATATTCAACAGCGAAATGTACAATAACCGTGCCGGTAACGGTGGAGACGGTGTGATATTAGGTGATGGAGGTAATGGTGGTAACGGTGGAGCAATCTACAACACCGCAACCATGACCATAACTGATAGTGAAATTCATAACAACTTTGCTGGTGATGCTGGTGCCGGGGGTTACCAAGTGATCATTGGAGGTACCGGTGGAACTGGTGGAAACGGTGGAGCAATCTACAACACCGGAACTGCAACCATAACCGACTCTCAAATCAATTCCAACACCGCTGGAGACGGTGGGAGTGGAGCTGATGGAAGTGATGGATTATTAAGTAATGGTTACACCGGACACAATGGAGGTGTGGGTGGTTCTGGTGGAGCAATCTACAACTCTAACCACCTGGAAATCTACGGCACTGAAATCTCCGACAATGAAGCTGGTAACGGTGGAGAAGGTGGAAACGGTGGAAATTCCGGTGAAAACGGATTCCATCCATACACTGGTGGAAACGGTGGCCAGGGCGGTGCCGGTGGAAACGGTGGTGGAGTCTTCAACTCCAACTATCTACTCCTCAATGAATCCGCAGTAACTTCCAACCGAAGTGGAAACGGAGGTACTGGTGGAAACGGTGGCCAGGGTAGTGACCGGTGGAGATATTATTCAACTCAAATATGGAATTGGGTATACGTCCCTTCAGGTAACGGTGGAAACGGCGGAAACGGTGGAGTATCTGGCTCTGGAGCTGGAATCTACCACAATGGAACCTACTTAATCGTTACCAGTAACAACCTAACCAACAACATCATTGGAAATCCTGGTAACGGAGGATTTGGAGGTTTAAAAGGAACCGGAACCGGCGGGACTAATGGAAATCCAGGTAATGCTGGGTCCAGTGGTGCCGGTGGTGCAGTTTTCCTGAGAACCAACATAGCATCACCCCAGATAAATTACAACCGAATCCTGAACAACACCTTACCCGATATTGCCAGTTACAATGGAATAAGTGTAAGCGCTGAAAACAACTGGTGGGGTACTAACTTTGAAAACAGCAGTCCATCTGCTGCAGGAAGAGTATCCGCTGGAGTGGACGCTAATCCCTGGGTAATACTACGCCTAATTGTACCTAACCCCATCTACAATGGTATACCTGTACAGATCATAGGTGACCTTACCCAGAACAGTGATGGTAACCCCGTGGGTGGATACATCCCTAATGGTGTTGAAGCTATTTTTACGGCAACCAGAGGAACTGTTAACACTCCACAGTATACCCTAAATGGTGAAGCACCAACGAATTACTCGCCAACGTCTTCCGGAATGGCTACATTCACTGTAACCGTGGATGATCAAACTGTAACCGTTAATCAGAATGTAGAACCACGGGCAGTTTTAGATTTCACCAAATCAGTGTCTGACAGCACTCCGAACTACGGCGATCTGATTCACTTCATAATAACGGTGCAGAACAGTGGCCCGGATGTAACTGATGTAAGTATCCATGACCTCTTACCAGAAGGCCTGGTTTACCAGTCCCACACACTCAATGCTGGAGAATATGATCCCACCACTGGATTGTGGATTATAACTGGTTTATCAAGTTCCACTGGTGGAGTTTATCTGGACATCTTAGCCCTGGTCAACGCCACCGGATTCTTTAACAACACGGCTACACTGACCCAGTCAGTTTATCCCCAGGATGAGGTTAACCGGAGCGCCACCCTGAATGTGGATCCAGCATCACTGGTCTCTGTGGACATAACTGACAACACCGTGAACCATCAGGCTGATGTGGGTGATAATGTAACCTACACCATAACCGTACACAATGCTGGTCCAGATAACGCCACCAACGTGGTTTTAACCAGCGTGTTACCAGCCGGCCTAGACTTTGTATCAGCCAGCGATGGTGGAATCTACGACCCACTGACCCGGACCATAACCTGGGCTGCATTCAACCTTAACTACGGAGCACCGGATGTTATCCGAACCTTTGTGGCTAAAGTAAACGCAGAAATGGCTGGTGTCCCTGCAGGCATAGTTAACACTGCCAACGCAACTTACACCGAATACCCATCCACTGCCAACGGTACCAACACCGCTATTCACGTGCCCCTGGCTAGTCTTTACATAAACAGCTGGGCCAGTAAAAACAACCCCGTTGTGGGTGAAAACATAACCCTCACCTTCAAGGTGGGTAACAATGGACCAGACACTGCCCGGAATGTGGTATTTACCTTACCCATACCAGTAGGAATGGAGTACGTGGATGTGCTCTTTGTGGACCAGGGAACAGTTACCTACGACCCGGTAAGCAGAACCATAACCTGGACACTGGGAGATGTGGTGGTAGGAGATCCTACCTTACAGATTAGGGTTAAAGTACTCAGTGCAGGAAACTTTGTTTTCACACCAAGGCTTACCACTGATACCTACGACCTCAACACTCACATCCAGAGCATAACTGTAAATGCCCAGGAAGACCCAGTAGTGGTAAATGGTGCAACTAACACCATTGGTATGCAAAACACCGGAGCTCCAATAGCACAGTTAATATTAGCCGTGTTAATGGTTTTAGGTGGATTGTTCGTGTCAAAACGCCAATAAAAAAAACAAAATTGGGATATGAAAATATCCCCTTACCTTATTTTTTTGGATTTAATTAGCCTGTTTTTGATTTAATGAGTTAATATTCCCGTAATTACCACTTCCAGACTTATCTTAACCAGATTTGCCTTTTCAAAGGAAATTAAAAATAAAGAAAATTAAAAATAAATGAAATAAAGGATTCTGAATTATTTCTTCCCTCGTTTCAGGGACCATACAGCCAGGCCCAGGAACAGTATGGCAAATATTACCAGGGCAGCTAGATCAGGCCAAATCTTTTCCAGACCCCAACCCTTGAGCATCACTGCCCGGCAGGCATCCACGGCATAGGTGGGAGGTACCAAGTAAGAAAAGGGCCTTAACCATTCAGGTATTGCCTGTATTGGCCAGAATACTCCTGAAAGGAGGAATGCTGGCAGCACCACAAAGGGGAAAAATTGTATGGCCTGTTCTGGCCGTTTAGCCAGACTGGATAGGAGTATTCCCAGTGCCTGGCAGGTGATGGCCAGTATAGCAACTGCCAGGAAGGCCAGGAGCACGTTTCCCACCACTATTATATTAAATACCACCAGGGCAATCACCAGGAGTATTGTTACCTGTATAACACCCAGGGTACCGAAGGTAATAGCATAACCAGTCACCACTTCTCCCTCAGTAACCGGGCTGGCCAGTACACGTTCCAGGGTGCCGCTGGTCCTCTCCCCCACAAAGGTGATGAGGGTTAGGATGGTGGTGAGGAGGTAAACCACGAAGGCCAGAATCCCCGGTACAAAGAAATCAATGAACTCGGCATCCTGACCATAAATGGGTTCAGAGGTAACTTTAAGTGGTGAATTCACCCCTTCCTCAGACATGGTTTCGGTAATGGCATCACTGACTGATTTAAGTATGGCATTTTTAATGTTGGGAATGGTGTCATCACCCTGAATTATGATCTCGGCACTGCTTCCCGAGGATGCATTTTTGGTGGCCACTAGGGCGTTCCGGGTGAAATTCTCCGGGAATATGATCACCGCTGATGTTTTACCATCCATAACCTGCTGGCGGGCCTGTTCCACATTATCCATGGTCTGGATATTCAAGACCTTGGTGTCCAGGTGAGAGATTATGGTCTGGGAGAGGTAGGTGGTGTTTCCCAGAGGTGGGGTGTATCCCTGGTCCTGGTTGACAATTACCACATTCACATCTTCCACATCACCACTGAAAGCCAGTCCAAAGACACACATGGCAAAGATGGGGGCCAGAAACAGCATGGCCAGACTACGCTTGTCATTGACCACGTCACGGAATACACGGCGGCTAACCGCCATTATACGATAAAATTTCATTTTAACACCCCATCCCCTGATTTTTTATCACTCCGGGAGAACATCAGGAAGGCATCCTCCAGGGAATCAGTTCTACTTTCTTCCAGGAGTTTTGAGGGGGTATCCTCGGCTATGAGGTGACCGTGCTGCATGAAGCCTATGCGGTCACAGTTACGGGCTTCGTCCATGTAATGAGTGGTGAGGAGGATGGTTACCCCTCTTTGGCGTAACTGGTAGAAGTAGTTCCAGAAGGATACCCTCAGCTCGGGATCAACCCCTACGGTGGGTTCATCCAGAAACAGTAACTCCGGCTGGTGTATGAGGGTGCAGGCTAAGGAAACCCGGTGTTTCATCCCTCCACTGAGGTTCTCCACCATTTCATGTTTCCAGTCCTCCAGGGCCACGAATTTTAAAAGTTCATCCTCTCTTTTTTCCATTTCCTCCTTATCCAGGTTGAATACCCTCCCGTAGAATTTGAGGTTCTGATCCACGGTAAGTCCCATGTAAACACCAGTTTCCTGGGGCATGTACCCAATACGGGGGACTACATTTCCATCGGGTATCTCTTCTCCCAGAATCCGGGCATCTCCACTGGTAGAATGTAGAATGCTGCACAGCATTTTAATAAGAGTGGTTTTTCCCGCACCATTGGGGCCTAAAAGACCATAGATTTCTCCTTTTTTCACTTTCAGATCCAGATGATTAACTGCGGTGAAGTTTCCATACTGTTTGCTGAGCCCCCTTGTTTCTATGGCCAGTTCACTTTGTTGATTCATATTTTCCTCCTTTACCCAAATTTTAGAGTGTTAGAATGTTATGCTGGTTGTAAAACTATTTAGAGTGTCATCCTGCGGTTAGTGATCTTACTTAGCCAACTTTTATATGTTTTGTCACTAAAGTAGTATAAAATGAAACAATAGTTTAATAATCAATCTCAGGTGAAATCCATGGTGGTAAGTAGAGAAACACTGGAAGCATTGCAGAATTTAGGACTCACTGACTATGAAACCAGGACTTATGTGGCTTTAAATTCTTTAATATCTGGAACTGCAACTGAGATCAGCCAGGCATCACAGGTCCCCCGATCCAGAATCTACAGTATCCTTAAAAGCCTGGCCAGTAAGGGTTTTCTGGAAATAGGGAAGGGAAAACCCCTGTGCTTCACGGTGGTTCCTCCCCACGAAATTTTTGAAAGGAATAGAAAGGAAATGAAAATGAAAATGGAACGTGCTGAGGCCGAGTTGAACGTGATCTACGAAAATCAGATCCCCCAGGTTCCGGCTCCCATCTGGATTCTCCACGGGCCAGATAAGATAGTGAAAAAGGAACTGGAAATCATTTCCCGAGCTAAAGAATCCTTATTCATAATGGGTGGGCTCATGTTTCCGGATGAACCTCTGAAACTTAAAGAACCTCTTCAAAAAAGCTTTAAGAGGGGGGTTAACACCAGGATACTGACTTCACCGGCCTGTAAGACCGATGATGTGGAAGTTCCCACCATGAAGATCCTGGAAGAGTTGCCGGTGGATATCAAGTTTTTCCCAGTTCCTTACATAAAACTGGTAGTTAGAGATAGACAGGAGATGTTGATAGCTTTCTGCAAATTATCGGGAGAGGTGGCTCTTTCTAGTACTGCCATAGGTATATGGAACCAGTATGCCGAGTTTGTAGATACCATAACCGGGATCTATGATTTCATATGGAACATGGACTTTTTCAGTCAGGCTTTCCATCACCAAAGGTCTTTAAATGATAAATAGGGGTAGTATTATCTAGGATGAAAAAAAATAAAAATTTATAAATCAGGGGACAAATTTACTGAGAATTATATCCTTAGGAATCCCAACCTGACTAAAATCTAAAAATGCATAAATCTTCTCATAAGTTTAAAATAATAGTAAATGGTTTTTTAAATGAAAGCACTGTTTGTAGTTACCGGAAGAGGAATTGGCGGGGATGCAGTTACCGCCCTTAATATAGCCCGTGCTCTTGAAAAGTACGATGTTGATTGTGAATTTGCACTGGATCACAGTGCACCGGGTTTACTGTTGAAAAAACATAACCTGCCCTGGCACCGGATCAGTATTCCCCAGGCCGGAGGCCACGCTGCCACCAAAAAAACACTGGCCAAGGCTGCGGTTAAAACATCCAAAGCAGCAGTAGAAGCAGCTCGCCTCATAAGAAAAGTGCATCCCCACGTAGTAGTAGGTGTAATTGGAGGGGGAGCCGTGGTAGGATGTTTAGGGGCCAAGATGGCCGGAGTTCCTTCGGTAGGTATTCTAATAACCCCTACCGATGCCAAGGTGTGTACTAAAATAACCACCACAGTGGCTCTTCCCGAATCCAACCTTTTCCAGATGGACTTAAATGATGAAAACATTCATAAAGCTTATTCTCCAGTGGATCCCACCATAGTAGTGGGAGATAAGGAAAAGGCACTGGAATTACTACCCCCAGAATTTGATGAAACCCGCCCCACCATTCTCTTATCCTCCGGCTCCACATTGTTTGAAAAAATGGCTCGAGGAGCAGCAGCACTGGGTAAAAGTGGTATTGATGCCAATATCCTGGTGGTTGGAGCACCCCTGGAAGAAGAATACCGGGACCTCCTTAAAGAGGATAACATCATGTACCTGGAGTACATTGACTGGATCCGGGACCTCTATAAAGTGGTGGATCTGGCGGTGCTCACCGATGATGGTATGATGATCCAGGAAGCTATCGCCTGCCAGTTACCTATCATCGCTCTTTTAGGAGTTAAATACGGACGTTATCATAATCTGGCCGAGATTTTTAAGGGAGCAGTGCTGGAAAGCCAGCTGGAAGACATAGTCCCGGTTACCAGGGAGTCGTTTAATAGACTGGATGAACTGAAGGAAAACGCCCTTAAATACAGTGCAGATGTTTTGAATGCTTCCGATAACATAGCTCGCATTATATATGATAAAATGAAAAATGAATGAACATTTAATATAATTTTGATTCTATCCATATTTCGACAGAAAATGGAGTAATTTGTAAATAGCATCAGTTGAAGGATGAGTTTCAATAAAATCATCAAAATCTGCGGTTTTATAACCATCTTTCACCATCTTGGCCAGATAAGGAATGCTGGTGCGAGATGCCGGAGAAATTGACGATACCCGGGTTATTTCACTGGTTTCAAGGTCTGATGATATTTTGGTGAACCCGGTTTCCCCATCCAGGGCATGCCAAAATGATCCCGGGCCGGCAGAACCACGGATACGGACATCGAATTCATCTTCTGAGTTTTCTACACCTGAATCAATGAAACTGACTGGATAGTACAGGGTTATGGATTGGGGTATCAGACGGTAGTCCATGGTAGCTGATACGTCACAGGCGTTCCTGGCTGCGATCACCCCTTCCCTACGGGCCACCGGAGTGTTACCCACGGTGCCCACCACATCTCCTGCTGCGTAAATTGAAGGATTAGTGGTTTTCATCTGTTCATTGACTACAATTTCTTTTTTAGAACCGATTTCTACCATACCATCCACTATTTCCGAATTAGGAATCATGCCTGTGGCCAAAAATACCTTCCCTTCCACAGGACCCTGAGATGTTGATGCTCCTTCGGGTGTTATTTCCTGTACCTGCACATTTTCCTGGATTTGGACACCCGGGAGAAGGTGTTTTACAATGTAATCCCTAAATTCTGGATCAATGTTGCTTAAAAACTGGTTGCGGCATAGTATTTTAACTTTACTGCCCAGTGAGGAGAATATACCTGCAAATTCGGTGGCAATCACTCCACTCCCCACTATGTTAAGGTTTGGAGGAATTTCTTTCCAATCCAGAACATTTTTATAGGTTGAAGCGTGTGCCACACCCGGAACTGGAGGTATAAACGGCCGGGAGCCAGTGGCGATTAAGAGTTTGTCGTAGGGGTACTCATCTCCATTAACTTCCACCATCCCCTCCCTGATGGTTGCTTCGCCCATTACCAATTCTGCCCCGGTTTGCTGGGTTTCGTGTTTTAAAATATTTGCTATTTTCCCGGTGATCTGTTTTATCCCCCGGGTCACTTCCGAGTAATCAATGGAGTGTTCCTGGGAGATTATACCCAGTTTCTGGTAATTTTTCGAGTCCTCGTGAAACCTTACCACATCGTTGAAGCCGCAAACCACCATACATCCCTCGTGGAGACAGGTCCCACCCACATGTTCCTTTTCAATCAGGGTGACTTCTGCATCCAGTTGTGCTGCTTCCATTGCTGCGCTGCGACCGGCTGGTCCTCCTCCAATAATTACCATTTTCATTTTCTAAACCCCTAGAGATACTGTTTTAATTATTTTTTTGACTTGAACATTCCCAAGATATTTATATGGTGATGATTATCTATAAATAACTGAAATTATTCCCGGTATTGTAAAGAGTACTGGGTTTAATACTATTTCCCTAAAGATTCAATCCAATTAAAAATAACTGTATTAACTATTTAAATAAATTTAAAAGGTGAAAATTGTGTGTATAGCAGCACCAGCCCAGATAGTGGAAATTAAAGATAATGTGGCTACTGTAGATTTTGGTGGAGTAAGGCAACAGGCTAAGCTGGACTTAGTCAGTGATGTCGACGTTGGCCGTTACGTTCTGGTTCATTCCGGATATGCAATAGAAGTTTTATCCGATCAGGAGGCTCAGGAATCCCTGGAAGCTTGGGGTGAGCTTTTAAAAATTATGGATGAAGAAGGCACCGAAAAAGAAAACAACCAGTAGATGATTCACCCCTAAATCATCTTCTATTTTTAATTTTAGTTTTTTATTAACTCTTTATATCTGATTTTTAAAGGAATACCTACTATTAAAAGGATCTCGGTAAAAAATGGGATCTTTAAGGGATTTTTTAATAAATTGACACCCTTTTAACCCCCGGTATGTCCAGAAACTTCTGGATCATTTCCCCCTTAACTGGTTTTTCGGTGATTATGGTTAATTTAGGGTTTTCTTCTAGTTCAGGGTCTCCAGCATGGGCCTGTCTAATGCTTATATTCTCTTGTGATATTAACTGGGTGGCTTTGGCCAGTATCCCCGGTGTGCCCGCCTGTGCTTCCACTTCCACCACTCCAAACCCTAAATCACTGGCCACGTTTTTCAGGAGTGCTCCGGCCGGGAATATATTGGCAAATACGGATGACAGTTCAGGGTCTTCCATTATAACCTCCACTGTGGAGCGGATGGACCTGCGGTCAACACCAGTTCCCCGGGCAAGGGCCACATCACTTATCTCTACATCACCACAGTAGATCTTCCCATTCGGACCTACTCTAAGCCCTAACTCCACGATTTTTCGGGCAACTCCCATTCTAGCGGGGAATTTCTCGAATTTATGTTTAATACGGTCCCACATTAACTAATCACCTTGCCATTTTGCGCCCTTACATTATTATTACAGATTAAACTACTTACATCCCTTTTCAATTTCTGGATAGATACCTCTAATCCATGACAGCAACTATTCATGATTTGGCATTGCCCATATAATTAGTTTTATGTACATATCTGTACTCTAAAGGTTTAAATAGTACAATAAAGTATAACAATGACAGAAGAAAGGTGAAAACAATGCAAGGCAGTGAATGTTTTTGGCGAATATAATTTGAAAAATAAAGAAGCAAAAAGAACTACAATTGACTTCGATGCTCCTTTTGAACTGTTTAAAAAAATATACAGCAAATATCCCAGCAGTTTCCTACTGGAGTCCATGGAAAGTGACAGTGGACTGGCCCGGTACTCAGTTCTGGGATTCAACCCGGTAGCAACCCTCAAGGCTCACCATGGAATTCTTGAAATCATAAAGGAAGATGGGACCGAAGAAATTGAAACACCCAACCCCTTCAACCAGATAAAGGATCTCATTGGAACTGGAAGCAATAAAAAGGGATTCCAAGGAGGACTGGTGGGATACGTCTCCTACGAGGCCGTGAAGTACTTTGAACCGGTGCAGGTACAGGAGGGAAGATTCCCTGACTATGAATTTGGACTCTTCCTGGACGCGGTGATCTTCGACCGGCTCCAGAACAAGTGTGAATACGTGACACTGGGTGAAAACCGGTTGGAAGAGATCAGAGAAATTGATACTGGAGACCTGGAAGAGAAATGTCTCACTTTCCAGGAAGAAAACCACCACTTTTCACAGGATAAGTACCAAAAAATGGTTTTAGATACTAAAGAATTGATAAAAGCTGGTGAAATATTCCAATGCGTTATTTCAAACGCTCGTGAATATGTTATTAAGGGGAATAGACTTTCTTTCTATGAAACTCTCCGCAACATCAACCCCTCCCCTTACATGTACCATCTGAAGTTGGGTGAAAGGGAAATCATTGGCTCCAGTCCGGAAATGCTGATGAGGGTGGAAGGAAGGGATATTGAAACCTATCCCATAGCCGGAACCCGAAAACGGGGCACCAACCCCCAGCAGGATCAGGAACTGGAGAGGGAACTTCTGGCGGATGAAAAGGAAAAAGCCGAACATTTGATGCTGGTTGACCTGGCCCGTAACGACATCGGCCGGGTGAGTGAATTCGGTTCAGTACACGTGCCCCAGTACATGACGGTTAAAAAATTTTCCCATGTACAGCACATCGTCTCCCAGGTGATGGGAAAACTGCAGAAGGACAAAAATGCCGTGGATGCATTTGCCTCCATCTTCCCGGCAGGCACACTAAGCGGAGCCCCCAAAATACGAGCTATGGAAATAATAAACCAGTTAGAAGGAATACCCCGTGGACCATACGCCGGGGCAGTGGGTTATTTTTCCTTAAATGGGAATGCTGATTTTGCCATTACCATAAGGACCCTGGTCTGTGACGGAGACCATGGAAAGATTCAAGCCGGGGCCGGTATAGTCCATGACTCAGTTCCCACCACCGAGTACCATGAATGTGAAAATAAAGCCCAGGCACTTCTGAGTGCATTGAACATGGCAGGTGAGGCTAAATGATTCTCATAATTGATAACTACGATTCTTTCACCTACAACCTTTATCAACTGGTGGGAGAATTTGAAGAGGATATTCGTGTTTTTAGAAACGATGAAATAACCATAGAAGAAATCAAAACCCTGCAACCTGAACGTATCATAATATCTCCCGGTCCCGGGAACCCGGAAAACGAGAGGGATTTCGGAGTTAGCAGAGAAACCATACTGGAGATGGGACAGGAAGTTCCAGTATTAGGTGTCTGTCTAGGGCATCAGGGAATTTTTAGTGCATTTGGTGGTGAAATCACCCGGACTGAACCCGTCCACGGGAAACAGACCATGATATATCACCAGAATACAGGCATGTTTAAGGGGGTTGAAAGTCCCCTGCAGGCAGCTAGATACCATTCTCTGGTTTGTAAAAGGGATAGTACCCCTCCCTCCATGGATATACTGGCTGAAACTGATGATGGAATGATAATGGCCATTAAACATCAGGATTATCCCATATTTGGCCTCCAATTTCATCCAGAGTCCGTGGGGACCACCGAAGGCCGGAGGATCATGAAAAACTTTTTGGAGATGGAGTTCTCATGAAATTTACGGACATAATCACGGAAAGGCAAAGGGTACTGGAGATAAGGAAAAAATATCAACCCCTTTCTGAGTTGAAAGAAAACATAAAACGGGTTAAACTTCGAACTGACTTTAAAAAATCATTAAATAAAGAAGACGAGGTTTCTATTATCTGTGAATACAAACCGGCATCTCCATCCCTTGGTGAAATCAGTCAGCTAACAGTGGGAGATGTGATTCCACAGTTTGAAGAGGGAGGAGCCAGTGCAGTTAGTGTACTGACTGAAGAATCATTCTTCAATAGTAACATTGATAACTTGAAGCTGGCCTGTAAAATAACCAGACTCCCCCTGCTTCGTAAAGATTTCATCCTGGATCCCTATCAGATCTACGAGGCCCGGGCCTATGGTGCCAGTGCTGTTCTTTTAATGGCTGGTGTATATCCTGATCTTCATGAAGGGATCGCACTTTGTAACTACCTGGATCTGGACGCCCTGGTGGAATGCAAAACCCGTGAGGAAATAGAAATAGCCATCAAAGCAGGGGCTGAAATAATTGGAGTAAATAATCGTGATTTCAATGATTTCACCATTGATCTGAGAAGAACAGGAAAATTAACCAGTTTCATCCCCTCCAACATTACCCTGGTGTCAGAAAGTGGAGTGAAAACCCCGGAGGATGTCAAATTCCTATCTCAATTTGGAGTAAACGCTATTTTAGTGGGAAGCAGCATCATGACCTCCCCCAACATCCACAAAAAGGTTAAAGAACTGGTAAATGCAGGTAATCCCATAATATCTGGAGATAACCCTGTAACTACTGGAAATTTCCAGGTTTAGGTAAAGGTTAGGAATATGAACATTAAAATCTGCGGAATACGCCGAAATAAAGACCTTTTAACCTGTGAAAACGCAGGTGCAGATTTAATTGGGTTTATAAATATTGAAAGATCCAAACGACTGGTTAAAACCCAGAAGATAAAGGATTTAACATCATCCATGAAGGACCAGGAAAAGGCGGTGCTTGTAATTGAACCGGAAAATATGGAGGATGCTCAGGAAAAAATAGAAAAAACAGGTTTAATGAAAGTGCAACTTCATTCACTTTTAGCTGAGGATATAATTAAGTTAAAAATGCATTATCAAACTAAAAACGAACCGAACAAATGCATTGATCCGGTTAAAAAATATAAAAGTGATTTAACAGTTATTAGAGTCATAGGATTACCCAAAAAAATAAATTTCCAAAAAATTAGGGAAATTCAGGATTTTACCCGGGTCTGTGATGGTCTTCTTTTTGACTCGGAAATTGAAGGGAAAACCGGTGGAACTGGAAGGCAGATCCCACTTGAAACTGCTACAGAAGCTGCAAAAATAGCAAAAAAATGTAATCCTGATTTGAAACTCTTCCTTGCCGGAGGAATGAATAAAAACAGGATCGAAAATGAACTAAAAACTCTGGATAACTTTTTTGACTTTGTAGATGTAAACTCCGGAGTCGAAGATGAACCTGGAGTTAAAAACATGGCCAAAATTAATGATTTAATGGAGATTAAGGTGATTTAATGATAAATAATGGAAAATTTGGCAAATATGGGGGGATATTCGTTCCAGAACTCCTTATACCTGCCCTGGAGGAGTTAGAAAAGGCTTTCCTGAAATACAAAGATGATAAAGAATTCAACCAAGAACTGGATTATTACCTGAAAGAATTTGCAGGACGGCCCACTGCCCTGTACTATGCCCGTAACCTTTCAGAAAAATTAGGATGCAAAATCTACCTTAAAAGGGAGGATATGTTGCATACTGGGGCGCATAAAATAAATAATACAATTGGACAGGGACTCTTAGCTAAGTATATGGGTAAAACCAGGCTGATCGCTGAAACTGGTGCTGGTCAACATGGTATTGCCACGGCAGTAGTGGGATCCCTGCTGGGAATTCCGGTAGAAGTTTACATGGGATCAAACGATGTGGAAAGACAGAAATTGAATGTTCTGAGGATGGAACTTTCTGGAGCTAAGGTATTACCAGTTGATGCTGGTTCAAGAACCCTCAAAGATGCCATAAATGATGCTTTCCGGGACTGGACTTCCAGTGTGGAAAACACCCACTACCTGATTGGTACTACCATGGGCCCCCATCCTTACCCCACCATGGTTAAACACTTCCAGAGCATCATCGGTAGAGAGACCAGGGCTGAAATACTGGAAAAAGAGGGTGAACTTCCTGATGCAGTTATCGCCTGTGTTGGTGGAGGTAGTAACTCCATAGGAATCTTTTCCGGATTCGTGAATGATGAGGCAGTTGAACTCATTGGAGTGGAAGGAGGAGGAGATGGAATCAAAACCCCCCGGACCGGTGCAACCTTATGTAAAGGTACCGAGGGAATACTCCACGGATCATTTTCCTTCGTTCTTCAAAATAACGATGGACAGATATCCGAAGCCCATTCAGTATCGGCTGGCCTGGATTACCCTGGAGTGGGTCCAGAACACGCCTACCTCCACAGCAGTGGAAGGGCAAACTATGTAGCGGTGACTGATAAAGAGGCACTTCGTGGTTTTGAACTATTATCCCGATATGAAGGCATTATTCCCGCTCTTGAAAGCTCCCACGCCGTGGCTTATGCTGAGAAATATGCTAAAATGCCTGAAAATAAGGGTAAAACCATTGTGGTTAACCTTTCCGGACGAGGGGACAAGGATATGTTCCTGGTTGCCAGTGAAATGGGGGTGGAAGTATGAGTTTTAAACCTGAAAGTTATCAGGAGATGTTCATACGGGTTAAATCCAAAAATGAGGGAGGATTCATTCCTTTTATCGTGGCTGGAGACCCGGACTTTGATACCTCCCTGGAGATCGTGAGAACCTTTGTGGAAAATGGTGCCGATGCCCTGGAGATAGGATTTGCCTTCAGTGACCCGGTTGCTGACGGTCCCACCGTCCAGGAAGCAGATTTAAGGGCACTTCAGGCAGGCATGACCACCCAGAAGGGATTTGAATTCATCCGAAAGATCAGAGAATTCACTTCCATACCCATTGGCCTGCTGGTGTACTACAACCTGATTTACCAGATGGGTGTTGACCAGTTCTATAAAACTGCCTACGAAAGTGGAGTTAACGCTATTTTAGCAGCAGATTTACCCCTTGAAGAATCTAAAGACGCAATTACTGCCTCTAAAAAGTATGGAGTTCAACAGGTGTTCATGGCTGCCCAAACCACCAGTAATGAACGCTTAGAAAAAATTTCCAATCTTTGTGAGGGATTTTTGTATGTGGTGGCCGTTATGGGTGTCACCGGCGCCCGGGGAGATCTACAGACCAGTACCGTGGACCTCATAAAGCGAGTGAGAAGCCACACTGACCTGCCGTTAAGTGTTGGTTTTGGTATTTCCAAACCAGAACATGTTACTAACGTGATCAGTGCCGGGGCAGATGGAGCTATTGTGGCCAGCGCCATACTGGACATAATAACTGAAAATCTCCAGGATAAGGAGACTATGAAGAGGAAAATCGCAGAATTCTGCCAAAAACTCAAGGAAGCAACTAAAAAAAATAGATTGAGGTTTTAGTTAAATGATTGCCGAGTGTTTGAATAAAGTAGTTTCCGGGCATAATCTGAGTGAAGATGAGGCCTACAATTGTATGATGGAAATGGTGAGTGGCGATGCCAGTGATGTGGATATGGCAGCATTTCTGGCGGCACTAACCACCAAAGGTGAGGATCCTGTCGAAATAACCGGTTTTGTCAAGGCCATGCGTGAAGTTTCCATCAAAGTCCACCCTAATTTAGATGATGCCATGGTGGATACCTGTGGTACAGGAGGAGACCGGTTCAAGACCTTTAATGTGAGTACCATAGCCACACTAATTGCCGCTGCTGCTGGAGTACCCATTGCCAAACATGGAAACCGTGCTATAAGTAGCAAATGTGGTGGTGCGGATATTCTGGAAGCAATGGGAGTTAATATCAATGGTGATGCCTCCAGCGTGGAAAGCTGCCTGGAAAAATCAGGTATGGGCTTCATGTTCGCCCCCAACTTCCACCCAGCAACCAAACACGTGATGAGCGTACGCAGAAAACTGGGGATAAGAACTGTTTTCAACCTTTTGGGACCATTAACTTCTCCTGCAAATCCAGAAATTCACCTTATGGGTGTTTTCGACCCAGAATACGTGGAAACCGTGGCCAATGTTCTTAAAAATTTAGGGGTTAAACGAGCCATGGTAGTGCATGGCTTTGATGAAGATAACCAACCGGCACTGGATGAAATATCTATTATTGGCCGAACCCATGTGGCTATCCTGGAGGAAGGGCAGATTAATGTTTTTGATCTTTATCCAGAAGATTTCGGTCTGGAACCCGTTGACAAACAACTGATTATGGCTCGGGATACCCTGGAAGAAAACCTGCAGATTGCTGGGGATGTTCTGGATGGAAAAGATAACACTCCTGGTGAAAAGGCCAGAATGAACATATGTCTGGCCAATGCCAGTGCAATTCTTTTCCTGGCAGGAAAAACAGGTGATTTTAAAGAGGGAATGAAAATTGCCCGGGAAATGGTGATGAATGGAAGGGCTAAAGCAAAACTTCAGGAATTTATCCAGGCCAGCAACAGCAGTTAAACTGAAATTTCATTTTTTTTATGATTTGAAGTGCTAAATAAGATTACTATACCTTAGCCACACCAATTCTAAGAGCATTCAGTATAACTGCCAGGCTGAGGCCCATATCCCCAATACCCACTGCCATCCACAGGGTAATCACCCCCAGAACTGCAAAAAGGGCAAAGGAACTTTTAACCATAATGGAGAGGGCCACATTCTGCTGGACCACCCCCATGGTTTTTCTGCTCAGTTTCACCAGATATTCCAGTTGGGATAGATCATCGTGCATCAGTGCCACATCTGCGGTTTCAATGGCCACATCTGAACCAACTGCACCCATAGCAATTCCTATATTGGCTTTTGCCAGTGCAGGAGCATCATTAACTCCGTCTCCCACCATGGCCACATTTCCATGTTGTTGTGCCAGTTCATTAATCTTATTCACCTTATCTTCCGGTAGTAAGCTATGGTGGTATTCATCCAGACCTAACTGGGTGGCCACCCGGCAGGCAGTACCCTCGTTATCTCCAGTGAGCATGATGGTCTTAATTCCATTCTTTTTAAGGAAGGTAACTGTCTCCAGGGCACTATCCCTGATGCGATCCATGAGAACTATTAATCCCATAATTTCCTGTCCTTTTCCCAGGAGAACCGTGGTTTTACCCTCTGAATCATATTCTTTTAATTTTTCCCGGACCTCTTTACCCAGAATATCTTCGCCCTTTAAAGGATTTAACTGCTTAATAAATGTCATATTCCCTAAATAAAATATTTCTCCATGAATTTCGCCCTTTAATCCAGCACCAGCCGTGGATTTAAAGTTGGTAACGTCTTTCAGTTGGATATTTTCATCTTCTGCCTTTTTGACTATGGCTTTGGCCAGGGGATGCTTGGAATGTAGTTCCAGGGAAGCCGCCAGTTGCAAGATATCATGTTGGGAATTACCATTGAAGGGAACTATCTCTGCTACTTCCAGGAGTCCCTCCGTTAATGTCCCGGTTTTGTCAAAGACCATGGCCTTCACATTTTTCATTTCCTCCACATATTCTCCACCTTTTATGAGAACACCCTTTCTTGTAGCTGCAGTTATCCCGGAAACCATGGAAACGGGGGTAGAAATGGCCAGAGCACAGGGACAGGACACCACCAGTAAAACCAGGGCACGGTAGAACCATTCCTCAAAGGACATTCCCAGGAAAAACGGTGGTACCACCGCCACGGTTACCGCAACCAGAATAACGCTGGGAGTGTAGTAAGTGGCGAATCTATCAATAAAGGCTTCTGTTTTGGATTTTTTATCTTTGGACTGGCGAACCAGTTCTATTATTCGGGATATAACAGTTTCATCTGATTTACGGGACACCTTAATTTCCAGGTAGCCCTCACGGTTGATGGTGCCGGCAAAAACTTCGTCACCATCTTTTTTGGTGACGGGCATGCTCTCCCCAGTTAGGGGAGACTGATCCACTGCGGATTGTCCTTTGACCACCAATCCATCTAGAGGTATCTTGTCACCAGCACGAACTACCACTTTCTCCTCCAGGTCCACGGCATGAGTATGTATTTCAATTTCTCGGCCATTTCTAACAACATGGGCGGTTTCAGGTGCCAATTTAAGCAGGGCTGCTATTGAGCTACGTGCTCTTTCACTGGCATAGTCCTCTAAAAACTCGGCCACATAGAACAGAAACATAACTGCCGCACCCTCTTCACCATGACCAATGAGGAATGCCCCGGCAGCAGCAATGGTTATTAAGAAACTCATGTTGAATCTGAGCTTTAACAATCCTTTAAACGCGCTTTGAATTATTTCAAATCCAGCAATGGCCACCACAGCCAGGAAGGCAACCTCGGCCAGTATCCCCTGGCCCAGTAGATTCTCCAGCACTATCCCCAGGGCAAAAATTATGGCCGAGGTTACGATGATTTTTAGGGATTTTTGTTTCCATAATGGTTCTTTTTCTTGGAAAACATCTCCCCCGCAGCAGGTACACATTTCAGACGAGTTTTGATCCGCTTTACACTGTTGATTATCTTGATCTTTGGACATAGAAAATTCCCCTATATACTGGTTAACTTGGTGATTTTTTTTGAATCCATTTTTGTGTTGGAATCAAGTTGAGGGAACACGAAGATTCTACAATATATGTTCATATGAATAGCTGTTCAATTGAGTATATATAATTTTGGGATTTACCAGAACCAAAAGTTTGCCAGAACCAAAAATATTAATGGGGAGCGGGTTCAACTTAAGTAGTGCAATTGCCGGGATAGTCTAGTCAGGTAAGGCGTAGGATTCGAAATCCTATGAGCAGTGCTCACCCTGGGTTCAAATCCCAGTCCCGGCGCTACAATTTAATTAAGTCCAGTTCTAATTTTTAAAAATGAATTTAAGGATATATGCCTATTTTTTCACATTTCTCCCCAAGAGTATCCCCTAAAAATACTGATCCACACTATCAAAATATTAATATATATTAAATGAATATTACAATGTGTTCTATATTATGAGACATATACTTAGGACACGCTGTGCTGGATTCAATTTAATAACATATTAATAAGTCCTTAAATCCCTTATTAAACAGTTATATCCCGTAAAGATGAATTGGTTTATGGTATCATGGAAAGAATAACCTTTTTAGACAACGCCTATCTGGGTAAAAACCAGTGGTGGAGATATCTTCTGAATCTTATCATTACCTGGATAGGCCCTATACTGCTCCTTTTAATAATGCTAATCCCCGTGCTTATCTTCAGTTATCCATTTGATACAAAAATTAATGCCGAAACCTGGATAAGAGATAATCCACTGGTTATTCTGGTATTTTTAGGGATTTATTATGCCCTGGCCTTTGCACTTTTTTACGCTTGTTCCCGCCTAATCCAGGGAAAAAAGCTTCTGGACATGATTACCACGAATTCCCAGTTCAACTGGAAGAGGATGTTAAAGGGTGCCAGCTTATGGTCGATTATTTTAGGATTTTCCCTGATGGTGGATGTTCTGTTAAGTCCCACACCCGTTAATCTGACATTTAACTGGTCATTTTTTATATTACTTCTATTGAGCCTGATTATATTCCCCATACAGGCCTCCTTTGAAGAGATATTCTTCAGAGGATATCTCCTACAGGGAATTGGACTTTTAACACGCAAACCATTAATAGCAATTTTTGCAACTTCAGTTCTGTTTGCAATAGGCCATTTAGGGAATGGACAGACTTTTGCCAGTGGATTATCATCAGTATTTAACATGTTCATATTGGGAATGGTGCTGGGCATCATCACCCTGGGAGAAAACGGACTGGAAACTGCCATTGGCGCCCACATAGCTAACAACATACTTATTACTTCTTTAGGAAACGGTCTGAGCTTTTTAGGTGACTATCCCTCCCTGTTAACCTCTGGAACTGGAACATCACTGGGTGTAC
Organism: Methanobacterium sp. BAmetb5; assembly: GCF_003491305.1. NCBI lineage: Archaea > Methanobacteriati > Methanobacteriota > Methanobacteria > Methanobacteriales > Methanobacteriaceae > Methanobacterium > Methanobacterium sp. BAmetb5. Next base: position 1,175,366 of record NZ_CP022706.1, read on the forward strand.
CCTACTTCATCCTACCCTTCATCCTCTTAGCCTTAGTATTCTGGAGAAAAAAAGACAAACTGTCGTTAATATTTAAAACCCACTGGCGGTTGAGTGATCCTTATCCAGTGGCAATGGAAATCCAATGTGTTAACTGTAAAACCATCAACCCAGAAATAGCCAACTACTGCCGGGAATGCGGAGAACCCTTACTTATAGAGTATGCTTCCACTCCCCGCAAGGTTTTGGCTTTTCTAATTGATCTTACTCTCCTAACCATAGTGTCCCTGGTGTTAATGGCGGTGATTTTCCTAATGGTTTACCTAAACCCCTATTCTTTCAGCCCAGGATTAGCCTCCGGTGTCTGGATCATCCTTTCTACACTAATATTTTTTGTTTACCTGGTTTTAATGGAAAAAACCGGGAAAACCGTGGGAAAAATGATAACCGGGTTGAGGGTTGTTGATGAATACACTCTAAAACCAATTAGTTACCGTCAGAGTATTTTAAGGAATGTTATGTTGATTGCTGACCTGTTTCCCTTTATTTTACCGGGTTTAATGGGTTTAATAGTAAGTGCAAAATCAGATGAAAAACAGAGAATGGGAGATATGGCCGCCGAAACCATAGTAATATGGGGTTAACTTTGAGAATAGGTATTAAATCTTGAAAAGAATATCTTGAAAAAGTTTTAATAACCTAAATTAGAATGATCATTTTTCCACCTTCAAAAACCGGGAGTTGACCGCCACAATGATGGTACTGGCCGACATTAACACTGCCCCCATGGCTGGAGTTAGAATAATACCATAGGCGGATAGGACTCCTGCAGCCAGGGGAATGGCGAATATGTTGTAACCGGCACCCCAAACCAGGTTTTCCACCATCTTCCGGTAGGTGGAACGGGCCAGTTGAATTATGTAGAGGGCATCCAGGGGGTCGCTGCGCACCAGTACTATGTCTGCAGTTTCCACCGCCACATCCGTCCCTGCTCCAATAGCTATTCCCACGTCAGCTTGGGCCAGGGCAGGGGCATCGTTGATACCATCACCAGTCATGGCCACGGTAAAACCTTCTTTCTGTATTTCTTTAACTTTCCTGGCTTTATCTTCCGGTAAAACCTCGGCAAAGTATTGATCAAGGCCCAGTTCTGTGGAAACCCATTCTGCTACTTCCTGTTTATCCCCGGTTATCATGAGGCACTTAACACCCATTTTTTTGAACCTGGAAACAGTTTCCTTGGATTCCGGACGGATGATGTCAGCCAGAGCAATTACCCCCTTGAGCTGTCCATTGATAATTACAAAAACTGTGGTTTTACCCTGAGATAATAATTCATCAACCTGAGTATCATCCAGTCTAAAACCTAACTCAGTTAAATATCCAGAACTTACAATTTTCACTATTTTCCCCTGGATCATCCCTTCTACACCTTTTCCAGGGATTGATCTGAAGTTTTTTACCGGTAAGTGGTCAGTTAACTCTGCAGCCACTCCCCGGGCAATGGGATGTTCTGAATGGGACTCCAAGGATGCAGCGTACTTCATAATTTCCTCCTGATTAAAATCATCATCCAGGGCTATGATCCGGGTAACTCCAAACTCTCCCTGGGTCAGGGTACCGGTTTTATCGAAGATTATGGCATCTATGTTACGGGCTTTTTCAAAAGCGGTCCTGTTTCTAATTAACAATCCGTTACTGGCAGATAATGCCGTGGAAACAGCCACTACCAGAGGTATGGCCAGCCCCAGTGCATGGGGACAGGTGGTTACCATCACCGTCACTGCTCTTTCCAGGGAAAAGGCCAGATCCTGCCCAGTTAGTACCATCCAGGTGACCAGGGTTATGAAACCTCCGGTAAGTGCTATCAGTGTCAGGTACATGGCAAAGCGGTCCGCCAGATTCTGTGTTCTGGATTGACTGGACTGGGCCTCTTCCACCAGGTTTATAACCTGGGATAAAAATGAATCCTTCCCGGTTTTCATTATCTCCAATTCAAGAGAGCCATCCCCGTTTATGGAACCCCCAATAACCTCATCCCCCACCTGTTTATAGACTGGCTGTGATTCACCGGTGAGCATGGATTCATTGATACTGGTCTCACCCTGGATGATCTGACCATCTGCCGGGATTTTCTCCCCGGGTTTAACCAGAATCTGATCACCCACCTCCAGCTGGTCCCGGGGAATGTCCATGGTCTCCCCATCAGGCATTATTTTATGGGCGGAGGAAGGTAAGAGTTTTACCAGTTCCTCCAGTGCCCGGGATGCACCCCTAACCGAACGCATTTCCAGCCAGTGGCCCAGGAGCATGATATCAATCAGGGTAACCAGTTCCAGGAAAAAGATTTCACCTTTAAGTCCCAAGACCACAGCACTACTGTAGATATAAGCCGTGGTAATGGCCACCGCCACCAGGGTCATCATCCCCGGCATTCGTGACTTTAATTCGCGGTACATGCCTTTAAAGAAGGGATAACCACCGTAAAAGTACACCACTGAGGATAAAAAGAACAAAACATAATTATCTCCATAAAAGGCAAGGAAGCCTTTGATACCCAGAATATGCTGTATGTGCGGTGTTAAAAATATAATAGGAATAGTTAAAACCAGACATACCCAAAAACGCCGTTTAAAATCAGCGATCATATGGTGATGATCATGACCGTCGTGTTTACTCTTCATTTCATGTTCCATTTCATGGTCTGAATGAGAATGTTCCATTGACGCACCCCCTATATGTCTTAGGTAAATTTTATGATCAGCAGATCTTATGGTTTTTTTGTTTGTAAACCGCAAACTTGATAAAGTACATCCCATATTAGGTAATATATTACCTAAATATGTAATATATTACCAGTAGGTAGTAAAAAAATAAGTAAAAAAAATAATAGTTATAATTCAATGGCATAGTCTTGCAAGTATAGGTCACCCTATCCCCTTGAGCTGAGAATAATGAGAGATTCAGAACTTATTAAGGCAGAATATAATGCAGAAAGACTGGAAATGGAAAAATATATCCTGTTGGTTTTATTCCTGGTACAGCAGAGGTGGAGCTATGTTATTGGCAGATTACTGGCCCCGGACCAGATAACTACCAAGCAGTGGCTGATGATGATCATCATGGTAACGGCCTTCGAGAGTCCTCCTTCCATGCAGGAAGTAGCCAATGCCCTGAGCACCACCCACCAGAATGTCAAACAGCTGGCCACACGTCTTGAAGATAGAGGATTCTTAAAAATCGAACGTGACCCCCATAACCGACGTATACTGCGTTTGAATGCTACAGAAGAATGCCATGATTTCTGGGAGAAAAGAGGGCCCCAAGATGTGAAAGATATTACTTCACTATTTGCCGGTGTGGATGATGATGAAATCAAAGATCTGTTTGAAATTGTGAGTAAACTGGAAAAAATATCGGCAAATCTGTATGAAAATACTAAAAAATGATTAAATAAGTTAAAGGAAGGATAAAAATGAAGGCATTGGTTGTATACGGAACAAGATATGGGACAGCTGAGGAAATAGCTGAGGAAATAGCTCGTGTTATAAAAGAAGAGGGGAATGAAACTGATCTGGTAAATGCCCGGAGTATTAAAGACATTGATGTCTCCACCTACGATCTGGTAGTGGTGGGAAGTGGTATAAAAATGGGCAAATGGACCAATAAGGCACTTAAATTCCTACAAAATAACAAAGAAACCCTGGCCACCCAGAAAGTTGCCCTCTTTGTCAGTTGTGGTGCGGCAAATGAAGAAAAAAGCAGACCCGAGGGTCAGGAAAAGTACCTGGATGCCGTGGCAGCAAATAACCTGGTGAACCCCCCCAGTGGCCACTGGACTCTTTGGTAGTGTTTACGACCCTGAAGCCAAACACGGATTAATGTACAAACTTACCACGAGTTTTATTAAAAAGGATCTGGAAAAAAAGGGAATAGATAGTAGCAAACGCCACGATTACCGCGATTGGGATGAGATAAGGGATTGGGCACGAGGGTTATCCCGGGATTAAATAGATTGAGTGTACTCCACAAAAAGATCATACACTTATTAGTTTAGATTAAATCCATAAGAAGGGATTAAAATGACTTTAAAATCCCATATTCCCAATTTTTTAAGTGCAATCCGGATTATAGTTGCCCCAATCTTTATTTACACATTCACCAGCGGTTTGTACCTGGTTTCCCTGATGATAATTATCTTCACCGGCGTAACAGATGCTATGGATGGCTATATTGCCCGTAAAATCGGTGCAACCTCAGATATTGGTGCCTACCTTGATGTGATATCAGATTTCATCTTTATTCTGGCCTGTTTCCTGGCATACACCATCAATGACTGGTACGATCCCCTGGTTCTCCTGCTGATCATTATCATGTTCTGTATGTTCATTGGGACCTCCGGGCTTAAAAAACCTGTTTACGACCCGGTGGGAAAGTACTTAGGAGCATATTTAATGGTGATGATTTTTTTATCAATTCTATCCCCGGAAATACTGGTAAGACAAATTCTACTTATCCTGTTACTTATCCTCTGCCTGGTTTCTGTAATCAGCCGTTTTTCTGTGTTCATAGCGAAAAATTAAGGTTAAAAGCTTTTGGATAAATAAATAATTTAGGTAAGAAAAATAATAGGACTAATTAACCATTATTCAGATAAAAGAGAGTGTAACATGAAAAGCAATCCAAAATGGTACTACGCTGAAAAACAGGCAGGAGTGGATTATTTAGATCCGAAAATAGCCCAGGGATACAATGAAGAGCATCAGAAGTTCAGAAACTTCCCGGAAGAAGCTCAGGAGATTGTTCGGATGTTGGGGATTACACCCCAAGACACTGTACTAGATTTTGGCTGTGGTACTGGAGGAATTGCCCTGAATCTAGCTAAATATTGTCGGAAAGTCATTGGTGTTGATATATCCCAGAAAATGATGGATGTTCTGGAGGAAAATGCCAGGAAACAGGGTATTAATAATGTTGAAACTCATTGTGCCGGATTCTTAAGTTATGAACATGAGGATGATGCTGTAGATAAGATCATAACCATGGCTGCTCTCCACCACCTCCCTGACTTCTGGAAGTCAGTGGCACTACTTCAAATGGCGGACATCTTAAAACCTGGTGGTAAGCTCTATCTTTTTGATGTGGTGTTTACCTTCCCTGTTCATGAGCATGAAAAGGCTTTGGATAAATTTATAACTGATATGGGAAGTGTTGCCGGGGATTCCATGGCCCGTGAAACAGAGATACATATCAAAGACGAATTCAGCACCTATGATTGGATTATGGAAGGTTTACTGGAAGGATCAGGATTTTCAATTGACCAAAAAAATGTGGATTCAGGTAATTTCGTGGGATATGTGTGCTCTAAACTCTGATGGGAGTTAAATTAGGTGAAAACATTTGATTACTCCATAGGAGTTCGCTAATTTTTTTAGAATAATAATAGCAAAAAGAGGTAGGTGCCCAAAAATACTTTTCAACTGCCCTTGGCAAAATTACATATTAATCTCTATTTCATAATTTATATTAATTCACAATGAAAAAAAATGGAGTTGTTTAACTATGGCAATTGAAATAAAAACAATACCCCAGTACCAAGTAGCATTCATACACCAGAAAGGTAGCTATACCCAGATCCCCGAGGTTCTGGGGAAGGTGGTGGGCTGGCTCATGACCCAGGACGTGGAAATACAGATGCCCATTTACGGTACCTACTACAACAGTCCCCACGAAGTTAGCGAAGAAGAACTGGACTGGGAGGTTGGAGCTGCATTTACCGGTAAATTAAAAGAAGGAACAGAGAATATTCATATTAAAACCATCCCCGAACACCAAGCTGTTTCCACTGTTTTCCAGGGCCCTTATGGTGAGGCATCATCAGTTTACATGGATTTAATCGAATACACCCAGAAAGAAGGATACCAGATTGCGGGTGCTCCCCTGGAAAGTTATTTAAACAGCCCAGATGAGGTAGCAGAAAGTGAACTGTTAACTGAAATCCAGTTTCCAGTGGTGAAAATACAATAAGCAAGGGTTTTCAAAAAAAATAACCAAAAATCTCACTATATACAATCTCCCCGTTACAATTTCTTAGTGAGAGTTTTTTTTTTTACTGGATCAATTTCTTGGCCAGGGGACTGGCTAAATAGACCAGGTTAGCCCAGGCAAAGAAATAGTAAGATAAAAGAAGAGCTATTATTGATAAAACCGGTAAAATCATGCTGATCCGGGTAATCTGCTTTTTGGATGATTCATCCATGTTTTCATCCACCAATCCTTTACGGACGGCATAAATCCAGTTTACACAATACAGAACTCCGGCAAAAAACAGGTTCAACTGGAATATCACACTGGCACTGAAATATTGGCCGAATGTTCCTATTATCTCGGTGGAAAAGGGCACCATGGCTATAAAAAGTAACCAAAAAACGTTTATAGTGATCAAATTGGTGTCGGAACGTTTAATAAAGAAAAACTGCTGGTGGTTAACTCGCCAGAACCCCGCCAGTATCCAGAAACTGAGTGCATAACTTAACAACTTAGGCCATAACAGCCATAATTGGTGTAGGAATGCCCCTTCAGTCAATGCAGAAGACATGTCGGGTACTCCTATGCTTAAAACCAGTAAGGTCATGGCAATGGCAAATATACCATCCACCAGTGTTTCAATACGACTGGTGGTAACCCAGTTATTTATTGAATCCGAATGAGTTCTCATTACAATATGGTTTATTTACACTTCCGGATATAATTATGGGATGAGATAGATGAAAAAATATGTTTTGCCTTTTTAATGCAGCAGTATCGGGTTATTCCAACCAATCAAGCTAAAATAATGTGATGAAGTAAAGGGCAAAACTAGTTTAAAATAGAACACCAAGGTAGTTATGGTGTAACCATGGAAGTAAAAGAGAAAAGGATTAAAGAAACCTACGTGGCCTACATCCCACACCACGGAAGTTATGATAAGATTCCAGAGTATATTGAAGAAATCAAACAATGGATAAATGAAAAAGGCCTTAAAACTAATGGCCAGGCCTATGGAACCTACCTTAACAGCCCAGAAGATGTGGCTGAAGAAGATCTGCAATATGAAATTGGATTCTCCTTTGAAGGTAATGCTATGCCCGAAGGCAAAATAGGTATTAAAGAAATGCCCGAACATACTGTTCTAACTGCCCTACACCAAGGACCTTATACCAAAGTAGGGCCAATTATACACGGTTTAGCCGAATATGCAGTTGAAAATGGTTATGATGTTGTGGGACCAATAACTGAAGTATACCTCAATGATCCCGCCCAAGTTCCCGAAGGGGAACTCTTGACTGAGGTACAGCTTCCCGTGATAAAAATTAAATGATCATTTTTCAATCTTTCTTTAACTCTTTTTTTTAAATTAAGAACCCTATTCCAGATTTTTAAAAAAAAATAGATGAATTTGTCCCCACTAAAGATATTTAGGGCCACCTAAACTTCTTTAGATGTGCGGAATAATTGGGTGTAATTTGGGCATAGCTATTTATTATTTGGAATCAATAAAATAGACTAGTTCTTAATTAATTCTAAAAGAATTAAAAGAACCATATCCAGAATCACATGGGTTATACTGCTTAGGAAAAGTGAAAAAACCACAAACTATTAATGATAGTAATAATAACAAAGTATAAATTATTTAAAAATATAAAGATGATACATTTAAAGCACCTGGCTCGTGTTTATCTTGAATAGAACCAGGAGGAAAAATGCGTAACCTCGAAAAATTTAAAGAATACATCCCCCGAATGGGAGAACCTAACGTAAAAAGTGTTGCTTTATTAATTGATGGACCTAACATGCTACGGAAAGAATTCGACTTCGATCTTGAAGTAGTACAAGAATTACTTACTGATTACGGGAAAATAAGGGTAGGAAAAGTATTTTTGAACCAGTACGCTTCGGATAAACTTATTGAAGCCATAGTTAACCAGGGATTATCCCCCATTATTGTTGCTGGAGATATAGATGTTCAAATGGCAGTTGAAGCCTTTGAAGCCATACACAACCCCAACATTGATGTTGTGGCATTAATGACCCGTAACACCGATTTTTTACCACTGATCAACATTGCCAAAGAAAATGGGAAGGAAACTCTGGTAATTGGTGCTGAACCTGGTTTCAGTATTGCCCTCAAGAACTCGGCAGATAGCACCATAGTTCTGAAAAAACAGCGCCAACCCCATGGAGCAGTTTAAATAGATTAACTATTAAATTGCCCTATTTTTTATTTTTACTCCCTATTATCCTTATTTTTAAAATTAAATCAATTAGTGCAATTCTTGCTATTTTATTCCCTTCTTCATAAATTTATTCCTCTGAAGTATTTTCTAATAATTTAGTATTATTCCCTTTACCTCATTTTTTTTATAAATTTTTAAGAACTGTCATTAAACCATTTAGCTAATTAATAGGTTAAATGAATAATTTCTAATTTTAAACAACTCTAATTATTATTGATGCATTTTACAGCCTTCTAAACTACATTCACACTCTATTCAGGAAAAATTTATATGGGAGGTGGATTTTATCTTTAAATCCTACTGATCTAGGGCTGTCAACATAACCCTTGTTGTATCCCCAAAATAATCATAGTCCTGCAAGTGTGATGGAAACATTCATAGTGTACTAAGCATTATGTTTGTACGAAAATAAGGTATGAAATAGATTGGGTATGAAAATACATTAAAATCAAAATTATCATTTCTGTACTTAAGGTGTCAATATGTACGTGGTTGTAATGGGTGGTGGAAGAGTCGGGCTGAACCTGGCTTCTTTTTTAATTGCAGATGGTCATGATGTGACCTTAATTGAAAATGATGAAAATCTATGCACCAATGCTGCAGCAGAGCTGGATGCACTGGTGATCTGTGGCAATGGTACTGACACCAAAACCCTGGAAGAGGCCAACGTGTCCAGTGCCGATGTTTTTGTGGCGGCAACTGGAAATGACGAAGCTAACCTGCTGGCCTGTATACTGGTACGAGAATTTAATATTCCCAAGATCATTGCCAGGGTAAGCGAGCCCAGCCACGGTGAAGCCTTCCGCAAGGTGGGTATTGACTCGGTTATCAGTCCGGAAATCACTGCAGCCAGTTACGTGGAAAAATTAATCATACGGCCCAAAATTGCTGATTTAGTGGTTATGGGAAAGGGGGATGCAGAATTACTTGATTTTAACCTGGAAAATGAAAAGGTAGTAGGTAAAAAAATAGGGGATATCAGCCCCACCGATGATTTTATAATTGTCGCGGTCTACGAGAATGGGGATATAACCATTCCTAAACCAGAGATAGTGTTAAAAAAAGGTATGAAAGTTTCTATACTGGTTAAAACCAAAGCCGCACGTGCAGTTATGAAAAGATTCACTAAATAAGGTTAAGGTTATTTTTTCGGTCTCAATGATTTTTAAGGAATAATTCGTGCTTAAACCAATTCTCCCTGATTATCCCAAATTTGGTTAATGATATCTATAATTTTTGGATTAGACAAACTATAATGAACCCATACCCCTTCTTTACGCCATTTTAAGTAGCCTGCTTTTTTTAAAATGTTTAAATGGTGTGAAATAGTAGGTTGAGGTTTTTCCATAGCGGTGATAATTTCACAAACACATAACTCACCGTGTTTCAACAGGTGGAGGATCTTTAAGCGGGTGGGATCCGCAAGGGCCTTTAGTGTATCGGCATTTTCGTACAGGACTTCATCATCAGGGAGGGTGGCCATGATCTTTTTCAACCTCTTAATCTGGTCTTCACCGGGCTTATCCCCACCAATTTCACATGCTTTCATGGACTTGGTTATAACCTGTGATATATTTAAATATATGGATATTTAGTGGGAAGGTGAAAATGGAATACCGAAAATGTCTATGTTTTGTAACCACCGGACAATATCCCCCTAGCAGGAGATTTTGCATTTACATAGTCTCTGGATCCTGTTCTGCAATGCAGAATCCACAAACTGCACCAGGATTATCTTTTTGTCTTTCTTTCACCGGGCAGAGAAATTTTTCCCCATCATATTTCACCTGCAGGCCCCCAGGGAATGGTGTACCCACCGGATGAACCGATTCTGCCAGGATAAAGGTAGTGTAAAGAGAGATGATCTTGTAGATCTTAAAAAAGGCCGGATCAAATCCTCCCCCCTCTGCTGCCAGTTTTTCCTGTTCCTGTAATAACTGGACTGCATCTTGAACTTCTGCTATATCCAGAAGCTCATCACTCTCTACGTGATGGACTTTAACCTCCTGGATTCGCATTATAAAAGCCTTAGTGTAAGACTCCAGGTATTCCTTTCGGTAGTTGCCCTGCACATATTTAGCATCATCTACAAGGAATAAACTGGCCCGTATTATGTCCTGAAGGCCAATTAAATTGGTTTCACTCCTTAAAATAGTGAAAAACTTCTTCGTGCCGATTTTTTGATAAGAGGGAATATCATCTATAGTTTCCATTTATTTCACTAATCCGGGTTAATAATTCACCTACTCATTTCAATTACTCATATAAAATTTCTGTGGAAGGTTAAACCCTGATGGTATGGACTAATTGATCCTATCCTTTATCTTCCTCTCTTAAATCATCCATGTCCTTTTTTACCTTCTTTTTCATGAATTCAACACAAATTTCTCCTTCTTCATCCAATCTGGAAACATCAGAAGGTTTAAAATTTTCCTCTTTGAGTTCTTCCAGTACATTAAGAGTTTTAGCAGGAGTAACTCCCTTTTGATTAAGTATTTTGGTAGTGCAGTTACCATCACAGCCATTTATGGCAATAATGGGATATTTTTTAATTAAATTTCTAAAACCTTCCCTATCGGCAGCAGTGGCACCCATACAAATAGAAATCGTGTTTTCAGTCTCATTTACCGTGTCTGCAGAGGTTACACGGGCCACCAGACCATAGGGACTCATTCCACTGCAGGCAGCTAATGCTATTTTCTCAGAATTCATTTTTCCATCTCCGGGAATATTCAGCCTAAGTATATTAATTTTTTTTATCCTTCAACTTGGCATTTATTCGGTCAAATATATCTTTAACATGAGCATATCCCTTTTCATCGAAGGGACATGATTCTATACAGTAAGTACAGCCTTGTGTGCAACCTATACAACGAGCTTGAATAAATTCTATTTCCTTGTTACCGCAGCATGTTTTTTGTTCTATCAATGCTTTTTCTGGACAGGCTCTAATGCATTTACCACATTTTGCACAGTATTCCAGTATCCAGGAGTGCTCATTATGATTCTTAACCGGTAAATTTTCTATATTGGTCAGTATTGCTGAAATTTTCTGTCGAGGCCCCAGTTCCGGTGTTATTAACAGACCACTTTGCCCTATCCATCCTAAACCGGCCTCTTGACCCAGGGGTGAGAAATTTAACATGCTCCCGTAGGGATGGGCTACCTGGGTAGCAAAACCCTGTGACCGGATAAAATCAGAGAGGGCGTAAGTTATGTTCCCCATTTTTTTATAGGTTGCATCATTTAATTCCTGGGCTTTTGAACCAGGGGGTGTTTCTATGATATCTTCACCCATTTCTAAGGTCAAAACAATGGCATTGGTGTAGGTGGGTTCCTCAGTGTTGACTAATTCCGGATTTATCCGGGTGTATCCAATATCTACAATGCCCATTGCCTGGGCAAATTTCTCAAAATCCTCTAAAAAGCTATTGTTTACGGTATTTACAGGTTCCTTTGGATTTTCCACCAGAGATTCATCAGGGAATTCTCCCCCACATCCACAGGAGCATTCATTATTCTCCTCGATTTGTGAGGTTGTTTCCGGTGACATCCCCTCACATCCGCAAACTTCACTTTCTCCAATTTTAGATGTTTCGGGAACTGTTTCACCAGAACATCCACAACTTTCACTTGTTTCACTAGTCTTAGATGATTTCAAAGCGGGCCCCTCACATCCGCACCGCTTGTTCTCTGGTTTAATTAGGGACCCCACTTCCAGGGGAGTTTTAATTGCCTTTATTTGTATACTGATTAATTTTCCTTTCAGGCGTTCATCCAGGTCAGTCTCTGTAAAGAAGTGGGCACCAATGACTTCTACTTTACCAAATCCTGCATTCTTTATGGTTTCCATGTATTCTTCTTTTTCCATGGCTCCTGCTGTGCATTCTGACCATGCTTGGAAGCTTTTCCGGATTTCATCAGGGAGATGGCCTTCAGTGACTATATCCGAAATTAATATTCTGCCTCCTTCTTTTAAAACCCTGTAAACCTCCCTATAGGCTACAGATTTGTCTGGGGTGAGATTTATGACACAGTTACTAATTACCAGATCAACGGAATTATCTTCAAGGGGCAAATTCTCTATTTCCCCCAGTTTAAACTCCACATTATGGTATCCTCCGGCTTTAGCATTTTCAAGGGCAGTTTCTACCATTTTTTCCGTCATATCTACCCCTATGACCTTTCCACTTTCACCCACCTTGTTGGCTGCCAGAAATACATCTATTCCCCCACCAGACCCCAGATCCAGAACTGTTTCACCCTTTTTTATCTCAGCCAGGGCAGTAGGGTTGCCACATCCCAATCCAAATATGGCCTCGGCAGGGATGCTTTTTATTTCTTCCTCAGAATAGCCGACGGCTTTGGCTTGTTGGATTATTCTGTCCACTCCTGTTTCGGAACAACAGGAACATGACGAAGAGTTTTCTTTAGCTGCAATTTTTGAATATCTTTCCTTTACAAAGTCTTTGATTTCTTTTTCCGTCAACTCCAACCACCTGTTAGTTTCATATATTCAAATATATCGATATATAAATAAATTGCCTATCCCCCTTATAAAGTTAACTAATAAATGCCCCCTTAGCATGAGCTGAAAGTTGTGAGGAATTTTTTTAATCTAATTCAACACCATACTTGTTGCACTGTTTCAAAAGTAATTCTCTACTGTTTCCAGTTCCATGGCCAGGCAAATACATTTTACAACCAGTTTTTGCAAGTTTTCCCCAGCTTTTTTCGAGAGCAGGAACATCATCCGCAAAGGGAGGGAATACTGACCAGTTGAACACTCCGAACATGGCATCGCCCACCAAAGCAATTTCATTATCCACAATCAAGCTCATTGACCCTTCTGTGTGGCCCGGAGTGTGGATAAGATAGGTTCGTGGGGTTACCTGGTAGGCATCGTCCACTGTAATATCCGGTTCTACTGACTCATAATGACTGAAACTACTAATTTTCCCACCCAAATTAGACACAATGCAGGTAATGAGATTAGTGCCTGTGGGTAACGAAGAAAAACCTTGTTTTAAGTCATATAATTCTGATTTATGGACAATCACCCTGGTATTGTACCGTTCCTTTACTACTGCGGCGTTTTCTGCGTGATCATAATGGCTATGGGTTAAAACCAGCCAGGACAACTTCTTTCCATCCAGTAAATCATCCAACTTATCGGTGAGACCTTTCAGTGCCCCCCGGTGACTGGTATCCACTAAAATTGAATCATCACCGTCAAAAACCAGGTAAGTATTACTTCTGCCCTTTGTGATGGGGTAAACTTTACATCCACCCGGAGTTAACCATCTTTCCATTAAAAAAACCCCTATATTAGAATCATGAATTATTTGATATTTCAGTACACTCGAACATGCCGGGGATTAATTATACAATTTAATTAAGGATTTAAAAAATTTATGTCCTACATCAACCGGTTACAAATTAGAGAAGCAGAAATCCAGGCATATTCCCGCTCATAATCGTTGAGACTCCTAAATGAAATAGATGATAAGTGGTAGGACAACAATCCCAGGAGATATTGGGATATATCTTCATCCAAAAGGGTAATCATGTTACCATATTTTCTTACCCTCCTTATACACTGAAATGCCTTGATTATGTCCCTATTATCAAAATTTAGTTGAGTATCGGGAGAATCAAGTGGTAAATGAGGTATGTCACTAAGATTTCTAGCATTAAGGAACCTTTCTTCCAGTTTCAACATGTACCTTAGTTTTTCAGGGGAATTGATATCCACACATTCTAGTTTAAAGGCAGTTTCCAGTTTGGCCACATCCCGCAAGATATGAGAATAGTGGGTAGCAGCGAAGTCTATGAGCCAGATATTTAGATCATCATCCAGGAGTACATTCCTCAAGTTCAGATCCCCGTGGGTGGAGGCTTCGTAGCTACTGACCGCCTGGGACCGGCGTTCAGGCATTACATTTTCCACAAAGTAAAGTGGGTTTACGGATGTTCCCAAATTATAGGGGAGTTTAACGTATTTTTCACTGGATGTGAGGTCGAACTTATCTAAAGTGAAATTTTTTATCATATCGTACTGGAAGAAAGAATCATATTCCTCATATAGGTATAGTTCCTTAAGTTTGGGTTGCCCGTACCAGCTACGGAGCACATTTCTAAAGAGTTTGTCCAGGGCATTTAAAACTTCTCCGGTGTCATGGGAAGCATAGTAATCTTCCATGGTTTTTATGGTGCTTTCTCTTCCATTTATACCTGCAAAATTGTACAACAACCCCCCACATGCGTCAATTTTACAGTGATCGATGACGTGGGTGGCATTGTTCTGTATGTAACGTTTTACGTGCTCTTCATATCCCTTAAGTTCACTTCCTAACTCGAACCAGGGCCCCAATTTCATCACAAAGGGCATTTCTTTTCTACCCGAGCGATCCCAGGCATCTACCTTAAACACCGCTGAACCACTGTACCCTCCGGTTATGGGGGTCAGTTGAATTTCAGTTGAATCCGGAAACATTTTACTGGTTATTTCATGGTAGGTGTCGTTCCATCCTTCACAATCCCCACGCAGTGTTATTTCCTGATTTTTCTCAAAAACAATACTTGATATATAAGAAACACCTAAAAGAGCACGTTTCATTTTGGAGTTATCCAAGATATGACTCATATCCAGGAATTCTCCATTTTGAACAATGCTCTTTATGCCACCATCTAGGTCACCCTTTTTCTCCAGGGGAACATGTTTGAAAACCACGGCATGGTTGTGGAGCAACATCTGTTTATTTACGGTGTTGGCGGGATGCATGTAAAACAGGGCCCCCAGTACTTCTTCATCAAAACCAGATAGATCTGTGGTTAAATCAACACCCACCCCAAAACTAATCATTGTTTCACCTTTGAACATAGGATCAGTACCTATATTCATCCATAACTTAATATTATCCGGATGCATAATCATCTCATGATTTTTAGGAGTGAATTTCTTAATGGGAGCTATTTTAATTCCTGATCTGTAAAATTCTTCAACGTCTGCCTGCATAGCCACGCTAATGATACCTTTGAAGTTAGGTTCCCTTTCCCGGGCCAGGGCAAAAAGTGATGCGTAGAGTTCATCCATGGTAAACCCTTCATCATGTTGGGATTCGGCAAATAGAACATTATTAAAATTTCCACCAAGAGCAACGTTAAATCCAGTGTGTATGGTTACCATCCCAGTGTCTGTTGCTGGTATAAGGAAATCCGGAGTGTCATGGCCGTCAGTAGGGAGCCAGACCATGGTCCCCCCAATGGTGATCATTTCCCCCATTATCTCCAAGAAGTCTTTCATCTTCTCCCCTAATCCTCCCAATCCAATGGAGTATTCTGTATTGGAGAATTTCCGGGAATAAATATCCTCTTCTCCCAGGGTGGCCTTGAGTACTTTGGAGATATCACCCACAACATTTAATTTAGAATCACTGGCAGATGATTCTAAAATGGTTAATGAAATCGTTTCATTAACATAAGGAGGGACTTTTATCCAGTTCACCCTTTCCAAGTCGGAGACTGTTGATCCTGATTGCAGGGCATCTTCTACCGTGGGCTTTATGGAGAATATCTGGTCAAAGCCAGCCATTTTTAGTACATCCAGCGGGTAAGACTTCAAATTGCAAAGATGTATGCATCCTCCCTTTTCCTTGAGGGTTCTTTCAGCTCCCAGTAAACTGCGGATACCTCCACTGCTGAGATAACTGACCGGGCCCATGTTAAAAATAACTACCGTATCATTAGGGGTAATCAGGCTTTCCAGGGATTCATTTAATTCCAATGCACCATAAGCATCCAGTCTACCTTGAATTGATATTATCAGCACGCCGCCATCCCTGTGTGAGGATATATTCATGAATTCACTCCCCCGTTATGAACTTCATTTGTTTACCTAAAACTTTGTTCACCGGCCATATAAATTTAAGATAATTACTAAAACATTTCCTGAGGGCTTGTGAAGTTTACTATAACAAAACATCACCGGCATTTATAGTTTTTTGTGAATAAATTCACCAAAAAAAGAAGTTAACAGAAAATTCGAGGATTTTCCCCCTCAATTATTTCTACTGTAGATTTAAATGTGGAATTCCATTCCCCCCGCAAATTTTCAGCCATTTTAGACCATGAATATTCTACTACCAAACTCAAGATAAGATTAGAAGTTGATAAAAATAAAAGAAGGCTTAAGATAAAAAAAATGTTCTTCTGTAGAATTAATTTAGTTTTCTTAAAAACCGTAAAAGGGAAATTATTTGGATTTCCCTCTCAACGCATCAAAATTCTTTCCAGAACCTGTTTTAAAACCAAAAAGGACTCTGAACATGTTTTTGAAGGGTTTTTTATAGATGTGGAGATGGATTAAGGTCCCCACCACCATGAGAATGGATAATTCCACGTGCCAGAAAGTTAAAGAGGGATTTAAAGCAGTTCTTATACCAAGATTTATTAAAACCGCCAATATGATCCCCGTACCACCACTTCCGATGTATCCCATAGTTACCAGTAAATTCCAAATCCTTCGATGCTTGGTGCGGTTTAATATGCCTTTTTTAAATAGGAAATAGGTTATCAGGTAACTTCCTATAATGATCATGGTTACCGGTACCACATGGTAATTGGTTGCATCTCCGTCAAGGTTTCCACTATCTAAACTTGGGGAATCTTGGGGGACGGTAGAGTTTGCATCGGCCTGGTTAGAAAGGTTACCATCATCAACATTTGCCCCGTTTCCATGCCCAGTGTCGGTACTAGTGGCGCCATCGGTGGTGGAAGGATCATCACTCGTAGTACTGGTGGTAGAAGTGTCATCGACAGTGGTAGTGGTGGTTTGGGATAGATCGCATATTCCATTCCCATCCAGGTCCACATATCTAGGACACTGACCCGGGTAGGGATCATTCAGTATTCCGTAGGGACAGGAGGTGGCACATGAAGAAGACATGGTACTGGCTGCTATGAAAGGAATGGTAGAAGCCACCATCAGGAGTCTTTCTTTTAAGGAGGTGCTTTCCAATGCTGATTTTATCCTGCTCCCTGATAATTTTGATTGGATTTTATGGTTGGATAGATTTAGTTTACTGCCTAAACTAGATTTTGAGCCCTTTTTCATTTGGCAGGGAGATTCTTTCTTCATGTTTTCACCCTCCTCTTTGCTGGGGCAAACATGGTCTTAGCTGATTTCCAGTAGGTATGAAAGTGGAATACCGTTACCAGAGCCAGAGTTACACCCAGTTCTACGTGCCAGTACAGTAACTGAGGATTTATTGATAACTTGATCCCCAACTCCATTAATAAAAGCAACAGGAAACCAGCTCCTGCAGATATCAAAAAGGCTATTCCAATTATAAAATTCCATACATTGATGTGTATTGCTTTTTTGATTATATTCATCCGGTAAATGCTGTAAGTAAATAAATAGCCACCTATAAAAGGTAAGGCTGGTAATATCATATCGTAAACCATGAATTGTGCCCCCTTAATTATTTCCATTTCCAAAATCTGATTTTTCGATTAAATTTTTATTTTAATAGATTTTAAAGGCTTTTTGAATGGATTGAATATTATTCAACGTTTTAAAATTATTTAAGATAGTGGTTACCATTTAAAATCACCAGTATCTCAAAATAATTAATGAATATTAGTTTAAAGCCCTAATTATCCATTACACTACTAAATAGATCAACTATATAAAAGTAATTATTCCAAGATTATACCCAAATCTTTCCATAATGATGCCCAATTATTTATTTATAAAATAAAAGGATCATCAATGTTTGATATTAAAATATGGGCATTTATATAGTGTAAAATGGGTAAGATCTGGGCATTAACTTGGAATAATCATTTATCTTACCGCGAGATAATCTAATGCACAACACCAATGGAGGTGAAAAATATGGTGAAAATTCCAAAAAAAGCAGCACTGATCTGTGCACTGGTGATGATGGTCAGTATGGTCCCTGCCTTTGCATTGAATGATACTGACAACAGCACCACGACCACCGACCAGAGTCAGGGCCAGAACTGTAATGGCAACCAGAATCAGTGCCAGGGATCCTGTGACTCTGCTGGTGATGGAAATCAGCATCAATACCAGTATGGTCAGAAGAACTGTCAAGCAGGAACTGGAAACTGTGATCAAAGCCACCAGTACCAGCATGGTCAGGGAAATGGTAACGCCGGCACTGGAAACTGCGACGGTACCAACTGTCCAAATACCTAAGATGAGGGTTAAACTACCTTCATCTTATTTTAGTAATAACACTTATTTTAGCATAAAAATAAAATATTTCAATTTAAATCAAAAATTACGGTGTTTTATTCATGCTATTTAAAATTAACACCACTACCACGGCAAACAGAAATGTGCTGAGATAGTTAGTCCAAGTGTATTCTCCCAAAGCGAAAATCTCGTACAAACCAATAAGCACTACTAGTATTGATAAAATAACTGCCCATAAATTCCAGTTCATTCTTATCACCTTCCATTCTATCATGAAAATGTATCTTTACTTTATTCATCACTACCCATAAACCAGTTTATCTCGATCCAATATCCACTATTTTCCTATGAGAATTACTGAATATCTTTAGCCTGCTTGTTTAAAATAAGTATTACTATATCCTTAATATTAATGTTAGCCAGCCAAAAAGTATTAATAATGATTAAACATTATAAAATAAGTATATATTAGGTTAAGATTTTAGGTTACCTGTTAAAATAAAATAAAGGGAGGCTTAAAAACGAATATAAACTTAAAAGTTATGGGAATGCCCCTGGCCATCATTGCTTTTATAGTGATAATGTTAATTCCCATGCAAGGTTTAAGCTATCCTGGACATGCCGCAATTGCCTTACTTGTTTTTGCCGTGATAATGTGGGCCACTGAAACAGTGCATCTCGCTGTTACTTCCTTAATAATACTCTTTATACAGCCCATAATCGGTGTTGAAAGTTTTGATAGTGCTGTAATTGGTTTTGCCAATCCCATCATTTTCTTAATGATTGGTGGTTTTATCATTGCCGAGGCTATCCGTAAAAGCGGTTTAGCCACACGTTTAACCTATAGCATGTTAAACAAGTTCGGTACCAGCCCAGATAGAAGTATCTTTGTGGCGGTATTCTCCACTGGTATTTTATCTGCCTGGATCGAAAATGTGGTGGCTTTTGCCATGTTACTCCCTATTATCAAGGAAATCATCCCCTTAATGGGTGTTGACGACCCGGAAAATGGTAAAAGTAACTTTGCAAAGGCCATGGTACTTGGTGCATCCTACGGTTCACTGGCCGGCGGATTTGGAACGGAAATAGGTACGGCCCCCAACCTGATGGCCGCAGCCTACACCCACATCCCCTTTGCCAACTGGATGGTATTTGGATTCCCACTGGCCATTATTATGATGCTTATTATCTGGAAACTCTTAAGCAGAGTATTCAAACCAGAAGTAAGCGGAATAGTAGGTGGAAATAAGACCATCTCCAATAAATTGGAATCATTAGGACCCATGAAACGTGTGGAAAAAATTTCCTTAGGTATACTCCTATTTACCATCGCCCTATGGGTCACTGCCAGTTGGACTGGACTTAACAGTTATTCAGTTGCTTTAATCGGTGCTGTACTTTTCTTTGTTTTCAAAGTGCTTGACTGGAGAGATGCACAGAACGGTGTTGACTGGGGATTAATTGTCTTCTTCGGAGGAGCATTAAGCCTTGGAGCAGCATTACTGAATACTGGAGCAGCAGAATGGCTCATAACGGATATTGTAAGTGTTTTAGGAAGCAATCCATCCACCATCCTGATCATGGTGGTTCTGATGATAATTGCCGTCTGTATAACCCAGGTAATGTCCAATATCGCCCTGGCCGCAATACTGGTTCCACTGTCAGTCACCCTGGCACAAACCCAAGGACTACCTGTAGGACAATACGCCGTACCCGTAGCAATAGCCTGTTCACTATCATTCATGCTCCCAATGGCTGATCCAACAGTGGCCATGGCTTACGGAACAGGATACGTGAAAATTAAGGAGATATTAAAAGCAGGAGTGCCATTAGTTGTGATTGGAATAATAATAACCATTATACTACTATTGACTCCCCTGGCAAGTCCAGTGATCGGATAACCCCATTTAAGGTAGAATAAAGTTCTACCTATTTTATTTTTTTAATCAGCGGATAAAGGGATGTTCAATATGTTAAAAAAGAAGTCAGCGCCCACAAACTCAAATACAGAGTTAGGTGAAAACATAGATAAAGCCGGATTGAAGGCATTACTGGCAAAAAGTAGGGTAAATTTAAACGATATAATCAGTACTTCGTCTGCTCCCCAGTTCATTATAAACCAGGACCATAAAATCGTTTACTGGAACCGGGCACTGGAAGAACTGAGTAATATCATGGCTGACCATATTTTAGGCACAAATAAGCAATGGAAAGTATTTTACAATACTCAAAGACCATGTATGGCTGATTTTATAGTTAATGGACGCTTAGAGGATATCCCCAAATGGTACGGAACTGAAGATGGTTCCAAATTCATGCTGAAATATCATGGAAAGAGTGAATCCAAGGGTTTGGGTAATTCCTGTGAAGCAGTGGCCTTTTTCCCCAGGATGGGAAAGAAGGGAAAATGGTTGCATTTCACAGCCATGGCCATTAAAGATTTTAAAGGTGATGTAATCGGTGCAGTGCAGTCCTTTGAAGATGTCACCAAAGAGATGAAATTACAGAAACAATTGTTGGAAACCCTGGAAGAAAAGGAAGTACTCCTCAGGGAAATTCAACACCGAATCAAGAATGATTTGCAGATAATACGTGCCATGATACACTTCCAATCATATTACATTGATCACGACCCCTCACTGGAGTTATTTAAGGAGATCCAGAATCATGTCAATTCCATGACACGAATACATGAAAAATTGTACCGATCAAAGGATTTAACCAACATTAACATGGAAAATTTCATTAAAAGTTTAGTAATAGATCTGTTTAGAATACATGGAGTGGATAACAACCGGGTTAATGTGGAAGTAAACGCCAAGGTTATGCTTAATATCAACACCGCCATTCCCTGTGGACTGATGATCAATGAACTGGTAAGCAGTTCCATAAAGCGCAACCTGCAATCAACTTCCTCTGAAGACATTGATGGGGAAAGTTTTAGGGAAATGGATAAGATCACCGTTAAAATCATCCCCCAAGGTGAATCTTTTTTACTGACAGTTCATGATAACGCACCAGTTCTCCTAGAAAGTTTTAACCTTCAGGACAAGACCCTGAGTATGTGGTTCGTTAATAAATTAGCCGCCCAACTAGGGGGTTTAGTTGATTTAAAACAGGACAATGGAACATTATTTAACATTACCTTTAGGGAAATGAAATTTGAAGAAGAATTTTAAAATACACGGACCCGGCTGTAAGAACCGGTTTTACCTATTAATATCTCTCCAATAAATAGAAATTCCCTCTGATGAAGGATAAACACTAAAATCAAAGCAACTACTCATTTTGTGAATTCCGGGGGCTTTAAAATGAAGAACTTTTTGTTGATTCATGGCCTCACGGAATGAAGTCTCATAGATGGTTCCCACAAAATCAGGCAATCGGTCCCATATGTTTCTGCCCAAAAGATCATCGGCATCAATTCCCAGGTAATCTGCAGCACAACGATTCACGTATATGAAATTCCACAGATTATCCAGAGCCATGAACCCATCCTGAATACTATCTAAAATATGAGTAATCTGCTTTTTACCACTTTCCAGTCTATCTTCAGCCTGTTTACGTTCAGTATCATTGAATATGTAACCCTTGACCTGGATGAGATCTCCAGAGTCATTGAATATACCCACCATGTTAGCCACCACATGGATCCTCATAACATCGGATCTTCGCTGCCAGCTTTGAAATCCCAAAATTTTACCTTCGTTTTTAAGGCGAGTGACCATGTAAGGCCAATCAAATGGGTTTGAATGAGATATATTCCATTTCAGTGCATCTTCAACTGTGCTAAACCCGTAAATCTCGGCAAAAGCAGGGTTACACTCTAAAATCTCCCCATCAACCGTGGCGATGAAATCTCCAGTTAAATCTTCGTCAAAAAGGCGATGATACTTCTCTTCACTGCGTTTTAAAGCCTCTTCAGCTTCTTTACGTTCGGTGTCATCGAAAACATAACCTTTAACCTGAGTTATTTGGCCATTTTCATCCACCCGGGCCACAACATTACTGACAATGTGAATTTCCTTTCCATCCTGTCGTCGGTGGGTGGTTTGGCGACCCTGAATTTTAGGCCTGGTTTCCAGATGTCTTAGTAAATCTTTCCAGTCTGCCGGGTTAAAATCTGCTATGTTAGATTTAGAAGCTTCTTCAGGACTGGTAAAACCATAAATCTCGGCAAAAGCAAGGTTGCATTCTATTAATTCACCTTCAGGTGTGGCAATAAAATCTCCAGTTAGATCCTCCTCGAAAAAACTTCTGTACCTTTCTTCGGTGATGAGAAGTTCCTCTGCTTCTTTCTGGGAATATGATTCCTGGATTTGCACCAGATAACCAGAATTAATAGTAGATACTGTCATTTTTAAAAGTACAGAATCCCGGGCCAGGGAAATATAATCGGGTACATTAGAGAAATCCACCTTAATCTGGAATTCTGTCACACCTTTTTCGGTGATTTCATCCTTTTTACAGGGAATAATCGGGTTGTTGAATAAATTTATATCCGGTAAACCTTCTAACTGGGAAATTCTCAATAATTCTGAAGCAGCCAGATTTATATCCAATAATTTCCCTTTTTTATTATGGTAAAGCATTCCAATTGGGGATTTATCAAATATTTCCCTGAAAATACGGTGATTACCCTTTACCTTAATTCCTCCCTAAAAATCAATTTCTAATATTTTATTGATATTTAACTAGATATTTATGATTTGGTATTCCACGTATTTTTTTAATGTGATCTGTTGTGGAATGAACCAGCCAGTACTTCGTTAAACTGACCTATAACGAATTAAGATATTCAATGAGTTACAAGTTACCCTGAATCTCAAGTTAAAACACTATCCCCTCCCCAACGGTATCACACATCATATGAACTTACATAATCTGTTTTTCTGGTTCATTATTTTTACCAGTGATTTATGATATTACCTAAGGTTATAAACAGAGAGTAACCCGAAAAGCATCAACAATATACACCCACTATATCCCAATTGACCAAAATCATATGGATTCGAATGATATTTCAACCGGGATTTACATACCAATATACTGCAGGATTATATTTTATTAATTATTAGAAAAGAGGGTTTATTATGAAGCGAGATGTTATCCGGATCAATCAGGAAAAATGTAATGGCTGTGGTCTCTGTGTTACTGGGTGCCCCGAGGGTGCTCTGCAGGTAATTGATGGTAAGGCCCATCTCATCAGTGACTTATTCTGTGATGGGCTGGGGGCCTGTATCGGTGACTGCCCGGAAGGAGCTATAGAGATCGAGAGAAGGGAAGCTGAACCCTACGATGAACCCCGGGTTATGGAAAATATTACAAAAGCCGGACCCAATGTTATTAAGGCCCATTTAAAGCATTTGCACGAGCACGGTGAGACAAAATACTTGGAAGAAGCCATTAACGTTTTAAAGGAAAAAAATCTGGAAGTGCCAAATTATGAGGAGGATGCTCCACTGGCTTGTGGCTGTCCTGGTTCTGCGATGCAGGTTCCAGAGCCCAAATCCGGAGGAAGTGAATCTCCCCAGATTTTAAGTGCCGAACTGGGTAACTGGCCAGTACAACTGCAACTTTTAAACCCCAATGCCCCCTACCTGAAAAATGCTGACCTCCTCATTGCTGCGGACTGTGCACCCTTTGCCTATGCCAATTTCCACCAGCGGTTTTTAAAGGATAAGATTCTCATCATTTTCTGCCCCAAACTGGATCACACCATTGACCAATACGTGGAGAAGTTAAGTGAGATCTTCACCAAGCAGGACATAAAATCAATATCCATTGTGCACATGGAGGTTCCCTGCTGTTCCGGTATTGAAGTAATCGTTAAAAGGGCTCTGGAAAAGGCTCAGAAGAATATAATCATCAAGGATTACACTATCTCCATTAATGGAGAGATTATCTAATCAGCTACTAACTAGGAGGTTAAGGATAATGAAAGTACTGGGATTTGTGGGAAGTCCTCGTGAGGATGGTAACACTAAAATCATGGTGGAAGAGGTGCTGAAGGGTGCCCGAGCAGGAGGAGCGGAAACCGAACTTTTCAATTTGAACCAGATGGATATTGCTCCTTGCCAGACCTGTATGCACTGCAAGGAAAATGAGGGAGAATGTGGGACTGAAGACGATATGCGGGCAGCTTATGCTCAAATAAGGGAATCAGATGCATTTGTACTGGGATCCCCGGTTTATATGTGGCAGATGAGTGCCCAGGCCAAGCTCTTCACCGACCGGTTATATGCCAACTTCAAAACAGGGTTTGAGGATAAATACGGGCAAAAGGCAATGGCACTGGTATTTTCTCAGGGAAACCCCGATAAGAACCTATTCCAGGAGTACTTTTACTACACCCAGAATATGTTCGAATTTCTGGGTTACAAGGTGGTGGGCCTGATTTCCTCCCATGATAACAGTATTCCCGGGGCGGTTGAAAACAAAAAAGAAGTTTTGGACCAGGCTAGGGAACTAGGAAAGAAATTAAGCCAGAGATAGAACCTGAACCTTCTGGACAGTGTTTAACTATCCTTACTTTTTTCTAATAAATTAATGAACTGGTCCATGTCTTTAACATTGAACACGAATTTGTACCGGTCATTAGCCCCCCGCATGGACATCAAACAGCTAACTGCAGATTCCCTCTGGTAATTATCGAAAATATTTTCAAACCAGTGGGCATCCTCTTCCTGTGAGAATGTTATCTCCATAACACTGGAATGCTTTTCTACGGTGCAGTTTTTGTCTTTAAGGATTTCTATTAATTTTTCAACTTTCCTATTCAGTTCCATGGCCATCCCTCACCCACTATAAATCTTGTGATTTACTCTATATTTAATTATCAACCCTATAACTAAATTTAGATTATTTTGGGTATTAACATACCTGTTTTTTTCATATACTCACGGTATTCATCACCAAATTTGATGATCAGGTTATTTTCTTCCTTTTTGATCCTGATTATCAATCCCCCCACCAGGGCCGTCAGGAATATCAATCCGTACCAGTTCCAGGAAATTACGGCCACTCCGGTAAACAGGATTAGAATAGAAAGGTAAAATGGATGTCGAATCCATGAATACAGTCCGTCGGTGACCAGCTCCTGATTAGGTGTAGTTTTAGATAGAGGTACCCAGTTCTTACCTAATTCCTTCCGGACCACCAGGTTGAACCCCATACCTACTATCATCAGTATAAAACCAGCAATTAAGGGAATTGGCACGTAAAATCCCGGGTAAAGAGTGATTACCAGTGCCCCCATAATGCCTGCTTGAGGGATAGTGAGTAGAAAGGAAGTGTAATCCCTTTCTGTGATTACACTGGACCAACCCTTGATCTGGGCTCCGTAATGGTGGGAAACATAAATGGAAGTAAAACTGTAGCCCAAAAAGAAGAGGAGGAACAGATACAGCAGAGTTTGTTCATCTTCCATCAGAGGGTAGCTACATAAGATGGCCGCCACCATGAATATAAATAGGATTTTATCCTTTTTTTCCATTTCAACCACTTGTGCCCTGAATTAATGAGTTAAGGATGGTAAATTATATTATTACTGAATCTAGGTTAATTTCCGGATTGTTTTTCTTTGACCCTTTCTTCCCGGTAGACCTTGTAGGCAGCGTAGGTTATTCCCAGTATCATGGGTCCGATGAAAAGTCCCGGGATACCCATGGTAACTGCTCCGTAGATGAATCCCAGAAGGAAAACCAGGGGATGGACTTCGGAGTACTGGACTGATATTCTGGGGCGGATGTAGAAGTCGGTGGTGGTTTCAATTATCCACCCAAAGATAATCACCAGCACTCCCTGCATGGTGTTTCCAATGAGTATGCTGAAGATCCCTATGGCCCCGTAAACGATCCAGGGACCGATTATGGGAATGAACATGGCTATTCCACTGACTATGGCCAGTAAAATTACGTAAGGGTAACCCAGGAAATAATAAACCACCCCTGATAGTATTCCCAGGATGGCAGCGGGTATGATGTTACCCATTATGATGCTTTTCAGCACATCATCGGCCCCCTTTATCACTTCGCGGTAGAAACCTTTATCCTTATCTGGAACCACGTCTTTTATGTATTGAACTATTTTATCCCCGTCCCGGGCAAAGTAGAAGATGGAAAAGATCAATATGAGGACCTGGGCAGCGAGGGCCGGAATGGAACTGACCATGTTAATCAGGGAATTGGTAATGGCCGATAATAACTGGGTGATCCCCGATCTTATGGCATCCGCTATTCCCTGGGAAACAGTGGCAGAAAACCCCAGTTTTTGGACAGCATCGCTGATCAAACTAAAGTTTAAGGGATTATTTCCTGCTGTGGCCTGTAAAGATCCGAAAAGAGACACAGAAATGCCCAGGATCTGGGTGATGGTAAAGTACAGCAGTAAAGCAATGGGTATGGCCAGCAGGATCATTCCCAGGATGATGGCCAGAGTATTATATTTAACGTAGGGTTGGATTTTTTTGGCAATGAATCGAACGTAATAGGCCAGTATCGCCCCAAACGCCACCATGGTTATGATGGGGGTTAAAACTCCCAGAGATAAAATGGTTAGAATCAGTAATAAGGGGAATATAGTTGACGCGGATATTTTTTTAATGTGGGATATCATGTACACACCAGTTAATTTTTTAGAATACGCATTATTCCTCTAAATTTTCCCATTAATAGTTTTAATGTAAGCTTAACCCTGATAACTATTAATCAACAATATTTATCCAAGAATTTTTGGGTTATTTTCCTGGTTTTGGGACTGATGTTATCTAATTCACCTTTCACAAATTCAGCCACCGGTTTCTGATCAGTGCCCTGCCCATAGAAGTTATTGACATAAAAAGTGAAGAATCATCAAAAACCGGTGTAAAGGACCTGAACTACCCAATCAACAGGAAAGATACCTGAAAGGAATTATACAGATCTTTGGAATAAATATATCCTCCAAATGAAAAGAGGAAAACCTGATGGAAATGATAAGTTCGAAAGTTTTAAATACTAAACCGACTAATCAGTCTAGTAATTAGATAAAGTGAATTTCAGGAAGTAGGCAAGTTGAAGGAAAAAGAACAGAAAATACTGGACACATCCCTTCCACTCTTTGTAGAAAAGGGATTTCATGGTACTTCCACTGCGGAAATTGCAAAAACTGCCGGAGTGGCCACCGGGACCCTTTTCCACTATTTCAAGACCAAGGAAGATCTCATCGACCGTCTCTACATCTACACCAAAGAAAGCATCTTAAAAGCAGCACAGGGAGACTACGATGAGAGCAAATCATTTAAAGAAAATGTTAAATCCCTGTGGCTTAACTTTGTGAATTTTGGTATTGAAGACCCTTACAAATTCAATTTTATAATGACCTTCCACTGTTCCCCCTACATAACATCATTCACCAAGGGGAGAATCGAGGAGAAGTTCGTGGACCTCCTGGAAGTCTATAAAAAAGGATTGGAAGAGGATGAAATCAAACAGATATATGATGAGCTATTGATGGACTATTTTTGGGGTAACGTACTTAATACCATAACCCATTTTGAGAAAAATCCTGAAAAAATGAATGAAAATAATGTTGAACTGGCATTTGAACTGTTCTGGGATGGAATATCTAAGTAGTATTTTTTTGGCAAAGACTTAGACTGACAGGTCAATCTAATAAGGTGTTAAAATGCAGTACCGGAAAATTGAAAAAAACGGCGAGGAAATATCAGCACTGGGATACGGTGCCATGAGATTACCCACTAAAAATGGTAGAATTGACAAAGAAGAGGCTAAAAAACAGATATATTACGCAATAGACCAGGGAGTGAATATTATTGATACCGCATTCCCTTACCATGGCGGGGCCAGTGAATCATTTATAGGAGAGATTCTCACTGATGGATACCGGGAAAAAGTTAAAATAATGACAAAAATGCCTTCCTGGTCTGTTAAAAAATACGAAGACATGGAAAGATATCTGGAAATACAGCTTGAAAAGCTACAAACAGATTGTATAGACTATTACTTGGTCCACACCCTTACCAAGAAGAGCTTCCAGAAACTGAAAGAACTGGGAGTCTTCCAATTTTTAGAAGATGCCCAGGATAAGGGCCAGATAAAAAACATCGGTTTTTCCTCCCATGGTAACTTAGAAATTTTCAAAGAAATTGTAGATTCCTACCAGTGGGATGTCTGCCTAATTCAATACAACTACATGGATGAAAAGAACCAGGCCGGAACTGAAGGACTTGAATACGCTTACTCAAAAGGAATAAGCGTTTTCATTATGGAACCTTTAAAAGGGGGACTTTTAGCAGGCCAGGTCCCAGATAAGGCACTTGAAATATGGGAAGAGTCTGAAACTGAAAGAAGCCCTGCAGACTGGGCACTGCGATGGGTATTAAACCACCCTGAAGTTACCTGTGTGTTTTCTGGAATGAACCACGAAGACCAGATCAAGGAAAACCTGAAAGTTGCCGGGGAAGTTTCACCTAACTCCCTGACTGAAGAGGAGTTAAGGCGTTACGATCGGGTTAAAGAGGTCTACCGGAACCTCATGAAGATTGATTGCACTGGATGTGGTTACTGTATGCCCTGTCCCCGGGGAGTGGACATACCTCGCTGTTTTAACTATTACAACCACCAGTACATGTTCGATGAAAGCCAATCCTTCATTTATCTTGGACAGTTAGGAGGAGTTCTATCCGGCCAGGAAGCCTATGCTGGACTCTGCACCGAATGCGGGAAATGTGTAAGGGCTTGTCCTCAAAAACTGGAAATACCAGAATTATTAGGTACTGTTTCCCAGGAACTGGAAGGAAGAGGTTTTAAATATAAAATAAAAATTGGTAAAAGCATTATCCTGCCTCTTTTTGATGGATTTATTTCATTTAGCTCCAGATTTTCCAGAACGGATAAGACCAGAAAATCAAGCTAAGAACTAAAAAAGACAAGATTGAATTACCTTTTTTTAACCATACTCTCCACTTTTTTTAATAATTAAATTTTTCCGTGGGCAAAAAAGGGCCTATGTACTGGATTAATTTTTATACTTTAGGTTGAAAAAAAATAATCATCACTTTAAATATAATATGAAAACCTAGCAATGGTTAAAAAACTTTATTTGGCTGTTATTTTATCAGTAGCAATTATAATTTCCTTATCAGCAGGGTTTATGCTTCAAAGTCACAGCGAAGTTCAAAAACCAGCTCCAGATAGTTCAAATATAACTATATTTCTAACTGGCGATGTTATGTTTTATTTTGCAGCTGATTCACTTCTGGATGAGGGTGTAGATGTTTTTGGTTTCAATAGTCCTTTTAAGGCATCGGATCTGGTGGTTATATTGAAAATGATGAATGACCATTAAATCAAAAAAAAGTGTGATTAATTATTCCTTGTGAAAATCAAGGGCATTTAAAACAAATCTGGAGTAAGCTGCCGCAGGACCCCCTCCCATTTCAATGGCCACGTCAATGGTTTCGTATACTTCTTCGTCTGTAGCCCCGGCCAGGTGAGCCTGTTGGACATGCCACTCCATACACGGTTCGCATTTGGTTACAATAGATATGGCCAGAGCCATGAGTTCTTAATGTTTCTTTGAGATATTACCCTCGCTAAATGCTTTTTTTGCAGTTCCAGGAAAGTATTATAAGTTGCACAGTTTTTTGAAAACCGGGAATTGAGATTTTTACGATCATTGATACTTTGAGTAATTTTACCTTCCACAAATTCTACCATTTATTATCCTCCCTCTTCTTATTTAATCCTCATTAAATAAATAAAAATATTATTAAATCTTATATTTATTCATAGTAGTGGACACCACAATAACAGGAAAGGAGATTGCTGATAAGTGGGGCTATGATGTGGCTAAAAAGCAGAGCATTGAGATTGAATATGACTGGAAGGAAAACCCTAGTTGGGATCCCTTTTCAAGTGTATACACCGATTAAAATTTCTTAACAACAATAGGAAGGAATTTTTATGAATGAAATCATTTTTAAAGATGGAATTGAGGAAATGGATTTTGAAAAAGTAACTGAAATGCTGAGCGATGCTGATTGGAGTCCTGGTATTAAAATGGATGAGGTAAAAAAAGGAGCGTATAATTCTTCTCTGGTTGTGGGTGCCTTTCTGGATAAATCTCAAATTGGTTACGCCCGGGTTGTTTCTGATAAAACAAGATTTGCCTACATTCTGGATGTTTACATTCATCAAAACTATCGCCGAAAAGGTATTGGACAACAAATTTTAAGATACATCCTCGCCCATGAAGAGCTGAAAGATGTTTATCAATGGATGCTAATTACCGACGATGCCCATGGTCTTTATGGTAAATTTGGTTTTAAACCTGTTTCCCGCCCATTAGACTTGATGGAAATTAGAAAAGAAAGACCAGAACGAAAATAATAAAGTGTCAGCCCTACTTTAAGATATGCTGGACGTATTCGAAAATAGAACCATCAGGATGTTGAACTGTCATGTTAACTCCAGTGGGGACTTTTTGAGGGCCTCGAATAATTCTTGATCCGTTTTCTTCCAGGAAAGAATGGTATTCCTCCACAGAATCCACCAGAAATGTGGCTTGTGTCCTCTTAAAAGGTTTTAAGGCCTGTTCCAAACCGGCAATGATCAGGATATCATCAATCTGTGCTAGTTCCAAGCCCACTTCCGGCAGGGGAATCCTCATTTCAACCTTCATCCCCAGGAGTTTCTCATAAAAATCCAGGTGTTCCTCTAAATCTCCTACATAAACCCTGGAAAGTGTTTTCAGTACTTTCATAACCATTCACCATATTTTTTTACTACTATTGTGATCCTCTCCCTTAAAAACTGATCTCTTGTACCATCTTGAGATTCTAAAAAATTAAAGGATTATTAAAAAAATGATTTAATAATTCCTTTTAAGGCGTCTTACGTAGATAGTAGCCCATATGTATGCCACGGCACATCCTAATCCGCCACCGACTACTATTCCCCACCAGACACCAGGGGATCCGAATCCCAGTGTGAAGGCAAATAGGTAGGAGAAGAATGCCACAAATACCACTTCCCTTAACACTGTGAGTATCAGGGAGGTGAATCCTTTGCCCATTCCCTGGAAGATTGAACTGGCAGTGATTCCCAGGGGAACGGTGAGGTAGAAGAGGAACATCACCTGCAGGAAGGCTGCTATGGATGGTGCCATGAAGGCGCTTTCCGGGGAGTAGGTGAATATGGTGGCTATATTCCCGGCAAATATGTAGGATAATAAGCCAGTTACCACTGCTATTCCCACTCCTAACTTGGCAGAATAACTCAAGGCAGTTGAAAGGTTTTCATAGTTCCGGGCACCGTACGCCGCTCCGCCTACAGTAATTGCTGCCGTTCCAATTCCGATCGGTGGTATCATGGCCATCATCACCACTCTCCAGCCCGCAGTGTAGACTGCTACGGCTTCTGCTCCCCCCGTTATAACCAGCATAAGGTTTAAGATCACTCCCAGGATGGACATGACCAGAGATTCAATGCTGGCAGGTAAAGCAACCATAAGAATGTTTTTAATCACATTCCAGCTTGCTTTGAAGTCTTCTCTCGAGAAAGACACGTAGGTGTCTCTTTTTAACAGTAACCAGTAGAACAGGACCACACAGGACAGGCTACTGGATAAAATGGTAGCCCAGGCCGCCCCACTCACCCCCCACCCAAAGTAGTAGATGAATATAGGGTCCAGGATGATGTTCAGGACTGTAGTGGCAGCTATGACGTACATTGGCCGATTTACATCCCCCTCTGCCCGGAGAATACCCGAGGCCACGTTGGAGAATATCAGGAAAATAAGACCCCCAAATACTATCTGACCGTATTCCATAGCTAGATCTATGGTGACACCGGCACCCATCAGTAAAAGGATGTCTTTTAAAAATAACAGCAATATAACTGTTATTACAGCTGATACTACAATTGTTAGTATTAATGAATGCATTGCTGCGTTATCTGCACCTTCTTTATTCTTAGCTCCTATGCATCGAGCGATTAATGATGTTGCACCAGCCCCCAAACCGTTACCTAAACCTATCACTATCATAAATAGAGGGTTGATGAAACCTAATGCTGCTAGAGCATTTGGTCCCAGGCCAGCTACCCATATGCTGTCTGCCAGGTTGTAAGCCATTATCAGAAACATAGAAATGATCATAGGGATGGCCAGTACCCTGATTGCCTTTTTAGGTTCTCCAGTAACCATGGAGATACGCTGGTCCACACCTTTTGAATTTTCAATTTCAGAATTCATCTTTTTCTCCACAAAAATCTAAAAACATTCGACTAAGAGGTTTTTATTCACAAAAACCCTAATACTCATTTAAACTGGATAACTCTGATTAAGGGATAGCTGTTTTTAGATAAACAGAGTTACCATGAACTGGGCAAGACAAGAATGGTAAAATTAGATTCAACATTATTACATTGTTGATGGGTATATATATCTTTGTGGTTCCTGGATAAAATAAGGGTAAAACTGGAATTTTTCTGGAATTATTCCATGAATTTGTTTAATTATTGTTTAATTAGACCATTTTTTTAAATATCTTCAATAGGATAGCCCTTATTTCCCACCCGGTAACTTCAAATCCCGACCTGGTTCTGAAAATAGAAATGTTTTATTTGGACGTTTAATCGGAATTAGGGTGATTTCCGGCCAAATTCGGGTGTGATCTGGGTGTCAATTTGGAAAAACCATTTATCTGATCCAGGAGTTATTATGACTAACAAGTGAAAGGAGGTGGGATATAAGCAGTATCCATACCCGACCATGTAGACCCGGTATCTACCTGCACTTAATTATACCACCCCAAAAAAATTTGTTGATCAGCCTCGATCAGGCAGGAGATTTACTGGTCTACAAGGACGGGAATATTTTTTATGATTTTTTATAATTCCTTCTAAAAATGAATCTGAAGTTATCTTTAAATTTACATTATACTACTATATTTTTGAATGACATTATTTAGAAAGTATTTATGCAGTATTCAAGGCAACATCATTGAGGAGATCAAAAAAATGTACGATGTTTTGGTGATAGGCGCCGGACCTGCTGGTTGTATGGCTGCTAAAAAAAGTGCTGATGCCGGTTATGATGTTTTATTAGTGGACAAGATGGATTTACCCCGGGAAAAGTCCTGTTCTGGTATTTTAATACAGAAATCAGTTCAGATGGTGGAAGCTGAGTTCGGCAAGATACCGGAGACCACTTTTTCACATCCCCAGATTAACAGGGGAATTGTAGTTAATACTGAAGAGGGAAAGACCTTCCGATTTGAAAGTGAAGGTTACAATGTATGGAGAAACCTATTCGATCAACATTTAGCCCTTAAAGCTGAAGAAGCTGGTGTCGAACTTAAAACCGCCCGGGCAATCTCTTCTCGTGAGAAAGACAATGGAGTGACCGTCAAGTTCAAAGACCGGGAAGAGGAAGCTCGGGTGGTCATAGCGTGTGATGGGGTCAGAAGCACGATTAAAAAGAATATTTTGGTTGCCTCAAATAATACAAACCCCATAATCACTTATCAGACGTTTTGCAGGGGTAATGTTGATCTGGAAGTTGATTTTTTCCATGCATTTTTAAATCCCGAGCTTTCCCAGTACGATGCCTGGTTCAATGTCAAGGATGACTATCTCATTATGGGAGTGGGTGTTCAGGATCCATCCCTTATGAAAACTTATCACTCCCGGTTCCTTTCTTTTCTAAAAACAAACCACAATGCCCAGATAGATTCTATTGTTAAGGAAGAAGTGGGTATTATGCCCCACATAACACCAGAATTTCAGGTAGATCTGGGAAAAGGCAGGGTGTTCTTTGCAGGGGATGCTGCTAATCTCCTGAATCCCCTGGGTGAGGGAATATCCAGTGCACTGGCTAGTGGCTATCTGGCAGCTCATGCTATTAAATCAGGTGATAATCCCGAGGATAAGTTAAATACATATAAAAATAGTATGGAAGAAAATATTGCCTATATGATTAGGCAGTGGAAGTTTCTTGGTGGAATTTCAACTAGATTCAGGTGTTTTCTGGATTAATGTGTCATTTTTGGCCCCAAGCAGACCTCTGGGTGAGGGCCGGGTTGAGGAAACTCAACAGATCTTCCCAGTACTTTTCCCGGGATATTCCACGGGCTTCCAGCACCATCTGAAAACTAAAATCAAGGTTTAATGCATTGGTGGCCATTATGTTTAAGTATATGGACATTTCAACTGGATCCAAGTCATTTCTGATGGTTCCGTCAGCAATACCTTCTATTATGGCTTCAACCATAATACGCCACATTCCCGTGCTCAGATCCACGATCTCCTGGGCATCCTCATCATCACTCATCTGAAATCTTTCGGTCCCGGAGTAGCAATATATGCGGAAGTATTCGGGGTACTCCCTTGAAAAATCAAATAATCCCTGTAACATGGCTTTTACCTTACCATAACCATCAGTGTCAATATTAAAACATCGCACGTATATTTCATGGAGAATTCGTACCCCCTGAAGATTTACTGCGAAAAATAAGGTTTCCTTATTTTTAAAATAATAATAGAGTAGTGCTTTGTTAACCTCTGCTTTGTTGGCTATCTCATCCATGGTAACTTTGTCATATCCCTTGGCAAAGAAAACCTTCTCTGCAGCATCTATTATTTCCTGGCGCCTTTTCTGCTTTTCTCGTTCTCTTCGGGAAATGGTAGACATGGTAGTTCACCCATTGATCTCTACTATACTGTTGGATGTGAATCTTTTTAAATCTTGGTTAAGGATAGAGTGATTTTCCCTGCAGGATATTTAAAAATTGGGCAAACCAATCTATTATATTTTCCAATAAATAATTCCTTATTTTAAGAGTTTTTTGGATTTTATATCCTGAATTAAGTTCACATATCTTGTTTTTTAGGTGGAGTGAAAGGGCAAAATATATATTGTATTAACTACAAGTTAAACATTAACTTATAGTTAAAATTTAAATTTGAGTTAAAAAAATCTGGAGGTAGAAAACATGGTGGAAAAAAAATCAGTAGAAGAATGGCCCCCAGTGGTGGGTGACTACACCACCGGTGATGTGGAAAGCGCAGTGGCCGTGGTAACCCTAGGCTCCCATATGGAAAATACACCGGTAGATGCCGGGGCAAGTATTTCCGGACCTTTACACACCGAAAACCTGGGTATTGAAAAGGTCATAGCCAACGTGGTTTCCAATCCCAACCTCAGATTTTTGGTGGTGTGCGGTGCCGAAGTTCAGGGACATATCACCGGCCAGAGTATAAAGGCACTCCATGAAAATGGTGCCGACCCAGAAAAGAAAAGAATCAACGGTGCCACTGGAGCCATACCCTTCGTGGAGAACCTGAATGAGGAAGCCATCCAGAGATTCCGGGACCAGGTAGAGGTAATTGACCTGGTGGATGTGGAAGACCCCCGCCAGATCCAGGCCCAGATCAAGGAATGCCTGGCCCAGGATTCCGGTGCCTTTGAAGAGGAATCACTGGTAATAAAACTACCAAAAGAAGAATTAAAAAGCACCCACTCTACTGAAAACACTTAAAACAGAATTAAAATTCCATCCTAACATTTATAGGGTCCATTCTATCCTGAGATTCGTGAATTTTTCCGTATTTATTCACGAATCTCCAGGTACAATTGATCCATTATATTGACAGAAATATCGTTTTATTAACAAACCAGTACCAGCTTATTTTTTATTCAATGAATTTCCTGTATAAAAGTTCCGCTTCACCCAGAGCATGTTTTTCATCCAGATTAAGTGTTATAAAGGGATGATATTCCATCAAAACTCGACTCTTTTTGAAGGTACGCCTCCAGGTGCCTACGATCTGACCATCTAAAGAGATGGTTGATCGGTAATGATTCTGAAGGTATTTGCGTGTTTTAAGGTCCAATGAAGCACTCCGATCACGGTAGGCAAAGAGATACTCATCGTAGGTGGGTAAAAGATGGACCACAGGTATGTTTGCCCCAGGATCTTCGGTATTGGTTAGTGAACTTTCTTCCTCAGAATACCAGTAAGTTCTCCCATTGATGGTTTCCTGATTGAGTTCAGATTTAACTGCCTCTAATCCTGTTCGAGCATCTGCTGTCAGGAGGCCGGACCACCATATGAAATCATGAATAGTTGCCGGGCCACGGCTTTTGAAATAACGCCGAGTGAGTTCGGCCAGTGCTTCATCATCATCCATGTCAGATTCCGGGATCATATCCAGGGACATATATAGGGGGACGTTACTATCCACTCCACACTGACATATAAGTCCATCAAGGGAAGCTCTCTGCAGAATATAAGGTGCTCGTTGCCCTTCTGTGTCAATGCCCTTTTGTCTGAGAATATCCAGTAGTTCCTTCCGGTTAAGTTCAGTACCCCCTTCCAGAGATTCTTTTAACACCTGATTACTTTGTTTTAACGTATCATCATCTAATTCCAGTTCCCTGTATCGGCGTGTATTCTTTTTAATAATACGGGGTGCCAGTAAATTGACCATCCAGTGAATATCATCGGCAGAAACTATGTGGAGAGTCCCCCTCAT
Source organism: Methanobacterium sp. BAmetb5 (assembly GCF_003491305.1). Classification (NCBI taxonomy): domain Archaea; kingdom Methanobacteriati; phylum Methanobacteriota; class Methanobacteria; order Methanobacteriales; family Methanobacteriaceae; genus Methanobacterium; species Methanobacterium sp. BAmetb5. The sequence goes on from NZ_CP022706.1 coordinate 1,212,388, forward strand.
AATCCATGTCCGTAGAAGAGTTTTAGCAGCAAACTCTTTTTCTACATAAGTATCGGTAATTCCTGGTAAACGAAGGCCCAGTGCCCATTTAGCACCAGCATAGTCCTGACCCTGGATAGCTCCTAACCATGAAATTAACTCAAGGGGCTTCTTGAACTTGGTACTAATGAGTTGTTGATTATGAAGTCTGTTCATTACCAGGTTTGAGTTCCGGTTAGTCAAGGATAGCCCCCATAATTTATACTCTTAAACATCCGATTTGATTGCAAATCAATACTTATATACTGCTCCATGGTCTTCAGGTAGTTTACGCCACATTTTATCCACTATGATGACCACAATTGCTGCAATATTAATTAATGCAATGTAGGCTAGTGAATATGGTCCGGATATGCTCGGAGGAGTGATAATCAGGGTCCCTACCGTGTTAATTGAACCATGGAATAAGGTGACTAGTAGTAAACTGCCTCGAGTATGATTATAAATCCAGGTAAAGAGGAAGGTAAGTCCGATATTCCAGGTGAATCTGGTTAGGAATGCATCAAATCCACCAGGATACATACCATTGTAATAAAGTGGCAAATGCCAGACTGTCCAGATTACAGCTAAAATTAACGTGGCCACAAGAGGAGAGTAAAGATTCTGTAATCGTGGCAGTGCAAATCCTCTCCAACCTATTTCCTCCCTTAAAGGGCCACGAATCAGAGTAATGTAAAAGAAAGAGAGAATAGCTCCGTAAAGAGCATTGATGGAAATTTGAGGTAATATTTCACTAAGGGGAGAACCAGTAGTAAAAACACCGAAGAAAAGCGAAAGGTAGGTTATGGCCGGGAATATTAATAGGGCAACAATGTACCATTTTAAACCCACCTTCCAGATATACAGTTTGTTCAGAAGCTCTCGTATCCCTTCATGAGCCGCTAATCCTCCAGTAATTATATAAGCAGCTATTACTGCATTAACAATTATTAGAATCAATATTGTGATAGAAATCGTGTTTAAAGAGATTCCTAAGTATAAAACAACCAGGAAACTGATTAATACCAGGAATATTATAAAAATGGTCCATCTTTTAAGGTTCTGGGTTTCTAGTTTTTTGGGTTTAATAGCACCTGAAAGGACTATTGCAACTAAAGCAGGGCCAGAACCACCAATAGCAGACACCAGGACAGCAATTATGGGATCAGTTATGGAGAATAGGATCGGTAAAACAAAGAATACCCATGTAACTACGAAAGTTAGTGTAAAATAAAATTTCAACTGGTTGTTTTTAATTAATTCAGGGATGGAACCCACATAACCCCCTCCTAAGAATAACATTTTATTAGTTATTACTTACTCTATTTTAATATAAAATTATCGGATTTGCTGTACTTTTTAAAACTGTTCATAAACCATCTTAATGCCCTGTTACTTATGTAAATGTATTAGTTAATACATATTTGCGCTTAAATAATTTTTAAACCGATTTAGACACTTAACTAAGAATTTTTATTTTAACATAGTTTTTAATATTTTAGAATTCAAATATATTAAACGGGTGATAGAATGGTTAGTGTCAATGAAAAGGCTCCTGTCCTGGCTAAAGTGGAAATTGAAATTGATGCCGATCCCCATACAGTGTGGGATATTTTAACTGATATTGAAGCCTGGCCCCGTTGGAATCCTGATGTAAAAGAAGTTATACTTCATGGTAAATTAGAACCAGGAACACATTTCCAGTGGAAAGCTGGTCCAGGGAAAATTTCATCGGTTCTGCAGAATATAGAACCACCACACCGTATAGCCTGGACCGGGAAGACCATGGGCATCAATGCCATTGATGTTTTCAAAATCGAGGGCGTGGAGGGTAAAACCCGTGTAGTAGAGGAGGAATCCTGGGAAGGTCTCCTCAGCCGTGCCATGCACGGTCAATTTCAAAAAATGCTGGAAGAATCCCTGAACTCCGGCCTGGAGCACCTTAAAATCGAAGCAGAACGCGTCCATAATCAGGAGTAAATCTCTGATTTTACCAATAAAAATCTCTAATCCGTATTGAAGGAAAATTTACCGCCAAGATATTGGAGTTACGGAGTAATGTAAATGGTCGAGGCAAAAGATTACTATACATCCAAGAAATCCGAGTTTTTCACCCAGTTTGATGGCTTCTGTGAACGTGTGGGAACTTTGATAGAAGAAAAATACGGGGAAAAATTTAAAAATGAGGTTATGGGTGAGATTAGAGGGGAATTTGAACTTATTTTTGATGAAATACCCTACATTGGTGGGGATGAAAATTTTTTAACCATGGACCTTGTTTCTGCGGCCCAGGACCTGGCCCTGTATCAGGTCCTGAAAAGGCATGATAAGCCCGTGAAAGAAATTGGGGAGATAGCTTACCAGGAATCTGAACAATATTTAAGGGATAATGCAGATTTAATTCCCCCTATGACCCATCCCAAGTACGTTTTTTACATTGAAATGGCAGCCAAAGAGTCCCTGAAGAGGAAATATCCTGGTGACTGGGCCTACGAATTCATCCCTGGAGACAGGGCGAATGATTATGGACTGGATTTCATTGAGTGTGGAATACAGAAGTTATTCCATGACCACGATGCCGATGAATTCACCCCTTACCTGTGTGCCATGGACATTCCCATGAGTGAATGCGGAAATTTGGGCGTGCATCGCACTCAAACCCTGACCGAAGGTGGTGATCGGTGTGATTTCCGGTACAAAGGTGGAAGGGAAACTGAAGTTGCGAGTACGGTGATTAAAAAGTAGTTAAATATTGAAACCTATAAATTCACTACCAGATCTCCTCCCAACATCTACCGTGCCATGATGATGGTACTATTACCTAAAATACTTTTTCTAACCATATAAGTTAGTGTTTGGCATAATTGCATCTATTTTTTTAAATACAACACTAAAGTCACGTACTTTTCCATTTAACATGCCTCTGACAAATTTACCTCACTTTTTTAAAAAGATATATTAGCACAATTTTGTTAGAAGCCCCCATTATTCATGGGAAAGATTAATAAACGTTTTTAAAGGAAAGCAAAAGGTTTATAGATGTTTTAAACCATAATAATGCCATATTTTCAATAGTTTTTTAGGAGAGATCTTGAATTTACAAGTTGAATCTTTCAATCCATGCATAAATCAATGGGGATCTGAAGAGGGAAAATAGAAATGAACACTGTAGAAGTAGAGGTTCTGCGCAGAGAAGCTAGTGAGGAAGAGAAAGAGGAAATAGAACGAATTCGACAAAAATACAGAGAGCGACAGAAACAAAGCAACCCACAAACCCCAATCATTGACCAAGAAAAACAAGCCCTCATAAAAAAAGCACAACAACAAGAACAACTGGAAAAGGAACTCCTTCTTAAAAAGTACCAACAAAGAAAAACCCAAAAAGCAGACCACTCCACAAATTACCGGGAGAATAAAGATCTCCTCGAGAGCAAGGAAGAATTAATTGAAAATGATGATTTTAATGAATTTAGACGGGAAGATAGGGAATTAAAAGCTGAAAAGATAGAATGGAAAGAAGAAATATCGGAAGAATTAGAACTGGATAGGTCGGCTTTACTGGCCAAGTATAATTTAAAAGATGTTAATGATGATGTTGAGGAGATTTTACACCGCTTTGACCAGTCAGTTTATTATGAGGATGTTGAAAAGATAGAAAGAAAATTAACAGATAGGATCACGAACTCTGCTTTGTCACATCCCAAAGTGCAATGGGTTAATGTCCTGGTGTTCTTTAATGAGGGTGAACTGGAAGGGAATATAAAGATATTCGCAGAATATGCTGATAAAGGACTATTCAATCGTATAAGATCAGAAAATAACGAAAGAAGATTAGAGTTTGAACTAGTACAGGCTGCACTATACGAAGTGTGGGATGTCTTCACTACCCTGGGCATTAACATTGATGACCTTGACTCAAAACTAGATGTTGAGGTTGAACTGGACCGTGCCTGACTAACACAACCACAGCAACAACATTCCAGTGTTATTCTGTACGATTGAAGGTGTTTGTTACGTTAGTGGGTATCACAGTATAATCCGGCGCCACATAGGTTACTAATTGCTGATATTTGCCATCTGTAAGGTTTTTGAAAGTTAATAAGTCACCATTACTTCTTGCGGCGAATGTAGTGTCATTCCAATGAGTTAAATTGAAGGACTGATCGTTTAAACAATAATAACTAATCAGAACGTTATTTTCCAGTTTAATGGTAATATTCCCATAAAAATCATTTAAATACACACCAGGATAATTGGCAAGGTCTCCTGGTCCAGTGGGGTTATCCGGAGCTTGTTGATATACTGGTTTATATGTATCGTAGAAAATAGGCCAGAAATCAGAGGTTTCATCACCATTCATTAAATCTATTAATTTTTTATATACACTCATCCGGAAGGCATCCCCCATACTCCCTTCATTGGTTAATATTGCCATACCGACTCCCGTAGATGGGTAGAAATTCACGAAAGCTTTGGACGAAGGTATGCTTCCTGCATGGGATATATGGGTTTTATCAATATCCCACCCATATCCATACATGGTATCATTTTTATCATCGATGTATACATATCCGGTTCTGGTTGCATCTAAATTCTCTTTAGAAACAATTATCTGGCCGTTGAACATTCCAGTACCAGCTAATTGGAAATTAAGCCAATTAACTAACTGATTAATTGAAGCGCCCATACTACCGGCCGGTCCAATTTCGTCTAAAGCCGGAGGATATGAAGGTGTTCTAATGATAGATCCGCTATCATTATAGTATGAAATGTAATGGGTTGCATGGTTGGGTGAGTTCAAGAAATCAGAGAGATTAGTAGTTGCGGTATTCATTCCTAAGGGGTTTAAAAGTTCTTCTTTAATTAGATCCACCCACGCTTTGTTATTGGCAATAGCCGCACTGTAACCACCCAAGGCATACATTATATTATTATACTGATGAGTAGTACCTAATGCACTGGTATTCAGTACGAAACGCTGATTATAAAGCATGTGAGAGTAACTGTTGTTGAAAGTAAACGCTTCTGGATCTCCTTCCGCAGCAGGTAATCCACTGGTGTGTTTGAGACAATCGGCTATGGTCAGATCGTTATA
>NZ_CP022706.1:1235000-1247500 GCF_003491305.1 Methanobacterium sp. BAmetb5
AGAGATCAGCTCCCTGAGGTGCTGCAACCATACTTATTCCTGTTTCCTCAGATACTTCTTCCAAAGCCCGAGCCAGTTGCAGTGCTTTTTCTCCAGTAGACTCAATGTAGGTTTTAAAATTTAAAATTACCAGAGGGGTTTGTGTTATTTTCATAATAAGCCTCCTAAAAATGTGCAGTACACTGTACTTCTTTTTAGGTGAAAGACATAAAAATATTGTGGTTTAGGGGGCTCCGCTGAATTAGGTTATTATTAACCCAAAAATTTACTCCACATAACTAGAGGATTCAACGGGAGATCCGAAAAAAAATTCCACTTAATAAGTATTCGTAATATAATTTTGAGTCTGTAAAAAATATATAAGAAAATTTTGAAAAAAATCACTGGATATAAATTAAATAAAATAAAAGTAGTAAGGGTTTCAACAGTTTTTTTGGCGTGTTAACTGTTGAATTGATTTTGTAGTGGTTGGTAGAACAACATTATCCGCCGGTAACTACTGTTTGAGAACCTTTACGAGAGGTAGGTACACCTCTTTGAGGCACATCGTAGTAGTCAACCCAAGTGTTACCATTCCAGGTTTGCACTGAACGGTGGTTACCAACATAACTGTTTGCATACTGGATTATTCGTGCTCTTTGACCAGATGCTGTTAATCGACTGTACGCTGCATTACTGATATCCCAGCAATCCCCACTTCCACTCCATCGACTGTTGTAACGGGTGTTGTAAGTTCGGGTGTAGCTTCGAACTGCTGTAGCGTAAGATTTCTTAGTTGTTGTAGTTGATTTGCTAGAACTGTATGAATCAGTACTCTTCTCACCGGCAGCCTGGACTTCTGCTAAGTATTTATCCCAGCTTTCCATGGCCTTTTTAGTGTCTTTACCCACAACACCGTCAACAATCAAACCAGCTTCTTCCTGGAACATGCGAACTGCAGTTTCAGTATCATTACCGAAAACACCATCAACATCTCCAGAATAATAACCGTAATCAGTTAACCATTGTTGTAGTTTCTTGACATCATCACCGGTTGTTCCTAGTCTCAATGAACCATCAGTAGTATTATTTCCTAATATTTTAGTTGTACTCTCACCAAATGGCTTTTTGTTTTGAAGCACGTTCTGAGTCTCTTGAACATCAGAATTGGTGACTCCAACCTGTAAACCACTGGTAGGATTCTCACCCATCGCACTGTTGTCCTGGTCATCAACAGCTCCAGAAATAGGGACTGCTGCAATAACCATACACAACATACATAAAATTGCGTAGGTAGAGTTTCGCTTCACTCGCTTAATTATACCGCCTCCGTGCCTCATAAATTTAGTTTTATGGGACTTTCTTGGACTACACTATGATGGAAACAAGGTGTCTTATAAAGGTTTCGAAATAATTCTCCCAAAAAGGACTATAGAGGGCTTTTTTTAGGATTTAAGAGCCGTTCTGAGGTTATTTTAATTAATGATCACGGACCGGCTGCTTCCTTTAGTATTTTTAATAAATCACCTTTATTTAAAGCCCATTTCCCTAAAAAAAGCCTATGCAATTCCATTAAATGAAAGTTAATTAAGCCCAGTATAATAGATAAAACGGAATTAAACAAAGTTTAAATGATTAAAGACCATCAAATCATGAGTTTTAATAAAATAGAGATAATATGAACCTTAACCAAATTTAAGCAATTTTAAGGCATTTTTTGGCAATTAAAGTCTGATTCTTTTATTTTAATAATTTTTACCCATTAGAATGGAATGTTTAATAAACCGGAAACGTCTTTCCGCCCAACAAGTGGCCTTTCTTACATTATAACTCCCTCAAAGAATACCCATAACTAAAAAACAAGCACAATCTAAGGCATATCAGATGATCTAAGTAAAAAGTAATTCAATGACCAAAAATTGTAAATTCCATAGAGGAAGCCCTACTGCAATTTATATTTATAAGTTAGATATAAGGCGAGTTATTCTCAAAGATTAGAATAAAATAATATATAAGTAAGATTACCATCCATTAAAATTCGATATAAATACCAGGTGAAAATTTTAATGCCATTATCAGATCAAAATATTAAGACACTGGAAAAGAAAGGATATCGCTTTGTTGGTTCCCACAAGCATTCCGCAGCTAAAGTATGTCATTGGACCAAAAAAAGCATCATGGATGACGGTGTTTGTTATAAAGAAAAATTTTACGGGATTAATAGCCATCGTTGTCTTCAGATGTCACCCAGTATGCCATTTTGCCACCATAAATGTCTTTTCTGCTGGAGAGATGTGGATGTGACCAGTACCTCCTGGGCCGAAGACTACGATGATCCCGGGCAAATAATAGATGAATGTATCGAGGCCCAACGTAAGCTATTGGTGGGATTTTTTGGCAACCCTAACGCCAACCAGGAAAAAGTAGTGGAAGCCCAGGACCCCACCAACGCCGCTATATCCCTGGCCGGTGAACCATTATTATACCCGTCCATCAACCAGCTTCTGGAAGAATATGCCCGGAGAGATTTTACCACTTTCCTGGTCAGTAATGGTCTCAGCCCCAGAAAACTGGGAAATCTGGACCCGGAACCCACTCAACTTTACCTGTCCCTGGATGCACCCAACAGCGAAGTTTACCAGAGAATATGCGACCCCCAGATCCCTGACGGTTGGGAAAAGCTAAATCATTCACTGGAACTTTTATCCAGTTTCAACTGCCGCACCGTAATCCGGATGACCTGTGTTGCTGGTCACAACATGACCCATCCCGAGGAATACGCACGGATCATTGAAAGTACCAACCCGGACTTTGTGGAGATCAAAGCCTACATGTATGTAGGCAGCTCACGTGAACGGTTAAAATTCGAAAATATGCCCCGATCCAGGGATATTTTAAGTTTTGCCCAAAATATCGCCAGTTTGTGTGGACGGGAGATCGTGGACCAGTCCCTTGAAAGTAGAGTGGTGCTCCTGGCCTGAAGAAAAACTATGGGGATACCCCAGTCATGATTCCATTTATTCCATTCTATTGCCCAAAGGAAGGAGTTTCAGGAACCTAATGACAGTTTTGAATCATAATTTTCCCATAGATTTAATTAGGTGTTGAACATAGATAGTATGGAAAGATGAGATAATTGTTAAAAACTAAGATCTAAAGGAGTGCTTGGTATGAAAAGGTTGTTGTTGGCTTTAATAATATTAACCATATTTTTAAGTCCCATATACAGTGCAGGTACCTCGGGATTTGCAATCACCTACGGAGAGACAACTTACAAAAACCCCACCTACAAAAGTACGGTGGATAGTTATTTTGATTCACACACCGATAAAAATTTGAATAATTTTAATACCAAGGTGGTGACTGCTTCACAGGTGAATCAAATTGCCAAAAACATCACCGGTCGGACTTATAACTCTAATCAGATCTTTTCCTGTGCACTGGTGGACTTGAGCTATAGTCAAGGCATCCGAATCATTGTTGACACCAGCAAAATAAACACCGTGACCTCTAAAATGTATGCCAATGCCTTAAAATCCACTGGTATTGAAAACGGTTACGTAGTGGTTACTTCACCAGTCAGTGCTACCGGTGAATCAGCCTTAACCGGAGTTTTGGAATCTTACGAAGTGGCAGTTGGTACGGCCATACCCGAAGAAGCAAAGAAAGCTGCCACTGAAGAACTTTACACCGAAACTCAAATTGCCAACCAAACTGGTCAAAGTGCAGATAAAGTAGCCGAACTTTTTGACAAGGCCAAACAGGAAGTGCAGAAACAAAACCTGCAGGATCCAGCACAGATAAAGGTCATAGTTATCAATGTGGCCAACAGCCTGAATATAAATCTGACCGACCAGCAAGCCCAGGACATAGCCAATGCCCTGGCCAACTCGCAAAAAGTTCAGGGTAGCCTTACTGATTTCAAAAATCAGCTTCAAGCTGCCACACAACAGGCCAGCCAGTCCCAGGGAATACTGGATCAGATAAAGAATTATCTGCAGAGCTTTTACGATTACTTAATGAGTCTCTTGGGAACGCAGTAAAATTTAACATACTCTGGATACCCTGGACAGGCAAAATTATAAATAATAAGTTTAGATAATGCCATTAAGAGTTTCCAGACTGCTGTTGATGATCAATCTGTAAAAAATATACTATTCCCATAATCCCATAATAAAAAAACACTTTCCAAGTAAGGTATAACTATGAAAACCAAGATCAACTGGGCCGGTACCTTTCATTATATTTCATTAGATCCTACATTAAAAGCTAAGGATTAAGCAATTCCAAGTATTTAATGAACTGTCCAGATGAGATTATCAAAAGATAGTGGATCTCCGGCTAAAAATTAGGATAGAATACACCCTACAGAACCTAACAATTATCCACTTGGTTTAAAAAATGAATTACATTTGTGTCATAATAAGTTGTTGTCGTAAATAGTGATAATCATGCTAATTGCCCAGAACCATTTGCAATTAATAATAGAAGTAGCAGTGATAATACACATGGGTGTTTTACTGCTCATAAACATCATTCCATTCACTTTAAGTATGGTACTTTTCTTATCCCTCATTTTAACCATGTTACTGGCGGGAATTTTCAGTATTGATTCTGCCATGCTCTTTCTACCCTTTGTTTCCCATCAGGAGTTCACCCACCCCTTCGGTCCACTGGCAGTTTTTGCCTGGGTAACCCTTTCAGCATCAGCCAGCCTGTTGAGCGAGGTTGAAATTAAATCCACCTCCATCACTGCACTGTCCCTGATACTTTTCGGAGTAATAGCGGTCGCCGGAGGACTGATGCACCGGTCATTCCTGATACTATGGTTCCTAGGCTGGTTCATAGGATACTTTATAATGTCCAAGAGTTTCCGCCGGAGTGTTAAAATCACTCGAAAGAGGGTTGTAACTGCTGTAGGAGCAGCTGTAGGTGGTTTTGCCCTTCTGGAAATATTATCAAAGGTGTTAAATGCATCTGTTCTCAGTCCCCTACTACGGCTTAGCCGGATAGAAGAATACTCACTTCCCAGTCTGAAAATGGTTATAAACAACACCCAACTCTGGGGACACGTACAGGGTTCCTGTTACTGGGCATCAAGCTGTTTAGGTGGCTCTGATGGGTACCTTTCACTACCCATGAACCTGATCAATACCCTAACCCTGCCTTTCCCCCTGTTTTTCGGGGTTTTAGTTACCAAAAAAGACATCATCGACTACATGCTCCCCGGAATATTTGGTGTGGCCTTTGACTTTGGATACGGAGGTCTTTTAGCACTATTATGCTGGTGTGCATTTGTTATGGTCAGTGGTTTCTACGTACTCCGTAAATACCGCAGCAAAAGAAGAGTGGGAAGTAGAAGATACCTCGGAAGGGAAGCACTTCTCATCGGGGCGTTAACTGCATTCATAGCCCAGAGTATAATTGGACTCTTCTTATTCAACCGAACTCTCAACGGTTCTGCCATGTTAACCTATATTTTCTTATCGGCTATGGTGGTGGCTCACCTGGTATCCGTAAGATCTAGTTTAAGATAAAAACCGTGGCAAAGTAGCTCTTAGATGAATTTCCCTGAATAAATTTTTTTATAATTTTCTTTTCTGTAAAAAAAGCCCTGACTTTTTCTATAAATAAGTTATTACTACAATTTCTAAGGTATTTTTAAAAAATAAATGTTACCGGTTTTTAATAAATGATGGTAAAAGGGGAAAATTAATAGTAGAGAAAAATAGTGGAGTTAATCCACTAAAATCAGTTACTATGTTTATTCCAGACTATGGCATAGCTCGACTGCTTTCTGGGCAGCAGCTTCCATGGATGTTTCGTAACTTACTCCAGCTTCGGTGAGTAAACGTTGCCCTTCTTCTTCATTGGTACCAGTGAGCCGTATGACCAGGGGCACTTCGCGTTTAGACTCTTTTAACACACTGATAACCCCATGGGCCACATCATCCGCCCTGGTTATTCCACCTAAGACATTTAAAAACACTACTTTTACTTGAGGGTTGGATATAACCAGGTTCAGTGCACGGGCAATGTTTTCCTGTGATGCTCCTCCACCTATATCCAGGAAAGTGGCGGGTTCTCCACCATAAAGTTTGAGCATGTCCATCCCGGTGAGGGTGAGACCGGCACCATTACCAATAACCGCAATATCACCGTCCAGTTTAACGTAGGCAAATTCATCAGCAGATTCTGCTTTAAACTGGGTCATATCCCGGTGGCGGTAAAGGGAATCATCATCGATATCCAGTTTGGCATCAGCAGCAATAACTCCCTGGCTGGTGAGAACTAGCGGGTTGATCTCGGCTATATTGGCATCGTACTTCAGGAATATCTGGTAAAGTTTCCAGATGATACCTCCCACCGGAGATATGAGCTCGTTATCCACTCCCATTTTACGGGCTATTTCCCGGGCCTGGTAGGGCATGAACTCCTCCAGAGGGTCCTGGTGATACTTATATATTTTGTCGGGGGTGGTGCTGGCTACCTGTTCAATATCCACCCCACCAGATTTACTGGCCATTATAAGTGGTTTGCGGGCTGACCGGTCCACAGCCACGCTGAGGTATAATTCATCCCGAATATCCAGCATTTCCTCAACCAACACTTTTTGAACAGTTTCACCCCTTATAGTACTCCCTAATAGTTCTTCTGTTAACTGGTAAGCCATTTCCGGATTATCCGCAAATTTAATACCTCCAGCCTTGCCCCTTCCACCAATCAATACCTGGGATTTTATGGCTACTGGTTTTTTGATGGTTCCAGCAGCTTCCTGAGCTTCTTCAGGTGTTTCGGCCACTATACTTGGGGGTGTTGGTATCCCTCCTGCTTTGAAAATTTCTTTTGCCTGGTATTCGTGGACTTTCATGTTCACACTTCCTGCTGGGAAAGTTCCATTCCTGCTTCAAATGCCGAGAGGTTTTTGTCCTCTGTTCCAGGAGGTACACTGGCTGCTATAGCTTTACGGGCTGATTCTTCAGATATAACTTTGGTGAAACCAGTTATGGCTCCGATCATTACGATGTTAGCCACGATGCGCAGCCCCACCTTTTCATCGGCAGTGCGGGTAGCCGGTGCATGGTAAACTTGAATATGGTGTTCTTTAACAAAGGAACTGATTTCATCCTCATTCACCATATCTGGATCGATTATCAGGATTCCTCCCTCTTTCAATCCATCTAGGTAGGCAACCAGGGCTTCGTGGGACATGGCCACAAATATATCAGGATTATGGACCTTAGGATAATCAATTTCCTCATCACTAATGACTAGTTCTGTTCTTGAAGCACCTCCTCGCGCTTCTGGTCCATAAGATTGGGTTTGCACGGCGTGTATACCATCATACAATGCTGCGGCCTTACCTATGACGATTCCTGCCAGTATAACTCCCTGACCACCAAATCCCGCTATTCTGATTTCTTTACGCAACTTCAATCCCCCTGGTATGCTGATCTGATTGCAGATGGCTTTCCAGTTGTGCATTTATCTTCCAGTAGTTGGCAGATCCTATCTGAATATTCTGCTTCATTTTTAGCTTGAAATTCTCCCACAACTATCTTTCCTTCGAGTTCTTCATTAGAAAGTTTGTCTGCCCTTCTTTTTACAATGCTAGCCTCTTTCATCCACTTCATCATTTCCACCGGAGTGCGCATCTTGTTTTTACGGCCAAAGTAAGTGGGACACTGGGAAATTACCTCTATGAAGGAAAATCCATTGTTCTGAAGTCCTTTTTTAATAGCATTGGATAACTGCACGGGTTGTGCTGTGGTCCATCGAGCCACATAGGTTGCACCTGCTGCTTTAACCAGTTCGGAAAGGTCAAATGGTCTTTCGATCGCCCCGTAGGGTGCGGTTGATCCATAACTTCCCCGGGGACTGGTGGGACTAATCTGTCCTCCGGTCATTCCGTAGATGCTATTGTTGATACATATAACAGTGAGGTTAATGTTACGGCGCGCTCCATGGATAAGGTGGTTACCTCCAATGGCTGCTGCATCTCCGTCCCCGGTGAATACCACTACTTCATTTTCAGGGTTGGCCAGCTTAACACCGGTAGCAAATGATATGGGGCGTCCGTGTGTGGTGTGTAAAGAGTCACATTTAACATAGCCTGGTATTCGAGAGGAACATCCTATTCCCGACACCATTACCACATCTTCAAAATCCACCTCAGCCATTTCCATACCATTGAAGAATGTGTTCATGATAATTCCATTTCCGCATCCTGCGCAGAATATATGGGGAAGTCTGTCCTTCCTTAAGTATTTCATAAAACGATTTTCCCTGTTTTCTTCCATCTTTTCCATCTCCATGGGATGAAAATAATTAAATTTGATAATTTTTAACTCTAAATTGCCCTTGAATTAATTTAATTATTATAGTTAAGATATTTCTGACTTATCTGGCTTATTCATCTCTATAATCTTAGTTGTCGTTATTTAACGATTATACACTAACTTGATCCAGATTTTATTACTTCCAGGATCTCCTCGGGAAGGTGCATTTCACCACCGATCTTGGAAGCTAACTCCACATCTTGGGGAAGAATCCTTTGAATCTCATAGAATATCTGTCCCAGGTTCATTTCCACAACAATTACCCGCTGGGCTTCTCCAACTGCTTCCCTGATCATCTTTTCCGGTAAGGGCCACACCACATCCAGTTTAACAAATCCTGCTTTTAAACCCTCTTTTCTAGCGATTCTAACCGCTTTTAGGGCTGATCTAGAAGGTGCACCATAGGAAAGCACAATTACCTCAGCATCATCCACATTTTCACTTTGTATCCTTGCAATTTCATCAGTGTGGTGCAGGATCTTGTCACATAAACGTTTGACCAGTTGGGCGTGGGTTTGTGGATTGGATGCATCAGGATAGCCCCTCTCATCATGGGTGAGTCCGGTGATATGCATTTTATATCCATCACCAAAAGCAGGCATGGGACTGGTCCCATCAGGCACGGCATTGTAGGGTAAAAAGTCCTCTGGGCCCTGGGTGGGCATCTGCCGGGTAGTGATGTTAACCTTCTCCGGTATGCTTATTTTTTCCCTCATATGGCCCACTATCTCATCACTCATGACCATTACTGGAACCCGGTACTTTTCCGCCAGGTTAAAGGCCTCCACTGTAAAATCAAAACATTCCTGTACTGATGAGGGGCATAAAGCTATCACTTCGTAGTCCCCGTGGGATCCCCAACGGGCCTGCATCATATCACTCTGACTGGCCATGGTTGGTTGTCCCGTGGATGGAGATCCTCGCTGCATGTTTATTATAACCAGTGGAGTTTCGGTCATTACAGCATAGCCTATATGTTCCTGCATTAGAGAAAATCCTGGCCCAGAAGTGGCAGTCATGGCCTTTCTACCGGACCATACCGCCCCGATAACTGCGCCCAGTGCGGATATTTCATCCTCCATCTGGACGAAGGTACCTCCCTCACGGGGCAGGAACAATGCCATGTCTTCCGCTATCTCGGTGGAGGGAGTTATGGGGTAGCCAGCAAAAAAACGACATCCTGCTTTAATTCCGCCCCGGGCACAGGCTTCGTTACCCTGTATAAAATAATCCTCAGTTTTCATCCGCATCATCCACTTTTTCATCTACTTTTATTGCCTGATCAGGACACATCATGGCACACAGCTGACACTGGGTGCACTTGTCCTCATTTTCAGGTACTGGAACATTCACACCCTTCTTATTGAGCTTCCCTGATTTCCCATAAACTTTACGGGGACAGAACTCGGTGCAGATGTTACAGCCTTTGCACAGATTCTCATTAACGGTTATCATGAAATCTACCATTTTTTATAAAATATTAGCGGTGATATTTTAAATAATTGTTGATGCTGGTCCCTATTGGTAAAGACCTGAGCTATCCACAAACCTTAAAATACGTTTTATAAACTTTAATTGGATTCAATGGTCACTGGGAATCTACTTCTTCCACATACATCAAAGGATACTGTAGCTCTTCAATGTAGTGCATGCGCACCACCACTTTCACCCCTTCAAATTCAGAGGTAACCTTCACATCCAGCATATCTCCAGTGAGAGAAAGGTACTGGTATTCATTTCCAGCATTTTCTAACGTTTCACGGTCAATTTTTACTTCCACACTGTTGATACAGGGCTGTAATGTTAGGGATTGTTCCATGGCTTTTTCCAGTGAGGAAGCCGTGTCCCGATCTACTGGTGTCCCCACGAACTGGTGGAAAAGTGCACCCATGGTTATGGCCCCTTCAAATATAGCCCGTTCCCGGGTGGTAATATTCTGGAAATATTTTTCATCACTCATTCTAACACCTGGTACTATTATAATGGATTATATAATTGGATTTAATTTTCTATTATTTGAACATCCTGATTTTTAATCGGAACTTTAAAAGTAAGAGTAGTAAGAACTTATTTTCTTAAATAAAGATTAAAACATTGGTATGCTCTATTTTACGGTTAAAATCCCAAACCTAGAAAGTTAGTGATCTGGGATATGTTTGATTCTATTGCACCGGCAGGAGTAGGGAAGAAGTAACCCAACGTCAGGAAGAAAGTCAAGGCCACCGTAGCTATGAATATTATAATTTTATCCTCCTTTACCGGATAAAAGTAACTTAATACCGTTCCACAAACCATGAATGCAAGTATTATTACAATCGCATAATATTGCTGTTGATTGGCTACTCGGGAAGTTTTGATAGGGTACATCTTCCCCTGTTTAGCCTCGATCATCAACCTCTCTTTGGTTGATCCCAGGGGGTAGCAGGTGATCAAAAACAACACATCACCCTGCTCCACAGACAACCGGTAATCTGCCGGTACAATGGTACTGTTCTCAACTATATACTCCACATAACCTATTCCCGGCCATTCCAGCGTTATATTGTCACCAGCCTGTAACTGGTCCAGTTTAAGAAAGGGAGAACCATGAAGGGTGCGGTGCCCAAATAAAACCACCGTTCCACTGCCGGGTTTAGCAGATTGGGGTTCATGGTAGATTCCGTAGTCCACTGATTTGTTATTTATAGCCTGATCAACACCAATTTTAGGTATTATGACATAAGGAGTCTCCCCTGGCTTCTGATTAATGGTCTGGGTAGCAGAATAATAATTGACTTCCACCAGGGCGTAAAAAGAGATGATGATCATCCCGGCAATGATTAAAAAAGTGGATATTTTCATGGAATTTCACTGAAAATGTTTAAACTTAGGTTAACCGGGGTTTCCATAAAAGGTTAACCGAGTGCACTGTCGCATAGTTATGTGAAGACTAGGATATAACCGTTTCTAAAACTCACTGGAAGAATTTGGCATATACCACTCCGGCAGCCAGGATTATGGCTCCAACCACAAACAGACCAAAGGGAACACCTGTTTTTGATGTGGGTACTGACGTGTTGGTAGTGGCCGCAGCGGTAGCCGGGACAGCAGCTGATGAAGTTTTTTCACTTATTTTTGAACCGGCAGCTGTTTGTGGCCACTGATAAGTGTAAGAGTAATGCTGACTTTGACCGGGTGATATTAACACATCCCAGGCCGCTGTATTAGCCCACGGTAATTCTTTATCTATGTAGGTCACCTGAGGATTACTGTAGGTGAGATTAGAATCAATAGGTACAATAGGGGCCCTCACAATACCTGATACTTGTGGACGTGTTGTATCCTGGTTCTTTATCCAGAAACAGAAGTGTCCTTTCCAGGATACCAGATCCAGATTGGGATTCAGGTACTCGATTTCATTGGGAAGGAACCAGGTGGCAGTTAGACCAGGTTCATTTAGAAGGGGCCAGAAAGTATTATCAATAGAATCACTCCGACGGATATAAACTGGTAACTGTGCCGAAGGATAGGGGTAGGCAACTACCTTAAAGGAGACGGTTTTAGTTTCTCCCGGTTGTATTTTCCAACCAAGATCATCAGCATCAACATCGGACATGTACTTGATCATCTTCAAGGCGGAGGGGTTAGTCCAGGCTACTCTCCAGTAAATGGAGGGAGAAGTCTGATTGTATTTCTGACTTATCTTAAAGTACTCCACATGATCATTGTTATTTTTAATGGTAACCGTTATAGTAGACTCTAGATAGGTGAAAAGCACCTCTGAGTCTTGTTCTTTAACCCATGCCTGTTGATCCTTAGTGTCGGACCATTCTGCTGCCCATGAAGATGAAATGGCAGCAAATAGAATTAAAACTATTACCGCCATGAATAATTTGTTAATGCTCATTTAAGCCTCCCCCAATTTAGGTTCTCCTGATAGCTTATTCCACTGATATTTCACCTGTATCCATCTAACCAGTTCCGTATATCTGTTTTAACTCAGTTATCATCCATTCCGGAGCATCCTGGGTGGGTACAGTCAACTGTAAGCTCGGACTATTCTGCATCAGGAACAGAGCATTTTCACGGGGTACTTCCAGCACTACCATGTACTGCACATCCAGCTCACCCAGATTGGAAGCCCGTTCAAAGTCGGATAATTTCCAACCATAGGCATTGAGTAAACTGTTAACCTGTTTTGAG
>NZ_CP022706.1:1252500-1305000 GCF_003491305.1 Methanobacterium sp. BAmetb5
AATAAAAAGAATTGCCCAGTGCCATACCGTGCATATCACTGCCCAGGATATTGATAATCTGCGAGCCCGGAATGTTAACTTGAATGAAATTGAAAAACTGGCCATCAACCGTATCATCTCTGAGTCGACCCCGGACACCTGTTTCATTGACTCCATGGATGTTAAACCAGAAAGACTTACCCATGAATTGGAAACCATACACCCCCCACTGAGGGTTGTGGCGGAGCATAAAGCAGATGACCGTTACCCCATTGTTTCTGCAGCATCCATAGTCGCCAAGGTAGAACGTGACCGGGCCATTCAGATCATCAAAAAGACCTACGAAAATGTAGGATCTGGTTATCCCAGCGACCCCCGTACCATTGAATTTCTAAAAATAATTACCAAAGAGTCCCCTGAGGAACTCCCGGACTTTATACGCCGATCATGGGCCACTGTAGAAAAAATGCAGGGATAAATCCTAAGGGGGAACAGTAGGGTGGAATTGGAAAAACTTCTTAACAATACCATAATTCTTAAGAAACCGATTTCTAAAAAACAATCTTTTTATACAAACAAAACAAAGGCAAATTAATTGAGCCTAGTATAAATTTAATGCGAGGATAACCAATGATATACGAATTTTTTGCCGGCTCCTTCAACACCATACTGGAGATGTTCAAAAGTGGGGGAGTCATCACTTATATCATCACCATAATCGGAATTTATGGTATATTCTATTCTGCCGAGAAAATCTATTACCTGCGCAAAATATCACAGGTAGGACTACCCCAGATCATGAGCGAAGTAAACAAAGCCATGGACCGTGGTGGTTCTCTAGAAGCATTACGTTCTATTGGACGTTATCAGAACCCTATTTCTAAGATCGTTGCCGAAGCTTTGAAGATAGGTTTTCGTAGCAACAGAGAAGTGGAAGATGCTATGGAAAGGGTGTTCATCGTAGAAATGGGACGTATGACCAAAGGAATGGACACAATCAGAACTATAATCGAAATAGCACCTCTTTTAGGGCTGATAGGAACTGTTCTGGGAATGTGGTATACTTTCAAGGCCATGGGAGTAAATGCCAGTGCCACCGGAATGGCCGAAGGTATTTACGTGGCCCTCATCACCACCATAATGGGTCTAGCAGTGGCCATAATAATCCTACCCCTCTACACCCATATTAACAGTAAAATAGAGGATGAACTGGATAAAATAGAAATCGCCAAAAAGATGACCAACTGGCGATCCGCAGAGATGCGTATAAAAGTTGATTCAGATATTGAAAACGTGATTACTGCTTTAAAGGAATCTGATGGTGTAATAGAAGTTAAAGAGTTGCACCAGGATAAGGATGCTAACATCTGGATTTCCATGAACCCCCACATGCTGGAAAAAAGTATTGGTAATGTGATCCGGGAAAAATGCAACACCGACGCCCGGGTTGTGGAAAGTAAACTAAAACAATAAGCAGTGCACTTAATAAAAATATAAGGGGATTTTATAAAATGGCCATTGATACCACAAGTTACCGCAGAAAATTGCGCAGCAAACAGGCCCGGGTAAACCTGGTTCCCCTCATTGATGTTATTTTCACCATTCTCATATTTCTAATGGTTACCAGCAGCTTCCACGTAGCTGCTGATTCCAGTTCTTCGGGTAAACCCCAGGTAAGTCAAAGTAGCGGAAATTCCGAGTACTACCTCTTCCCCGTAACTGGTCTTAAAACCGTCACTGTCAATGGAGTGGATATGTCCAGTTACATCCGTGACAGCTCCATTGCCATCCATACCCAAGTAATAGACGAAGGGGAAATCATAATCAAACCCAAAGATGGGTCCATTGTCATTACCGCACCACCAGGTATGAGTCCAGAAAAGGCAGTCAGTATTCCCCAGACTTGACCTGACTTGGACCGTTACTTACTACTAAATTCAATACATAGTTTACTGCAACTTTGAAAACTTATTACTAGTTTTCCAGTAATAGAATGTATACAATCTCTTCATTGCATAACCACACTTGGAATTGAAATGAATGTTTGAAAGGTGAAATAAATGTATCTAGGAAGAATATTAGCAGTTGGAAGTAATGAAACCGGTAACTTTGTAGCCTACAGGGTGTCCAGCCGTTCTTTTCCCAACCGGATCACCCGAACTTTTCCGGACAGGGTGGCAGTGGTTCCCAAGGAAGGCCATGAGAAAGATGTCTTTGTAAGCCCCTACATAGCCTACAATTGCATACGTCTGGTGGATGATGTGGCTGTGGTTTCCAATGGTTCCCACACTGATGTCATTGCCGAGAAAATCGCATCTGGTATGAGTATCCGGGATTCTCTGGCCCTTTCCCTTATGACCATGGACTACGAGAAGGATGACTTCAACACCCCCCGTATTGCCGGTGCAGTCACCATGGACGGAGAAGCATACATCGGTATTGTTACCCACGAAAAGGTACAGGTGGAAAAGGTTCCTGCAGGTGAAGCAAGTTACATATCCACTTACGAACACATCGAACCCCATGAAGTGGAATTTACTGCAGGTAACGTGGCGGAAGCTGCTCAGTATATAATGGACCAGGGTAAATTCAAAGATTTCACCAATCCCGTCACTTCTGCTGCTGCTTTTGGTAAGGAAAACTGGAAACTGGAATCAATTTAATTAACACCATCCGGAACTCCATTATCTTAAATCAATCAAAGGAACCAGGAAAAATCCGTAACATCCCTAGATTTACAACCACATCTACTATCAAATCCAATTCGGTGCATGGACATGGAGATTAAAATTATAGGACTCGAAGGTATTCCCCTCATTAAAAAGGGAGATGATCTCTCCCAACTCATTTTAAAGGCCATGGAAAAACAGGACATTCAATTTTTTGAAGGGGATATCCTTATTATTGCCGAAACTGCCATTGCCAAATCAGAAGGTAATGTAATAAACCTAAAGGATATCAAGCCCAGTATAAAGGCCTTAAACATGGCTAATACTACAGGCAAAGACGCAGACCTGGTGGAGGCCATACTCCAGGAATCGGTAGAGGTGGTGGAGGTTGGACCGGACTTCATTATCACTGAAACCAAACACGGTTTTGTGTGCGCCAATGCCGGTATTGATGAATCAAATGTGGATCAAGGGCTGGCCAAACCGATACCCACAGATCCAGATTCCAGTGCCCGTAAAATAAGGAAAACCCTGGAGGATGAAACTGGGAAGAATATTGCAGTGATAATCTCCGATACACAGGGGCGAGCCTTCCGTGAAGGTGCCATTGGAACGTCCATCGGGATTTCAGGCATACGACCAGTTTGGGACCGTGCAGGTGAGCTGGACTTATACGGACGAAAACTTAAAACCACCAGTATAGCTGTGGCTGATGAATTATCCTCTGCAGCTTCTCTGGTAATGGGTCAGGCCGATGAGGGAATACCCGTTGTTATCTTACGGGGTGTTAGTTACTTCCAGAAGCTCCGAAGTGAATCTGCCACCATCAAATCTTTAATAAGGCCAAAGAAATACGATGTTTTCAGAAAATGAACAGGAACTTTGGGAAATATTTATCAATAATGATCATACAACTTTCAAAAAAGCTTTAAAAAACATGTGAATCATTTTTCAAAGGGGAATTTTTAAAAAATGATTTAAATCCATGATCAGGTAATGAGTTGATAATATGTCTGTAAATCAGATCGAAACCCAGCTAGAAGCAATAACCATCACCATAGCCCACCTGGAAAAAAGTGAATCCTGTGACCCCAAGGTGCTGGAAGAATTAAAAAAGGAAAGAAGCCGGCTTTTAAAGGAACTCAATGTTCATTAATGTCCATAGGATTTTATTTGAATATAAAGTCAAACTTCAGTTGGTCAAATAATACAGATAGTGCATATAGGTAAGGGGATTTAGATCTTAGGAATTTTAGAGCCGTGCTTTTGGCTATCGTTATCTACAACATCTAATACAACAAATAATCTAGAGTGATAATAAAATGATAAGCGTCCTTTCTGGTGGAACCGGCACCCCCAAACTCCTGCAGGGGATGGTAAAAATGGTGAACCCCGAAGATATCACGGTAATCGTTAATACCCTGGAAAATGACTATTTTTCCGGAGTTTACGTGGCCCCGGATGTGGATACCGTACTCTACACCCTGGCGGGGATCATCAATGAGGACACCTGGTACGGGGTGAAGGATGATAGTTTTATAACCCATGATCGGTTAAAGGAGATCGGGTGTCCGGAAACCCTCCGCATCGGGGATCGTGACCGGGCCATGAAGATCCAAAAAACCCTGTTAATGAAAGAACACCCCCTCTCTGAGGCGGTGGATATTCAGAGAAAGGAACTGGGAATTAAATCACCGGTAATTCCCATGAGTAACCAGCAATCTCAGATCACCATAACTACTGACCAGGGATCAATGGGATTTCACCAGTTCCTGGTGGAAAATCAGGGAAAAGCCAAGGTACTTGATGTGAGTTGCCAAAAGGTGGATCCTGCCCCTGGTTTAATTGAATCCATTGAAGACTCAGATATGGTGGTTATTGGACCATCAAACCCCATAACCTCCATTGGGCCGATAATTTCTGCTAAAGGAGTTAAAAAGGCACTTAAAAAAACTTATGTTGTGGGTGTATCCCCCATAGTGGGTGATAAACCAGTTAGCGGACCGGCAGCCAAGTTCATGCAGGCCAAAGGTCATGAAGTTTCCGTCCGGGGAGTGGCCAGCATGTATCAAGATTTTATGGATAGGATCATTATTGACCAGGTGGATGCCAATCACCAGGAAGAAATAGAAAAACTAATATTAGATGTTATGATAACACAGACCATCATGACCAATATGGAAGATAAGATTAATTTAGCCAGATGTACTTTGGGTGAAAATGTATGATACAAATGACTTTAATTCAAATTGACAACTACGGACCCTGGACAGTTACCCCCACACCACGGGCCGAAGCAGACCTGCAGATCCTGCAGGCAGAGTTATACGCCGACCTTCAAAGGCAATTCGCAGTCAAAGGGGGATTGGTCTTCTTCACCCGCTTTGATAACATGCTGGCGGTCACCAACGGCGTGGATATGGACCACCACCTGCGTATACAGAAGTCCATCAACAACCGTTACCCTATAACCGTGAGTATGGGCGTGGGAACTGCTGAAACTCCCTATGAAGCACAGCGAAGCGCTACCAGTGCACTTCAAAAATATGGAGGAGCACAATCCGAGGAACGGAGCGAAATACTGGCCATTGAAGGCCTGGTAAAACCAGATGACAGCTTTGTGCAGATTGCCCATATTGATATAAACGGAATCACTGATTCGCTTACGGATATTATTCCTGCATACGACACTTCTTTTATAGTTAACCGGGTGCAACATTTCTTAATGAAAAAATTAATTGAGAAAGGTTCTTTACTGTTTTTCATTGGTGGAGATAACTTCATGTCTCCCTGTAATGGTATGAACCCAGAAGGACTACTTACCATTATCGAAGAAATAGAAGAAGAAACTAATATCGCCCTTAAAGCCGGTGTTGGAAAGGGGCCTAACGCAGAAAAAGCAGCTAACCTTGCTGATCTGGCCCTGGAAGAAATCAGAGGCGGTTGTACCTACAATCTAGTTCACGTTATGAAGGAATAAGTTTAAGTTAAAAAAATATTAATTTTCCCAAATCTTTTTAATCTATCGGTTGTTATCTTACCTATCAATTAGAAATTAAGGCTTTGGAACCATATTGGTATTAGATTTTGAGCTAACAACAGATTTGTCTAAAAACCTATTTGGAGTTGAATTTATTAAAGTCCTAGCCCCCATGGCCGGTATCACAGATGGTGCTTTTTGCCGGCATATGACAACCCTTGGATTTGACATGGTAACCCTGGGAGGTTATAATGCAGATTCAGCCACCATTAGTGCAGGCCAAAGTATATTATCTCGTGGAAGGCCAGAGTTTGACCTGAAACCCGGCGAATTAATACCTCATCTGGAAAAACAATCCCGGATGGTTAAGGATCAGGACAGGTGGAACGGTATGCTCTCGGTTAATCTTCGTGCTACTACTCCCGAACCCATTATTGCAGTTTCCCAACTTAAAAATGTGGATGTGGTGGAGATCAATGCCCACTGTCGGCAGCCGGAGATAACCAACCTGGGATGTGGCCAGGCACTTATGGAAAACATTCCCTACCTAGAAAAATTCACCAGAGAAGTGGTACAAAAGTCAAAAAGTAAAGTATCGGTTAAGATACGGGCTAATGTACCTGGTGTGGATATCCTCGAAGTTTCACGGGTCATTGACCGTGCTGGGGCAAATTTTCTCCATGTAGATGCGATGTATCCTGGTTTGGACACTGCTGATTATGATACAGTCCAATCTATTTGTCAGGAAACTAATTTGTTCGTTATTGGTAACAATTCCATTAGGGATATTGAATCTGCCCGGAAAATGTTGGCTTCAGGTGCCGATGGAATATCAATTGCCCGGGCTGCCATTAAGGGAACACTATCCTTTGATCTGTCCCAAATATAGCAGAGGATATTTTTTTAATATAATAAAATTTTTAATAGGAAATCATATAGATAAACAACTAATGATCAAAAAAAGCTTGAGAGGGATTACTCATTCAATTTGATTGTTATAAAAAAGGTGGTTAAATGTCTTTTATACGATTGGAAAACGTCACCAAAACTTTTGATGGTGTGGAAATCCTGAAAAACCTGAACATAACCATAGAAGAAGGTGCAGTTCTGGGTATTCTGGGAAGAAGCGGTTCTGGAAAATCCGTCCTTATCAATATGTTAAGGGGGATGAAGGACTATCGCCCTACCACAGGTCGAATCATTTACAATGTAGCTGTTTGCCCACAGTGTCTAAGAGTAGAACCTCCTTCCATGGTTGGGAACCTTTGCCAGTGCGGAATTGCCTTTGAAGCCCATGAAATCGATTTCTGGAACACTGACCGTAAACATTTCGCTGCAATCAAACGCCGTATCTCCATTATGCTACAAAGGACATTTGCTCTTTACGAAGATGACACGGTGATTGATAACGTTATAAAATCAATCACCGGGCGTGATGAAGAAGAGAGTACCTACATGGCCATAGATCTTCTGGACATGGCTCAGATGACCCATCGGATCACTCATATAGCACGTGATCTCTCTGGTGGGGAAAAACAGAGAGTTGTTCTGGCTAGACAAATTGCTAAAGAACCAATGCTCTTCTTAGCAGACGAACCAACCGGTACACTTGACCCTCAAACTGCGGAATTAATCCACCAAGCCCTGATTGAAGGTGTGAAAGAAAAGGGAACCACCATGGTCATCACCTCTCACTGGCCAGAAGTTATGCGCCAGTTATCGGACCATGTTATCTGGCTGGAGAAGGGAGAAATTGTGGAAGAAGGGAACCCCGAAACTGTAGTGCAGAGCTTCCTGGACCAGGTTCCCCTACCAGAGAAGAAAACTGAATTTAAAACCGGTGGCCCCATCATAAAAATGGAAGGCGTGAAAAAACATTACTATTCCATTGATCGAGGAGTGGTTAAGGCCGTAGATGGCATAGACCTGGTTATTGATGAAGGAGAAATATTCGGAGTGGTTGGACTCTCCGGAGCCGGTAAAACCACCCTTTCCCGTATTCTCTATGGTCTCACCGACCCCAGTGGTGGGCAGATCATGGTTAAATTAGGGGATAACTGGATAGATATGACTGAAAAGGGCATATTCGGCAGGGGCCGGGTTAAACCCTACCTGGGAATATTACACCAGGAATACAGCCTTTATCCCCACAGAAATGTTTTGGGAAATTTAACTGAAGCAATAAGCCTGGAATTACCTGCAGAATTTGCTAAAATGAAAGCACTTTATGTGCTGAACGCTGTGGGATTTGATGAAGAATATGCTGAAAAAATAATCACCAAATATCCGGATGAACTGAGTGGGGGAGAAAGACACCGGGTGGCACTGGCCCAGGTTCTCATTAAAGAACCTAACATCGTCATCCTTGACGAACCAACCGGTACCATGGACCCCATGACCCGGGTGCAGGTTACTGATTCCATCCGGAAGGCCCGAGATGAATTGAAACAAACCTTTGTTATTATAAGCCACGACATGGACTTTGTACTGGATGTCTGTGACCGGGCCGCCCTCATGAGAGGAGGAAAAATCCTTAAAACCGGTTTACCCGCTGATATTGTGGAAGATTTAACCCCTTCAGAGAAGAAAAAAATGTTAAAGGAGGAATAAGATGGCTTGGGAAGATTCACCATCACATGTATGCCGAGGGGGAGATAAAAGAGCTTTGACTTTTTGTTGTCCACCTGTTAAACCTTGTCCTATTGTATTCGCTCTTGAAGAGGCAGGAATGACTCCTCAAGAGTATGTAGAGATTAAAGAGAAATTTGGAGAAAAAACTCGTCTGGGTGAGGGCGAAGGAACCTGTTTTGGATCCCTGGTGTGGTGCTGCAAACCATCCAAACCATGCCCCCTAAGGGATATGGTCCTGCGCAGAATTGATATGAGCAGTGAAGAGTACATGGATTTAAAACACCAGTTATCACAGGAACTGGTAGGTCATGAACCTACCGACAACGAGGAGAGCATTAAAGCACTGGCCGACACATTCAATGTCTCCCTAGAGGAGGCTTCACAGGTTCTCTCGGAATGTGGTAACGACCTGAAAACTGCAATTAAGGTTCTCCGGATGAAAAATTTGGAAATCTGAGCGGAAGTGTGAAGATGGGATGGACTCCCCTCTACCTAAAGATGCCGGATAAAAATGTCCTGGTGGTTGGAGCCGGGGAAGTCGGCCAGCGAAGAGCGCTTCGTTTTCTGGATGCCGGGGCTAATGTAGTGATAAGTGGAGGTAAAGTTCCTTCCCAACTGATAAAATTAGGAGCTAACCCCAAACCTCGTGCTGAACTTCCACAGTGGATAGATTGGGCAGATTTAGTAGTAGTAGCCAGTGGAGATCACCAATTGAACCAAAAAGTGGCCCGGTTAGCTGAAAATAAACTTGTAAATCGTGCTGACTACCCGGAAAAGGGAAATATCATTGTTCCCTCCTCATTTTTTATTAAAGATGTACAGTTTTCCATTTTCACCCAGGGTAAAAGCCCGCTTATGGCCAAAGAACTGCGAAAGCGCATCCAGGCCGTGGTGAGTGAAGAAGATATCCTTCAACTGGAATTACAGCATTTCACCCGTGAGTTATTGAAGGAAAAGGTACCAGATCAAAAGAAGCGTCGTGATTATTTATACCAAATCTTAAATGATAAAAAGGTTAATGAATTTTTAGATAGAGGAAAACTGGAAGAGGCCAAAAATTACATTGTCCATTTTATCCAGGCCCCTCGTGACCTAAATTAATAAATAACTAAAAACAGTGCATAAATCCATTACCTAATTATTAGTTTATACTAAGCCTAGTAAAAACCACCAGGGTAATTTGAAAAAAGGTAATACAAATACATCTTCCAGTATTCAGGAGGGTTAAAGTGATTCTTAACATCCGAATTGACCACAAAACCGCGGATATCAATAAAATTGAAGAGTCCACCAGTACCATGGAGGACATATTCGCGAAAATACAGAAAGAACATCAAGTGCAGGAATTTATCCAGTTGAAAACCTGCAACCGCGCAGAAATCTATTTGGTCATGGATGAATCTCCCCTGGACTATCACTGGAACGGGCTGGTAGTTGAAAAGGATGAAAAAGCCCTTGAACATGTTTTAAAACTTTCATGCGGATTGGAATCCATGATCATTGGCGAAGACCAAATATTAGGCCAGTTAAAGGATGCTTACAAAGTTAGTGTTAAAACTGGTTGCTGTGGTCAGGTACTGAGTACTGTTTTTACCAAAGCCATACACGTAGGACAATCTGTACGTAAAAAAACACGAATAAATCAGGGTTCAGTTTCAATAGGCTCTGCTGCAGTGAATTTGGCAGAATCTGTTCTCGGAAACCTTAAATGTAAGAAAGTGCTGGTTATTGGGGCCGGTAAAATGGGAACACTGGTGGCCAAAGCACTGGTGGAGAAACATCTCCAGGCGATTGTAGTAGCCAACCGCACCTACGACCGGGCAGTCTGCCTGGCCAAGGAGCTGGGGGGGAGTGCCATTCATTTTGACAGTTTATCCCAAGCAATGTCCGATGCCGACGTGGTTATCAGTGCCACCGGAGCACCACACAATATTCTCACCCAGGAGAAGGTGAGTGAGGCTGTACCCCCTGAACATCTCCAGACCATGGTGATGATTGACATTGCCAATCCTCGGGATATTGAAGAGGAAGTTGCCCAGTTAGGGGTTAAACTATATAACATTGATGATTTAAGAGGTATAGCCGATAAAAACAAAAAAATAAGGGAAACCGAAGCAAAGGAAGCCGAAAAAATCATTGCCAATGAATTAGAACTCCTGGAAAAATCACTGCGACACCTGGAAGTGGAACCAGTTATCGCTCAGATAAGGGCTCAGGCCGAGACCATAAGAACGCGGGAAACCCAGAAGGCCTTCCGCAAGCTGGGAGATATGAATGGTAAGGAAAAGGTGGTTGATGACCTTACCAAGGTGGTGGTAGATCGTGTGTTTTTAGACATCATTCATAACCTAAAAGAAGCCGCGGAAAATAATAATAAAGATGTTCTAAACACGGCCAAGTATATTTTCAAGAATAAAAACTGATACACTATCTTATTTTATAATACATCCTCGTAGATTAATACATCCCCCTAGATTTATTTTACAATTCATTTATTTTATCAAGGAACTTAAAATCCAATCCAAGTTCCTCACTACTCTACCTAACAATAATTTTAAAGGGAGTCATTATTATTTACCCCTGTACATCAATTAATCCCAGTAAACGGGTGGTAACTATCAGGAGGAAGGGAGCTATTAAAACTGTAGCTATTAACTCTCCCACAGTAGAACCCAAGTAAGGTATTTCATGGAGTGCATCAAAAAGTATCTGGCGGATAATGTAAAGCACTATCCCCGTAATAATCGTAACCATGAACATGTTCCTCAGACCGACCATTCTTATCTTTTTAAATACCTGGGGCATGTTAAATCCCCAGCGGAGGCTTCCACGATGATGAGCCATGGTCAAAATCGCCCCCTGCATCACGATGTTGAAACAGACTAAGAAACCCAGCATGCCCAGAATCAGCAGGGCCATTCCCCACTGTGAATCAAAATCTAAAAGGTCTCCTAATTCAGAAAGCCCAAGAACCACTAATAAGAAAGGTAAAATAAAATAAACAATGAGAATCAGACTCTCTTTTATTCCATGGACAAAAAGATTTAAGGGATGATGGAAACTAGGCGGGCGGGTTGATCCTTCAACTGTTTCCTCCACTATACGGAACCCATATCCTATTTCAATAAAAGACAATAAGATGACAACTCCCACAATGGATGCCAGTATTAAAATATCCAGTACACTGTTACCAGTGGAAGCCGAATACAGATCCATAACATGGTCCGCTAAAAGCAGTATTAACCCCAGTATCAAAAAATTGCGCCAGTCCGAAAGTGCATAACCTGCGGCATCCTTTAAAATAATTTTTAAGTTTCTATTGGCAACCAAGACTTTCCCCATCCATTAAATTATTGTCCACAACATCCCATAATTTACTATTTCCCTAATAACCGGAGTAATGACTTATACTAGATTTACAGTATGATGATTTTCAGGATAAAACTGTTTCCCCACTTAATGTTAATCTGGGTACTAAAGATAAAAAAAATGGGAAAAAATAGTTAGAAATTAGTTAATTTAAAAAAAGAGAATTAGGCAAACATGCCTTTGGGTTCGTTTTTCTCTTTTTCATGATGTTTCAATGCGTACTGAAAGTTTTCCCAGGTAACATTTTCCTGGTCTTCGGATATAGCCTTATGTAACGCCACTTTAAGCAGTCGGTCCTTTATATCCCTACCAGACATGCCCTTGGATAGGCTGGCCAGTTTTTTCACGTTAACATCAACTGGTAAAGGCATGGATTCAATGTACATTTCCAGTATCCTTTTCCTTTCACCTTCATCCGGAAGAACAAACTCAATTTCCTCTTCAAAACGACTCCTAAGTGCGTAATCAAGTAATTGAGGATTGTTAGTAGCTCCAATGGTTACCACACCCAGGTGGGGGTTGATTCCATCCAGTTCAGTTAAAAGGGCATTGACCACTTCGGAAACATCACCCCGTAAGGACTGGTACTTACGGTCCAGACCAATGGCATCTATTTCATCTATGAAAATCACGGCTGGTGCACAGGCTGATGCTGCTTCAAAAAGATCGTGTATCTGACGTGCCCCATCACCCACATGTTCCCCAATAAGACTGGTAGCCTTAACCAGGAAGAGAGGGACCTGCATTTCATGGGATAATGATTTGGCCAGCATGGTCTTACCCGTACCCGGAGTTCCGTGGAAAAGGACGTTACGGGGTGCCCATCCCTGGAATGTTTCTGGTTCCTGGAGGTACTTGGTAATGATTTTACACTTGGTCTTGGCCCGATCCTGACCAATAACATCACTCATTTTAAAGTTACTTTCCACCTTCTTGACCTCACGAACCTCTTCCACCTCCATGAGAAGTATGGAAGTGTTCTGGGTTATGCGTGAGTCATCGGGATGGGCCTTTATCACCTTAAATGCAAAATCAGGCAGTAATTTCTGGTCGAAAAGGAATGAACCTTCTTTCACTGTATAACCTGCCCACTGCTCCAGGGCATAGAGTTCGAAAAGTTCAGTGTCGAATATCTCAATTTTAGGGTTCTCCACCAGGTTGCACAGGAAGGGATAACCAATGGATTGGAGTACTACCATTTTGGTTTCCTTTCCAGTGTCTTCTGGACCAGTGCAGGTCTTTTTTTCCGATACAATTGGATCAGGAGTTATGTTGTTAAGTTTCAATATGGGTTTACCTCAAATTAGTTTGTAAAATGATATGTACCTACCACTTAATTAACATTTTTTAAATACATTTCCCCTAATTTCTAAATCTTCAGCTATCCTGCTTGAGAAGTAAGAGACCATAATACTTGATAAGTAAGTATATGTAAGATAATCAAAGGCACATGACAAAAAAATCCCATCCACTACATCTTAAACCTGAAAAAGACAATTACAACCTTTCACTATAATCCAATTCATGGAAAGTAATCTTATATTCTGCTCCCTGACTGGAATCCAGGGTTATTTCACCATCCAGCTGGATTACTAAATTTTTAACTAATCGCAGGCCAAGAGAGTATGTTTTGTTCAAATCAAAATCTGGGGGTAAACCTATTCCATCATCAGCGACAGATAAAACGAATTTTCCATTATTGTTTTCAAGTTCAATGCTTATTGAACCTTCATTCTCTGGAAAGGCAAATTTAAGGCTGTTGGTCACCAGTTCATTAATTATGAGACCTAAGGGTATGGCCGTCTCCATGTTCAGTTCAATTCCCACCATATTTAAAATAAACTTTATATCATCAGTTTTACGGTTGTAAGTACTGAAAATATCCGAAACAAGCTTCTCGGTGTATTCTTTAAATTTGATGTGACTAAGATCACCAGCCAAGTACAGATTTTCGTGTACCATGGCCATGGATTTAACCCGTCTTTGACTGTCCCGAAGAACTTCCTTAGTTTCATCTTCACGGACGTAGAGGGTCTGGAGGTTGAGCAAACTGGAAATGATCTGCATATTGTTATTCACCCGATGGTGAATTTCCCTTAACAATGCTTCCCTTTCATTTAAAGAGGATATTATCCTTTTTTGTGCTTTTTTTAGCTGGGTGATATCTGCACCTATTCCCAATATACGGTCAACCTTCCCCTTCTCCAGAAAAGGTATGGCGTGGATTATAATATAATGGATATCGCCATTACCATCTATAAATTTGGATTCAAATGGTTTAATCTCTTTTCCCCCTAATATGCTGAATAACTCCTCTAAAATAGAGGACACATTTTCGGGAGGTATGGATTCTAATTCTGTGAATTTTTTACCCACTATTTCCTCCTTTGACAAACCCATCATCTTAACTGTGGCTTCATTAACTTCCATAATTACGCCATTCTTATCGAAAAGTATGCTATAATCAGGGTTTTTTTCAAAAAGCTTTCGGTATTTTTCTTCACTTTCATTTAATTCCCGGGTAGTTCCTCCACCTTTTTCTCCAACTGAGCATAGGACAC
The DNA here is from genome assembly GCF_003491305.1 of Methanobacterium sp. BAmetb5. NCBI lineage: Archaea > Methanobacteriati > Methanobacteriota > Methanobacteria > Methanobacteriales > Methanobacteriaceae > Methanobacterium > Methanobacterium sp. BAmetb5. The sequence continues at coordinate 1,266,690 of NZ_CP022706.1, forward strand.
TTCCAGTGCCTTTCTGGCTTTTTTAAGTTCAGTGATGTCACTGTGCATGTAAAGATTGGCCATGTACTGGCCCTGATCATCATATAAGGGAGAGGCCTGGGCCAATGTCCATAATTTAGAACCATCCTTTCTGTGGAATTCCGGGTAAAAAGCAATTTTTTCGCCTTCCACTACTTTTTTTCTGGTTTCAACCAGTAGATCTCGTTTATCTTCCGGTGTAAATTCAAAAATATTATGATTTTCCAGTTCCTCTCTTTCATACCCCAACAGTTCACACATTCTCTGATTAACATAAAGGATGGTTCCCTGGGTATCTCCAACTACTATGCCCTCGTGTGTGGTTTCTACTATGTTACGGTATTTTTCTTCACTGATCACTAGTTTAATCTGTGTTTTCTCTATTTTTTCACTAATGAACACTGTTATCACACTGACTGAAACCAGAATAATGGCCCTTAAAATTTCCTGAACAAAGGAATCCACGGGAGTAATCAACTCAGTAATGAGTAAGAGTGATGCCAAAAACAATGCCACCCATATTCCCTTTTTTTTCCACCAAAAAGCCGCAAGTATAATGGGAATATAGTAAAACTGAGAAAATACTATTCCTTTTCCTAGAACAAAGTGAAAATAATAGGTTAACAGACATGAAATGATTATTAGAACTGATATAATGAAAATTCGAAATGAAGAGCTTGATTCATCCAGATTTTCCCGCAATTAAATGACCTCCCTACCCATGTAATCATTTAATTTTCCATTTCTTCCAGGTAAGGCAGTTTGGGACAAAATTTTCTGATTATGGATGAATTTTTTTAGGGATTCTTCTTTAAAGTTTAAAATCTTTCTTAATTCAATAAATTCCTCCCTAAGTTCCTTATTAGACCTGTTTTCATCCAATACTTAATCCCCCTCGGATAAATTCAGTTTTAAACCGTGCTGGATAACAGCTGCCATTTATATATTTGTTACATACAGTTTATTTATTTTTTTCAGGATGTACTTCCGGATTATTTTCAACTGTTTCTGTCTCTTGAAGAAATCAAGACAAAAATTATATATAGTTTTTGTTCTATACATATAGAACATTCGATGTAGATAGAACAATTCAGTGTGTATAAAAAGGCCCAATAAGGCCTTTAAATAGAAAATTTGTGAAATTTTGTGGTTAATTGAAAAAAATAAGAGTAAAATAAGGAGGAAAATAAAATGGAAAAAGGAGAAGCATTAGATATGTTCTGTTACCAGTGTTCGCAAACTGCCCGTGAAACTGGTTGTACCGTTGTTGGAGTATGTGGAAAACAGCCCACCGTAGCCCGTCTGCAGGACAACCTGTTATTCGCCATAAAGGGAATAACCGCCTACTTGTACCATGCCCGTGAACTGGGTTATACTGATGACGAGGTGGATGCCTTCCTGGAAAAGGGATTCTTTTCCACCCTGACCAATGTCAACTTCGACCCCCAGGAATTTGTAAAATTAGCTCTGGAAGCTGGTCAGATGAACATCAAAACCATGCAACTACTTAAAAAGGCCCACATTGATAATTACGGGGAACCAGTGCCCACCGAAGTACCAGTGGGATCAGTTAAAGGCCCCGGTATCTTAGTCACCGGCCACAGCCTCCAAAACCTGGAAGAACTTTTAAAACAGACCGAAGGGAAGGGAATAAACGTTTACACCCACTCGGAAATGCTACCGGCCCACGGGTACCCTGGACTTAAAAAATACAAACACTTGGTGGGACAGCTGGGAGGGCCCTGGTTCGACCAGAGGGCAACCTTCTCCAAATACCCGGTGGCTATCTTGGGAACCTCAAACTGCGTGTTGCTCCCTAAAGATGAATACAAAGAAAGAATGTTCACCAGTGGGGTAGCCCAATTACCTGGAGTGAAACACATTGAAGACAACGACTTCACCCCGGTTATTGAAAAAGCACTGGAACTACCAGAACTAGAAGATGAACCAAAAGACACAGTACTTACAACTGGATTCGGAGCATCCACCGTCCTGTCCCTGGCACCAAAGATCAAAGAACTGGTAGAGACCGGCAAAATTAAAAGATTCATCCTGGTTGGCGGATGTGACTCCCCCAAACCCCAAGCCAAATACTACCGTGAATTCGTGGAGAAACTCCCCCAGGATGTTGTAGTGCTAACCTTAGCCTGTGGTAAATACCGGTTCAATGACCTGAACCTGGGAGACATTGAAGGGGTGCCTCGCCTGATAGATCTGGGACAGTGTAACGATGCCATAGTTGCCGTGGACATTGCCCTGGCTTTAACCGAACTATTTGGTGTGGAACTGAATGAACTACCATTAACCATAGTGTTAAGCTGGATGGAACAAAAAGCCGCCGCTATCCTCTGGAGCCTATTGGCCCTAGACATGAAAGGAATGTACATAGGGCCAATATTACCCGGGTGGGCTAACGAGGAAATAATCAACGTCCTTGTTGAGAACTACGATCTTAAACCAATTGGAGATCCAGAAGAAGATATCAAAGCTATAATGGGAGAATAAAACCTCCCATTTTTCTATTTTCAAGGTAGAACCTTAATAAATCACTAACATTGGTAACCGTAGATATCTGAAGTTAATAAAATCCTTTAAGTTAAATAAATACAATCAATGGTAAACACTGAAGATTAAATGAAGATTTAAGAGGGTTTAGAATGAATATAGTTCAAATGGAAAATACCCCGGTAGCTGACACTCCCCATAAAGTTGATGTCCGCAAGTTGTATGACACAGAAAACGCCATGACTGTGCATATAACCCTCCAACCTGGAGAATCACTTAAAAAACACATCACACCCGTTGATGTTTTCTTCTATGTTCTGGAAGGTACCGGCATAGTGGAAATAGGGGATGAAAAAAAGGAAGTGGGAAAGGATACTTTAATTGACAGCCCCGCCCGTATTCCCCACTGCTGGTACAATGAGAGCGATGATGTGCTGCGTTTTCTGGTGGTAAAAGTTCCCCGACCCACTACAGAAACCAAGTTACTGTAAACACCCAAAACAGACCTACTAAAAATTAAAGGAGGACTCAAGATGCCTAAAAAAGAAATTGATGAAGACAAAGCTTTCGAACAGGCACTAAAGGGCAAAATGGGCTGGAAATGTTCCTGCTCACTGGACATTGTCGATAAAAAATCATCTCTACACGATGTTACCTGTAAAAAGTGTGGCCGGACCTTCAAGACCGACCGTGACACTGATATGTGTATCCGCTGTGAGAGAGGACAGTAAAATAAAATCATAGTGGAGGTATTGCTTGAAATTTGAGATCCTAATATCTTAAAAATTTGAAAAACAATCCATTGAAAAACAATTTAATAGAAAAAATATAGGGGAAAATAATTTCAAAAAGAATACTCCCACTACAGATAAATTCCTACAGAATAATTCTAAAAAACAATTCAGGATGAACAATGGTTAAAAATAATGTAACTCACCGTGCTAACCCGGAAAATGAAAACCTGTCCATCGAACTTTTTGCCACCACCCAGGGGGTGAAGGCCATTAAAAGCCCGGTGAGGGTGAAAATTCTATCCATGCTACGTGAAGGTGATCTCAGCTTTGATGAACTGGTTAAATTCTCTGGCCGGGCTAAATCAACCGTGTCCAGCCACCTCAAATCTCTGTCCCGGGAAGGAATAATTGACTCGCGGGTAGATCCCTTTGATGCTAGAAAGAAGATTTTCTTCCTGCAATCAGAATACATTGGCAAAATACAGCACCAGCAGCTCCAGGAAGATATTTCCGCCTATATCCAGAGGTACATTTACAGTGAAAATGATCCCTTTGAGTTCTTCCGACTGATATTTCACACTATCCGAATTTCCATGCTCACCCAGGGAGTGGACATAGACCCCATACTCCACGAAGCCGGTTTAAAGGTGGGAACTGCATTGTATGAGAAAGTTAAAGACCCAGAACTGGATAATTTCCTGGGAAATATTGCCCGGTTCTGGCAGACCCATAGCCTAGGTACAGTGGAAGTTAAAAGCCTGGACCCCCTCACCATCAAGGTACAGGATTGTTTTGAATGCAGTGGCCTGCCCTACCTTGGCAGACCAGCCTGCGCATTTGATAGTGGTATTCTTGAATCATTATTCAGTTTGTATAAAAATGAATCAACCAGGGTTAAAGAAACAAAATGTTACGCCCTGGGAGATAACTATTGTCGTTTCGAAATTCAATAACCAGGGGGATTAAAAAATTAATTATAGTTTGGAAGATTGGTGGAGAAACCCCTAATTTGTTGATCTAGAGGCTTATCTCAATATAAAAAAACTAACAACTTACTCTAAAGAACCCCTGAACCTTGTTTTAGCCGCCAGCCATCTGATCTGGCGATCTTTAAGCCTTAAATACTCCACGTCATCCTTGACAAATTCATTGATAATTCCCTGCAGTACACTTTCTTCAATGAAATCATGGATAATCTTCAGTAGCTCCTCTTCCTTGATGTAACTACTGTCACTGAAGTTTTTAACCAGGATCTCTTCTTCCATCATACCACCAGGAGATAATTCTGGTATTATTATCTATTAACCCATATATATTTTATCAATTTTAGATACAACCCTGTCAAACTATAGTTTAAATAGTTCAAGGCAAATTTCCCATTAATTCTACTTTCAAACTGTCCAATAACATTAAAACATTCTAAAATTCACTTAATTCAAGTTAACTAAACAAAAGCCATTGTTAGGGAAGAAATATGAATATTTAGAGAGATTATGGGAATTCAAAAATTAAATAAGTAGTTAAATTTCCTTATTTTTTAAACACCCTTCTTTTTCAGGATTTTCTCATGGACGGCCTTCATCAAAAGTGCGTCTTTTTCCAAAAAGGGAGTTTCACATATGATGGTGGCGTTCCATCCTCCATCCACCAGAACTTCCAGTAATGGCTCTAATGGAGGACCGTATTCCATTTCCTGGAGAACATGGTGTTTTCTTTCACCAGCATCGGTGTATTCAATCCGGGTGAAGTGACAGTGGAGTGTTTCCGGGTTTTTTACCATTTCACCCAGTTCATCCTCTAATTTACTCAATATCTGATGATATTCATCAGCTCCCTTCACACAACCCCTTCCCCGGGCATGTACATGGGCAAAGTCTATGGTGGGAGCAAAGTGGGGGAAGGACCGGCAAATTTCAATGATTTCATCCAGACTACCCAGTTGAGACCTTTTTCCAGTGGTTTCCGGTGCGAAGGTGAATTTTTTTATTCCCAGGGAATCCAGTTTCTCCAAAAGATCATTAATGGCTCCCTTGCATCGCTGCAATGCCTCCTGGGACGTGTATTTTGTGTAAAATCCAGGATGGAAAACAATACGATAGGCATCCATCCACTCTGCTGCCCGGGCTGACTGAATCAACCGTTCAATGGATCTTTCCAGAACATCTTCCTTTTGTGCCGATAGGTTGATGTAGTAGGGGCCGTGCATGGAAATCTTCACACGGTTATTTCGGGCATTTTCACCCAGTTTAAGACCGGATTGTTTCTGAATCTTCACCCCGTAGGTGGCCTGATATTCATAGGCATCTAAGCCCAGGCCACGGATGTAATCACAGACATCTACGGTTTGACCGTTAAATCCCAGGGGATTACCTGCCGGGCCGAAATTTATCCTGTTTTTCATGGTATCCTTTAGAATAGTAAAATTTTTAAAAAAAATTATGGGCTTTTATTTTATTTCAGACTCCTCCATGACCTCTACAAAGGCAATTAATGCTGCCACAGCTCCTTCAGAACAGGCCACCACCCATTGTTTGATTCCTCCGGTTATATCCCCTGCAGCGTATATTCCGGGAAGGTTAGTTCGCTGGTGCTTGTCAGTTACAATGTAACCTTCTTTGTCAAGTTCCACACCGGCACTCTGGGCTACTTTATTGAGGGGCTCTTCTCCCACGGCAATGAATACTCCATCGGTTGGTAAATCCTTCTTTTCCTGGGTTTTACGGTTTAGGAGGGATACACTATTGACTACCACTTCACCATTTATCCCTTCCACCACCGAATCCCATACCACCGGGATTTCATGTTCTTTTAATTTGTTCTGAAGGTATTTTTCAGCCCGCAGCTCGTCTCTTCGGTGTATGATGGTTACATCGCAATCTAAGTCCTTTAAATAAATTGCTTCCTGAACTGCAGCATTTCCTCCACCCACCACCACTACACTTTTTTCTTTGAACAGGGGTCCATCACAGGTGGCACAATAAGAGACTCCTCGGCCCAGGAATTCATACTCGCCCGGCACATTCAGCCGTCTGTGATGACTTCCTGTGGATATTATTACTGACTTGGTCCGGTATTCTCCCTGAGAGGTGGTGAGGGAAATATCGCCCGGACTATTTTCCCTAATTTCCTTAACTTCTTCCATGTTCTTTATGGGGATGTGTTTTTCCACCTGTTTTCTCATCTTTTCCAGGAGTTCTTTCCCTGATGTCACCTCAAAACCAGGATAATTCTCCATCAAGGGCACCATATAACCAGAACCTGCTCCAGTCATCCTTTCCAGAATTACTGCATTCATTCCCTGCCTTCCAGCGTATATTCCTGCAGTTAAGCCCGCCGGTCCTCCACCAATGATAACCAGATCGTATTCTTCCATTTGAAAACACCCCTACAGATATTTCTGTATCTCTTCCTTCAATAATTTGTTCACTAATTTACCATCGGCTTTTCCCTTGAGCTGTTTCATGGCCATCCCCATCAGGGAGCCCATAGCACCCATTTTCCGTTCCTCAATCAGGTTTTCATGGGAAGATACTAATTCCACGATTATGTCCCTGACATTTTCTTCAGAAAGCATTAAAAGGTTTAAATTACTGGCAGATTCTTCGGGAGTCCAGTCTTCCTTTAAAACTCCAACCAGTACCTCGGAAACCGCATCCTTGGATATTTTGTCCTGTTTCAGTAACTGGAATGTTCCCTTCAAATGGCTGCCCGGGAGGTTATCCACATCCAAACCTTCTCTTCTGAGTTCTTTAAGGGTGTAAGCCAGTAATGAAGCTACCGTTGTGGGTTCAACCCCACATTCAGCCACTATTTCCTCGAACTGTTCCACCCGATCCTGGCGCACGAGCTGGTGTGCTAAATCTTCGCTCAAGTTGTGTTCGGCTATTATGCGGGTTTCCTTTTCTTTGGGAAGTTCGGGTAAATTGTTCTTAACATGTTCCAGAAGCTCGGAGGACACCAATTGAGTGGGGATATCTGTTTCCACGTACATCCTGCTGGCCGTAGGCAGTGGCCTTAAATACTCGGTGTTAGCATCATCCAGGGCCTTCCGGGTCTCCTCGGGAACACCATCAACAGCCATGCGAGCCCTTCTTTGAACCTCTTCCAGGGCATTTTGCGCCTTCTCTGCTTCATCAGCCACCAGTATAAAGGCATCGTCGGGACCAATCTGTAAAGAGGTGTTTATGTTTTCCACTTCCTGGGAGGTTATTCCATAGGCCGGAAGTTCATCCGTGTGGAATATACCTGCCACCCCCATTTTTTTGGCATAACCAGCCAGTTCTGTTCCGAATCTTCTACCGGGCTGTAATTCTTTGCCAATCAATCCTTTATAACCATTTAATTTAATGGCTAAAACTTTTCCACCCTTTTTAATGGCCTTAGCAATGATTTTTGATTCTGTATCATTTAATAGCTTATTTAGGTCATGTATTTCTTCTTCAACTGTAGCTTCCCTTTTCACCAGTTCATCCCTGATTTCCAGGAGACGGAGCTGTCGCATGACTTCATTTTCCACCAGTTGTTCCATGGAATCCAGGTCCTGAACTCCTTTCACTTCAACCCGGGCACCTTCCCGGATGGATATGTTGAGATCCTGACGTATTGTTCCCAGACCCCTTTTCACCCGGGTACTGCGCAGTACCTGGCCGATCTGGTAGGCCACCTCCCTTACCTGTTGGGGGTGGTTCATGGATGGATCGGTGGTTATCTCTAAAAGAGGTATTCCCAACCGGTCCAGACGAAATTCCACTTTCCCCTTCCTTTGGCCCATTCTCCGGGCAGCATCTTCTTCCAGACAAAGGTTTTCAATTACCACCCGACCATAGGGAGTGTCCATATGTCCCTGAATTGCCAGTAACCCTGTTCTTTGGAATCCTCCTGTGTTACTGCCGTCAATTACCTGTTTTCGCATGGTGTGGAATTCATCCACCACCTGCATGTTGAGGAGGGTTGCAATTATAAGTCCTATCTCCAGCGCTTCCTGGTTCAGTGGATGCGGTGGTTCATCATCAGTCTCCACCAGACAGGTATGGTAAGGATAAGCATCATAGAGGAAGGTAAGCTCACGGCGTGACTCTTCAAAGGCTGCCCGATCGATTTTACCCAGTTCACTCTGGGTGGGCCGTAAATATCTTAAAACCCTGTATTCTGGTTTTTTATCGGTGAGTTCACATTCACAGGGGCAGAACAGTTTTTGAGCTGTGTTAAGTTGCTGGTGTATTTCCAAACCCATCATAAGGCCCAGTTCTTCGTAATCAATATTTTTATCCATTTAAATCACCATGACTCCATCCTATTCCCCATAGTCCCTTAAAAAGTATTTTGAGGAAGATTTTTCATCCATTTCCCCCTTCAGGTTAGTTTCCATGATCTGTTTAACCTCTTGATATTGGCTGGTCTGTCCTAAGGCCCATACCAGTTTAACGTAGGCAGTTTCGGGCAGCATGTCCCCCACAGGTATAACACCAGAAGATAGGAGTTTGCGACCGGTACTGTAAACATTGAGGTTGGTGCGGCCGTAGAGGCACTGGGAAGTCATGACCACCGGAATGTTTTCATCAGCTGCCCTCTGTAATGAGGGTATCATGTGATCGGGACAGTGCCCCAGACCGGTTCCTTCCATTAAGATACCTTTGTAGCCTTTATCGATATGGTAGTCCAGTAGTTCAGCGGCTATTCCCGGATAGCTTTTTATAAAGCCCACCTTCTCTTCCAGTTTGTCGTTGATTTCCAGCGGACATTCTCCTCTCTTGCGGTAGGAGAATTGTTTATCAATGATTTTCACCTTCCCCTCCTTTACTTTGGCCAGTGGTGGGCTGTTAATGCTGTTGAAGGTGTCCCTACGGCTGGTGTGCATTTTACGCACCCGGGTTCCCCGGTGGATGTGGGCCTTATTATCGTTTTCTGTGGCGTGCATGCAGACTGTGACCTCGGCTATGTCTGATTTGGCCATGGCCACTGAGCTCATCAGATTTAAGAATGCATCAGATGAGGGTCTGTCCGAACTTCTCTGGGCACCGGTGATTACTATGGGCACCGGTGTTTCCAGGATGAAACTTAAGGCGGCAGCAGTGTAGTGCATGGTGTCTGTTCCGTGGGCCACCACTACTCCATCAGCTCCCTGATTTATTTCATCCGCCACCGAGCGTGCGGCCTGAACCCAGAACCCTGGTTTCATGTTTTCACTGAGGATGTTCATTATGGCCTTTCCACTGATGTTAGCCTCATTTAGTAACTCTGGAGTGGCCCTCAGGAGGTCATCAGCGGTGAATGCCGGGTGTACGGCCCCGGTTTTGTAGTCAATGATGGAGGCCACTGTTCCTCCGGTGGATATAATGGATACATCCATTTTTTCCGGGTCCTTCTCGATTTCCAGGGGGGGTAGATTTATTTCCGGTTTTTCTCCCCTTTCCAGGAGTTCTACTTCTGCCTGGTCAATGGCGATGCCCACATTGTATCCGCTGTCCATTTTAAGTACAACGTGTAGTTCGTCAGCATCTTCAGCCCGATCCAGAAGCATGCCCCTGTATTCTACATCATCCTTTTTTACAGAGATAATGTCTCCAATGGAAATATTTTGTGACTCTAAAAACTGTTTAGCTCTTCCACGATAGCTCATAGCATCCCTCTAATTCTCAGTATAATCTAATTCCCAGTATAAATTTAGAAAAATTTGACAAATAAATGTAATTTGACAAATTAAATTAAGTCATACACCTTGTATATGACTTAGGGTTAATTCAATCTATCTCCCTTCCTTCATAAATTATCCACCATTAACACCAATTCACTCCATCTGTGTCTGATCATAGGAGCGGAGTAATAGATAAAAAAAGTAAAGGTAATTGAAGGATAATTTTAAGGTTTATTTGAGATTAATTAATATAAAAAGGTATAACTGGAAAAAAGGAATTTTGAAGTATTTCTGGATTTAAAACGCATTTATTTCGAAATTTTGAGACTATTAAAGCCTCCTTAATTCCTTTTCCGGACCATTGATACAGAATAGATCATTTTTAAGTTCTAGTTCCTCTGCTACTTCACATTCCGGGCAAATACAATCATCTTCCTCCAGTTTACACTTTGATAGTCCTAGGATACAGTACAGTCCTTCGTAATTTTTCTCGGCGCACTGGTTGTACATGGGGCAGTCCGGGCAGATGCAGAGATCACCCATTTCATCTAAAAGTTTTTTCCCTATTTCCTCATCAGACAGGCCTTCAGAAGCTAATTTTCCCATTTTTTCATCGAATTTGTCCATTTAATAATCCTCCAAATATTATTAATTGAGATACTCCCGGGTAAATTTCCCATCAATCTAACTTTATATCTATTCCCACTGGGCAGTGGTCTGAACCCATTACTTCAGAGAGTATGAAGGAAGATTCAATGTTATCCATGAATTCCTGGTTCACAAAGAAGTAATCCAATCTCCATCCAACGTTGCGGTCCCGGGCACGGGTTCGGTAACTCCACCAGGTGTAGTTATCAGCGTCCTGGTTGAATTCACGGAAAGTATCCACGTAACCATGGCTGAGGAATCGGTCAATCCATTCCCGTTCAATGGGCAGGAATCCGGATATTTTTTCGTTTTCTTTAGGGCGGGCCAAATCTATTTCTTTGTGGGCGGTGTTCACATCCCCGCAGACTACGATGTTACGTCCTTCTTCCTTAAGAGCATCGGCGTAATCCAGGAAGGAGTCGTAAAAGTCCATTTTATACTGGAGCCTTTCCGGGGACATCTTTCCGTTGGGGAAGTAGATGTTGAAGAGAACGAAATCCCCGTAGTCAGTTATGAGTGTGCGGCCTTCACTGTCAAACTTGGGGATACCCAGGCCTTTTTGTACTTTTTCCGGTTTCAGGGCAGTGTAGGTGGCCACACCACTGTATCCCTTGCGTTCTGCTTCAGAGGTATAGAGATCATATCCTTCCACATTCCGGATATTTGCCGGGAACTGTTTATAAGTGGCTTTAGTTTCCTGGATACACAGTATGTCGGGTTTACTCTCCATAAGCCAGTCTTTAAATCCTTTACGATGCACAGCCCGGATTCCATTAACATTCCATGAAAGTATTCTGATTTTCCGCAAAATTTCCACCTCTACCTAAAGACAAGTATTCAATAATTTGGAGTTTGAATTTTTATTATTTTTTTATAAACTATTCCCGTGATTATCATCTTCCTTTGATATTTCCCTCTATTAAAATTCTACAACTAACATTCTATGATTTACATCATCTTTTACTTTCCACCAGGGCCCGTAGTTTATCCTTGTCCAGTTTTCTCTGGTAGAGGGGTGTTTTTTCATCCCGGTAAACCGTAAGGTTTTCTTCAAAGGTACTCTTATCGGGGTTCTGGTAGAAGATTCCCAGTGGGTACTCTCCGGTTTCCGTGGCCCTCTGGAAGGCCAGATTTCTGTCTTGGGGGTCATGGTCATCTTCCAAGTAATAGGTGTGTTCCCGGAACCAGTCCCGGGTGTTAACCTTGTTAAATGAGACACATGGTTGGAATATATCCACTAGAGCATATCCTTTATGATTTATGGCGGCTTTGAAGATTTCAATGGATTGTTTACGGTCTCCACTAAACGCTCTGGCTACAAATGAAGCATCAAGAGCTATGGCCACTGCCAGAGGATTGAATGGTTCCAGAAATACCCCATCTACCTGTAAGGGTGTGTTGAAATCCCTCTGGCTGGTGGGTGATGCCTGTCCCTTGGTGAGGCCGTAGACCATGTTGTTGTGCACCAGGTTGGTGATGTCCGGGTTACGTCTTATGGTGTGCATGAAGTGGTTTCCCCCCTCCCCGTACATGCAACCATCACCACTGACATCAATAACTATTAAATCCGGATTAGCTGCCTTTATAGCGGTTGCCGGAGATAGTGACCGACCATGAAGTCCATTAAATACATTTCCTTTAATGTAATGAGGAAGTTTGCCAGCCTGCCCAATACCCGATACGAAAACCAGGTTTTCTGGTTGTATTTCCAGTTCAGCCAGGGTGGCTTTGAGGCTGCGTAGTATGGATAGATTACCACAACCCGGACACCAGGCTACATCCGCATCTGGCAAATCAAAATCCCTTGGTTTCATCTATAACACCTCCCCCGAGGGCTTATCATGACCATCTGGACCACTATCTTCGATTCCCATGAACTGCAGGAGTCTTTTTTCCACTTCCTCCACAGAGAAGGGCATTCCATTGTATTTTAAGAATTTTTCCTGTATTTCCAAGCCAGTTTCCAGTTGGATGATGTTAGCCATCTGGCCCTGGGCATTGTTCTCCAGGATAATTACATCTTCTGCCTTCTCCAGATAGTCTGTAACACTACTGTGCAGAGGATAAACCTGTTTTAAATGAAGAAAACTGGTCTTCCTGGAATCAGGGTTTAAACCTTTTTTGTTGATATTTTCCAGTGCCTCCCTTATGGGCCAGTAGGTAGAACCCCATCCCAGTACCAGGTTCGCATAGTCGTCAGATCCCACCAGTTCAGGGGCCAGAGCATCTTTTCTAATATGATCCATCTTTTTAAGCCTTTTATCTACCATATGTGTCCTTATTTCAAGGTTTTCCGTGATGTGGCCCTCTTCATCATGTTCATCTGAATCTACTATCACCATGCCCTCCCCATATCCGGGTATTCCCCGGGGTGTGACCCCGTCATGGGTGATCAGGTATCTTCTATAGTCCGGAGTGGTTTTAATGAGATAATCTTCGTTTCCCACCTCTTCCAGTGGCAGTGAGGGTATGTTATAGTAACAATCGGCAAAATACTGATCAGACAGGATAAATACGGGTATTTGATATTTATCTGCCAGGTTGAAGGCCTGCTGAGATAAGGTAAAGGCATCTTCCAGCTTCCCCGGGGCAAATATGATCCGAGGAAATTCACCTGTCCCAGAGTAAAGGGCCAGATTCAGGTCTTCCTGGCTGGTCCTGGTGGGTAATCCCACTGCGGGGCCGGGTCTTTGACCGAGATAGATGACCACCGGTGTTTCGGTCATTCCAGCCAGTCCTACTCCCTCTTCCATCAGGGCAAATCCACTTCCCGAGGTGGCCACCATGCTCCGTGCTCCGGCATAGGATGCACCCAGTGCCATATTGATGGCGGCTATTTCATCCTCAGCCTGTTCGTATACCAGTTCAAAGTCGTGGGCATTACCTGCCAGGAAGGCCTGAAGCGGGGTGGACGGAGTCATGGGATAGGATGACATAAATCTGCATCCCCCGGCCAAACAACCCATTCCTGCAGCATCAGTACCACTTAAAAGGAGTTCATCACGTACCGTGGAATGAGCCTCCAGCGAAAGCCTAACCTGGTTTTCTTCAGATTCCATCAAACCTTTACCGAGGGTGTATCCTGCCTCTCCTGCTTTTAAATCGTTCTGGAGTATTTCTGGACCTTTACGGGCAAACATGTCACTGATCAATCCATCAAAAATCTCCTTAGGAATATCCAACAGGCAGGATAGTGCTCCGGCAACAATGACATTAGCGTATATGATCCCGCCAATATCTTCAGCAGTTTGCATAAGTGGAATCTCAATAAAATTAGCATTTAATCCAGATGAAATATTTTCAGATTCTCGTGCAGACTTAATATGTTCTGGATCCCCTATAATAACCGTGTTTGGAGAAATTCTATCCTTCAGATGATCTATAGCTCCGTAACTCAGTGCCAGTAAGATATCTATCCGGTCCACATAAGAGGCAACCCTGTCTGATGAGATTCTTATTTGGGTGGAGTTTTCACCTCCCCTGACCCGTGACATGTATTCTTTGGTGGAAAAGATATGGTATCCCGTCTGTTTAACTGCCTGGGCTAGTATGACCTCAACTGTCTGGATTCCCTGGCCTGCTTCACCACAGAGAACAATGGAAATATCTTCTTCTTTTAAAAAAACAGGCATTATTTACCCCCTTGAAAATTATCCCGATATTACCCTATTTATCTACTTAAATTACACTAATCTACGGTTTTATTTATATAATTAAACTGCTGGTTTTATTTATTTTAATTTTATGTTCAGCAATTTACTTAAAATTTGAGTAATCAATGAATTTCTTTACTTCGGGAAAATAATAAATAAATGAGTTAAGGAGATTAATTAATAAAATATATCTTAAAATCCTGTAAAATGAATTAAAATAAATTAAAATGAATTAAAAAACCATATGCTCTGTAAAAAATAGATAGAATGGGGAATGACATTGTTCCCCTAGTTTTTATGGTTATTTTTTAAGGTTACCCCGTGCCCATTGGGCACCTGCTTCCAGTATTTCCAGATTGGCGGGTATCAGTTTGGGTTTCCGACGGAAAGTATGCTCCACTGCTTCGGCAAAAACGTGTGGGGGAAGTCCGGTTAATCCCAGTTCCATTATGACTCCCAACATGGCCGTGTTAGCCGCTCTTTTAACTCCATGGTCCTTGGCTATTTTCCGGGCAGGTATGGCCAGGGTTCGGAGTCCTTCAGGAGATTCAAATTCACCGATACTGCTTTCGTAGATGATGAGTCCACCTTCCCTTACTTTGGATGCAAATTTTTCCAGTGAAGGCTGGTTCAGGGCCACCAGACCATCGGAAGTTTGCATAACCGGGGACCCAATGGGTTCTCCCGATACGATCACCGTACAGTCCGAGGTTCCACCCCTCTGTTCTGGCCCGTAGGAAGGGTACCAGGAGACGTGTCTCTGGTCATTACAGGCTGCCTGGGCCAGGGTTAAGCCCATGCTTAAAACGCCCTGACCTCCAAATCCCGCTATTCGAACCACTTTCCGGGGGAAAGATGGATCGTCGCGAGCTTCCCAGGAAGTATCCTTTTGAACTTCGAATATTTCTTCCAGTGAACCTTGTGAAAAGTCACTCTGTGCCCGGCACAGGGGTTCTACTTCGTTTCTTCGGTCCCGGAAGTTTTTAAGGGGGAATTCTTTGGCCATTTCATCATTGATGAAATCTTCGGTGGCCTGGGCATCCATCCGGAGATTGGTGGGGCAGGGTGAGAGCACCTCCACAAAGGCGTATCCTTTACCATCTCTCTGGACTTCCAGGGCCTTTTTCACCGCTCTTTTGGCTCGGCGTATGTTTCGAGGGTCGGAAACCGAAACACGTTCAATGAACACCGGAGCATCCAGGTTGTCCAATAATTCGGCCATGTGCATGGGATAACCCATGTAACGGGGGTCACGTCCGGTGGGGCAGGTAACGGTGACTTCTCCCACCAGGGTGGTGGGGGCCATCTGTCCACCGGTCATTCCGTAGACCGTGTTGTTGACAAAGAAAACCGCCATTTTTTCCCCACGATTGGCAGCCTGGATGGTTTCGTTTAATCCTATGGAGGCCAGGTCTCCATCTCCCTGGTAGAGCATTACCACGGCATTCTCTTCTACCCGGGATAGTCCGGTTCCCACTGCTGGTGCTCGGCCGTGGGCTACCTGTACATGTCCGCAGTCAAAGTAGTAGTAGGCGAAAACTGCACAGCCCACTGGACTGGTCATTACTGCCCGGTCCTGTATACCCAGTTCGTCCAGGGATTCTCCTATGAGTTTGTGCAGTATTCCATGACCACAACCGGGGCAGTAGTGGGTGGCGGTAGGTGCGCTTCCTCCTTTACGGGGGAATTCATCCAGCATGGATTCTGGTTTTTTGAGGATCTTTTCCTCCATCTCTGTAACCTCCTCTTGAACCAGTTTCTTATCAGCGTTCATAAGTTATCACCTGCCATTTCATGGATCTTGTCTACGATGCTCTTTTGATCGATGATGTTTCCACCCATACGGTTGACCAGTTCCACTGGACGCTGGCAGCCAATGGCCAGGGTAATATCTTGCTTCATCTGTCCGTTACTCATCTCCACTGCTAAGAACTGGCAATCCTTACTGGTGGATAGTTGTCTTAATGGTTTTTCTGGGAAGGGGAACAATGTTTTTAGGCGGAATAATCCTGCTTTTATGCCTTCGGCCCGGACCATGTCCACTGCCGAACGAGCCACACGGCTGCTTATTCCGTAGGCCACCAGGATTATCTGGGCATCATCCAATAGGTACTCCTCGTAGTCCACCTCGTTTTCACGTATGGTCTGGTATTTTTCCTGTATACGGTAGTTGAAGTCTTCCAGCTGGTTAAAATCCAGGAATATACTGGTCACCAGGTTTCCCATTGTTTCCTGGTTTCCGCGGACAGCCCATGTCTCATCATAGGTTGGTTCAATGGCTTCCTCAGGGAACTGGAGTCTTTCCACCATCTGCCCCAGTACTCCATCGGCCAGCACCACCACCGGGTTTCGGTACTTTTCTGCCAGTTCAAAAGCCTTGATGGTGAAATCGCACATTTCCTGAACTGAATTGGGGGCCAAGACAATGTTATGGTAATTACCATGGCCTCCACCTTTAACTATCTGGTTGTAGTCACCCTGTTCCGGCCCGATGTTTCCCAGGCCGGGTCCGGCACGCATGATATCCACTATGACACAGGGGAGTTCTGCTCCTGCCAGGAAAGACATTCCTTCTTGCATGAGGCTGATTCCGGGCCCTGAAGATGCAGTTATAACTCGGTGGCCCGCTGCAGCTGCCCCATAAACCATGTTTATGGAAGCTTCTTCTGATTCTGCCTGAACGAATTTCCGTCCCACTTTAGGGAAATACAGGGAGGCTTCGTGCAGTATTTCCGAGGCAGGAGTGATGGGGTATCCAAAGAAACCATCACAACCAGCGTACATGGCCCCAATAATAACGGCGGTGTTGCCTTTGATTAGCTGAATGGTCATTTTCTATTCCTCCTCATCCCCTTTGCTCTGTTTTTTGATTCTCTTTCTCCGAGGTATGTGAACTTCCACGGCCAGTGGTTCAGGGCAGGTGTAATAACAGTCCCCACAACCAGTGCATCCCTTTCCAGTATACTCGGCATAATGGTAACCACGCTCGTTAATGTCTTCACTCATCTTGAGGACACCAGCGCGGCAGGCGAGAATGCAACGTTCACATGCTTTACATTCCAGTTCATTGAATACTGGATATGGTTCTTTTTTATGGCTTCTCATGATTCATATCATCCCATTAATCTTGAATAGTATTTTTATCTTTTTAAACGATAATCTAAGTAGTAGGTGAAATAAAAAAACTACAAATCGTGATTTTAAAAAATGGCATTATCAAGCCATTTTTAGTAACCTTGCCCTTTATTAATTACTGTTTTTCATCCTTAGCCCTGATTTCGACCCGGCGGATTTTTCCACTGATGGTCTTGGGCAGTTCATCCACAAATTCAATAACCCGTGGATACTTGTAGGGTGCGGTTACCTTTTTAACATGGTTCTGGATTTCTTTTTCCAGTTCGGGGGATGATTTATAATCACCAGTCAACACTATGGTGGCCTTTACCACCTGCCCCCGGACAGGGTGAGGTACTCCAGTTATAGCACATTCCAAGACTGATGGATGAGATATAACAGCGCTTTCAACTTCGAAGGGACCTATACGGTATCCTGAACTTTTAATCATGTCATCGTTACGTCCCACGAACCAAAGGTAGCCATCTTCGTCTTTCCAGGCCGTGTCCCCAGTATGGTAGTATCCGTCATACCAGGCAGCTTCAGTTTTATTATCTTCCTGGTAATATCCACAGAAAAGGCCTGGAGGTTTGCCATCTGCGGTTTTTATTACTATTTCCCCCTCTTCACCAACGTCACACTGGTTACCCTGGTTATCCATGATCTGGATTTCATACTCTGGTGCGGGTTTTCCCATGGAACCGGGTCGAGGTTCTATCCAGGGGAAGTTGGCTATACAAACCACACATTCTGTCTGTCCAAATCCTTCTCGCAATCTTAACCCGGTGAATTCATAGAATTTATTATAAACCTCAGGGTTAAGGGGTTCTCCGGCAGTAACTGCGTATTGGAGGGTTGAAAAGTCATACTTAGAGAGGTCTTCCTTGATGAGGAAGCGGTAGATGGTAGGTGGTGCACAGAAAGTAGTTACACCATGGTGAGATGCATTATCCAGCATTTTAGCCGCGTCAAATCTCTGGTAGTCATATACAAAGATTGCTGAACCTGAAATCCACTGCCCGTATATTTGTCCCCACATGGCCTTGGCCCAACCAGTGTCAGCCACTGTATAGTGCAATCCATCTTCGATGACATTTTGCCAGTACTTGGCAGTTATTATATGGCCCAGTGGATAGGTATGGTCGTGCATGATCATTTTGGGCATGCCGGTGGTTCCGGATGAGAAGTAGATGAGTGCTATATCGTCATTTTTCGTGGCCTCTTCACCGGTGGGGCGCGGGAACTCGGGAGATGCCTTTAGAATTTCTTGGGAGAAATTAAACCATCCTTCCCTATCTTCTTCCCCTACCAATGCCTTTAAAAGAGGAGTATCTCCCAGTTTCTGGTGGGCTTCATCAAAGCATTCCGGCACTCCATCTTCACCTATACATACTATCATTTTGATGCCTGCGTTTTTGATCCGGTACACAATGTCCTTGGCTTTGAGCATATGGGTGGCGGGGATGGTTATGGCCCCTAATTTGTGCAGAGCCAGGATGCAGAACCAGAACTGGTAACGGCTTTTAAGGGTGAGCATTACCCGGTCTCCTTTTTTTATACCCTGTTGGGCGAAAAAATTAGCAGTACGGTCAGAATATTCCTTCAAGTCCTGGAAGGTGAATATTTTATCGGTATCATCATTGCACCATACCATGGCCACTTTTTCCGGGTAGAGGCGAGCGTATTCATCCACCACATCGTAGGCGAAGTTGAAGTTTTCCGGGGTCTTTATCCGGAAATTATCCTTAAAATCTGGATAAGATTCAAAATCAACCTGTGAAACGAATTTTTCAAGTAAAGATGACATTTTTATCACCAGTTATATCTCATTTATCAATTTTCTGAATTTTTTAAGTCTGGGGTGTTATTTTCAAGAATTAAAGGTGTGTTTTGCAGTTAGAAACCATTCTCTCCTACAATTTAACAATATTTACATTACAATAGCCAGGAATTTGGCTGTTTTGTTTTCCAGGGCTTCCATGGCGTGTTCATAAGAGGAATCGAAGAATATGGAATCTCCTTCGTGTAGAATTATCTCGTTATCGTGTATGTAAATTTTCAGGACACCCTCTAACATGTAGTTAAATTCCTGTCCAGGGTGGCTGTTGGTTGATGGTTTGTATCCTTCTCCTTTGGGCTCCACGGTAACAATGAAGGGTTCTGCTTTTTTGTGTATGAATTTTTCTGCCAGATTTTCGTACTGGTACTGTTTTCTGCGACCTACTTCTACTCCTTTTCCTTTTCGGGTAACGCTGAAAATGTGCATCCTGGTTTCTTCCCCAGTCAATAACAGGCCCATGTCTACTTCCATTTTCTGGGAGATTTCGAAGAGAATGCTGGCCGGGATATCTTTTTTCCCATCTTCATATTCCTGGTAGGTTTCCAGGGGAATTTTCAGGTGATCCGCCATTCCCTGAGCACTGATGTCTGAGAGCTCCCTAAGTTCTTTAATTCTCAGGCCAATTTCTTTCATATTCTCGTTCATAATTAAAACCTCACTAGGTTGGGTAAGCTTTTAAATGAAGCCTTTGGCTGGTTGCCAATGGTATTAAAACTAATAGGGGATTTATTCTAATTCATTCTATTAAAGATATATTTACCCTAAACCAGTATAAACATTTACACTCATTTTATAATGATTGTTAATGACAATTTTAATTGTGCTAGTATATATAAATTACTGGGTGCCCGGGGGATCTTTCGATTCCACTGGAACCGGTTAAATTAACATGGCATGAAACCTAATTATTAACAGGTAAGGGAATTAATCTCTACGTTACCTAAAATACAAAGAGAAAATAGGATCTAGGGGGATGAATATGGAACTTAACCTGGAAATTGTTAAATTGGAAGCACCAGAAGATTGTAATCTAATTTTAGGGCAGAGTCATTTCATTAAAACCGTGGATGATCTTTACGAAGCCGTGGTGAACACCGTGCCCCAGGCAGAGTTTGGTCTTGCCTTTGGGGAAGCATCCGGGGATTGCCTGGTGAGAACTGCCGGGAACAATGAAGGTCTAGAAAATCTGGCAGGGGAAAAAATGCTGGAACTGGGTTGCGGACATAGTTTTCTGATACTCCTGGCCAAGGCCTTCCCCCTAAATCTCACCCAAAGAATCAAGAGTGTACCCGAGGTGGTTAATCTTTTCTGCGCCACTGCCAATCCCGTAGAAGTACTGGTGGTGGAGACTGAACAGGGAAGGGGAATTGTTGGAGTTGTAGATGGTTTCAAGCCTACAAGTATAGAAACTGAAGATGATGTGGCCTGGAGGAGGAAGTTCCTTCGGGATATTGGTTACAAATTATAAAAAACCACCTCCAATTCCATAATTTTGTTAATCATATGATCATCTACCCCTAATAAAAATTCCCCAGCTTGATTTTAATTTTTCCAGGATAAATTGAGGGGAAACCCCCTATTCTGGTAACAGCAGTATTCCCAGTATGATCTTTAAATTTTATATCCTGCTAAAAACAACTATAATATAGCATAAACCAGTTAGGGGGTTTCAAAAACATGGCAAAAATCGCTTTTTATCGGGTTAGTGGTAGTAAAAAGAAAGATAAATTAATTGAAGTGGATGATAAGTACATAGGACTCCAGAACAGGAGAGAAGGGGCTTTAATTGTTAAGTTCAGAGGTCCTGAAGATGATTTAATGGAAATACATGATTTTTTCCAGGCACTGGATGATGCTGAATCCGTACCTGTGGATATTGATAGCACCGGACCAGTAGAATATTATTTTAGGGGAATTTCACCCCTCAGCGATGAAACCGATGAAGGCCTTCCCATAAAAACCTTCGATGTAACTCTACAATTGCGCCGGGAATTACTTTAGATACCCCATCTTCCTCCAATCTTTTTTTTTATTAATTCCCTTTTTTCAAATTCCCAGACAACACCAACCTTACCTGAATTCAAGAGTTTAGGGCAATAAGGAACAACAATCCTACTGAACAACAATCCGCGTTAAGGCTCATTTAAGCATTTCCGCATGTTTCTGGAATATGGCAGGAATTTCTTCCGGATCTTCGAATACATTGGTGCTGTTCATTTTTGACAGGTTTTCCACGTGTTCTGCATCTTCTTTGGTTATGGTTAGCTCCAGATCCTTACCATTGGGGAGTTTAGTGGTGACAATACCCTCCCGGAAGTCAGTGGGCATGATGTAAAGAGGGGTGTTTGTTTTTTGACCCATTATGGCAGCATTGGTGAGTAAGGTGTCAGCAATACGCAACGAAATCTTGGCTACAGTGTTGGATGTGGCCGGGGCCACCAAGAGAAAGGCATATCTTCCCAGCTGAATTTGTCCAGCCAAAAAGGGGGCATTAGAATTAATTTCCGTCCATGTTTTGTCAAATTTAGTTTCCAGAGTGTTGGAAAGGTTGTAGTACTTTAAAACCTGGTCTCCTGCCTTGGAAATGAAGACCCGAATGTCAAATTGTCGGTGGTATTCATCACGCATCTGCTGCATGATCTCCACAGTTTCCACCAGTTTTTCACCGCTCCCGGTAATCCCCCAAGCAATTTTTCTTTTTTTGTTCATGAACATATTTTTGTTAGAAATTCATAATTTATTTTTCTATTTACCCCCGGTAGAAAACAGCTATGGTAAAAATCAATTCAATTACAACCTCCTTCAATTACAACCCCCAAGGCATAAATATTAAAATCATCAAGAATAAACTAAATTAAAATCATCTAACCCTAAAAAAACTTAATCCTCAAGGGATAAAACAGTAATCATAAATATAAATCCATTTAATCAGTGATCAAAGACTATTTCCTGTGATAAAATAATATTGGTGGTGTTAAAATAACTGATAAAAAAATCATCAAAGAGAACTCTCTTACCCCCGGAAAATCCCCGGAAAATTCTGATTCCCCAAGTAAAGAACAAGCAGAAAAGATCGAAACCTGCTATACTTGTGGTAAAAAGTTTGATATGAATAAGGATGATGGTAGTCGTTACCGTTACGGTAAATTCCCCCTGTGCGCCTATTGTGCTGAATTTTACGGCTTTTACTTCGATGATCCTGGACAAAAAAGAAGGGAAAAATAGAATTAAAAAAAGAGTTTAGGGTTTAAAAAGAGTTAGGAAATAATATTAAAACCATTGCTTATTTCTTATTAATTTCCTAAATGCTTATTAACCAGGGATATGCCCCATTCTGCCATTTTAGTGGCATCATCAATATCTTTAGCTTCGGCAAAGCATCGGAAGATGGGTTCAGTTCCCGAAGGCCGAATGATGAGCCATCCTTCTTCCCGGAATATCTTCACTCCATCAGTGGTGTCCACCTTATATTCCTGGGTGTCTTCGGCTATTTTATCCATTATTTCCTGTTTACGGTCATCAGGACATTCTACTTTCATTTTAACTGATTGGTAAGCAGGTAACTCTGAAACTAACTGAGAAAGTGGTTTCTGGGAGGTGGCCATGATTTCCACAATTTTAGCAGTGGATAACGCAGCATCTCTTCCTAAAACGAAGTCTGGGAATATAAGTCCTCCGTTTTCTTCACCACCAAATAATCCATCGCTTTCTTTAAGTTCTCGGGCTACCAGAAGGTCACCAACACGAGTGGCCTTTACTGTTCCCCCGTATTGTTCGGCTATGTCGTAAATAGCCGTGGAAGTAGCCACAGTGGTTACTATGAGTCCTCCCTGGTTTTCCTGGAGTAACTGTTTTTCCACCAGGGCAAAGGTTTTATCCCCCATTACAAAGTTTCCCTTCTCATCGATACAGATGGTGCGGTCGGCATCACCATCATGGGCGATTCCCAGGTCGGCACCAGTTGCTTTCACCGTCTTGATGAGTTCCTGCAGGTTGTCCTCAGTTGGTTCCGGGTTTCTACCCGGGAAGGAACCATCGGGCTGGCAGTTGAGGGTGGTTACCTCACATCCCAGTTTGCGCAGGATGTAGGGTGTGGTGAAACAGGCTGCTCCACTACCACAGTCCACTATCACCTTTAACCTGGCCTTTTTAATGGCATCGTAGTCCACCCTCTGTATAACTTCGTCGATGTACTCGTCAACCAGGCCAGGATTGGTGGTTACCTCGCCTATTTCATCCCATTCCACCCGGTCCGGGTTTTCATTGAAGTACATGTCTTCTATTTTAAGTTCCATGTCCAGGGCTATGCCTATTCCATCCTCATCCACGAATTTGATTCCATTGTACTGTGGTGGGTTGTGGGAGGCGGTGATTATCACTCCACCATCGTAGTAGTTTCGTACGGCGTACTGAACTGCCGGTGTGGGTAATATTCCCAGATCAACTACCTGACATCCCGATGAAAGGAGCCCGGAAATAACGGCATGTTTTATGAGGGGAGTGGATGTTCGGGGATCTCCACCTACTGCTACCCATCCCTTGACCAGTGTACCGTATGCGGCGGCCAGTTTGGATGCGAATTCTGGTGTTAACACTTGATTGGCAATTCTTCTAACCCCAAATGTTCCAAATAACTTTTTCATTTAATAACACTTCCTGTGAATCTTCAATTATGAATTAACTTATGTTCCAATGTACAGACATAATCAGAATCTATCTATGAGTATGGCAATTTATAGGTTAGATATCTACCCGCCAGACTTTATAATCTTTGTTCTGGTAAACCATAGTTAAATAACTGGGATGAGGTATGGGAGACTGTTCCACAAAGTATTCAATGTTATCCCTCTTAACATCTTCCAGGGAGTAAGTTCCACTGTAGTAAAGGTTCCGATCAAGGCTCTTAACCATGCCCGGCTGGTAACCCCCAGTGGAAACTGGTTGTCGTGATATGGAAACAATCACCGGATCCAGGCCTTCAGTGAGGGACATCACCACTCCCCTCCCATCACCATGGGCTGCAAACCATTGGGCCACATCCCTTTGAGAATCATGAACCATTGGTTTAACCGATAAAGCGCAGAATAACGCGGAACAAAGTGAAGATACAATTAAAAGAACTATCAATATTTTATACATATTATGGTAAACTGATTTTTTGGATTTGGCCGAGTAAATGTATTCCATTCCCAGAGAAGCCATAATGACCACGGGGAAGACAGCGAAATTCAGTATCCTATCAATGAGGATGGAAAATCCAAGTAGATAAGCATTGCTTACTATTAACAGGAAAAGGACCCACACCACAATTAGAATATTCTTAGGGGATAGTTTTTTATACCATTTTCCAGTACTGTCCTTTTCTAATTCTTTAAACCCGGTAACTATCCACAAAATGGCAAATATCAGTGTAGGTAATCCCATGGTCTTAACCAGAATATTAATATAATCCAAAAAGCCGGGTACCCCCTGTTGGGGGTTGTGAAAGGTGAAGCCATATGCCATCAGTAGGGGCAACCACCACAAAACCGCTACCAGGAGAGTGAATCCCAAAAACACCCATAATGACCGGTATTCCACGTTATCCCTTCTTAACTTGAGGGTCAGTGTGAAAAGCAGGACCACACCCAGCATTATCAGGCCAGTCAGATCATGGGTTAACATCATCAACCCACTGAGAATACCACCTAGAACCGCAAATTTTAAACCATCACCTTGCAGTGCACGATAGTAAAGGTAAATTGCCAGGGGAAAGAGAATTAAGGCCATGGTTTCTGGTAGGGGTAACATGGCCCGGTGAAAGACCAAAGTGAAAAACAAAAAGAACCCGGCAGTTAACGCCACCCGTAGGTTGTATAATTTTTCCACCACGTAAGTGAATGATAAAACCAGGGAAAATGCAAAAATGGGCTGTATCCATCGGGATACTTGAAAGGGATCCACTTTAAACAGCATAGCCAGGGAAGCGAGGAGATAATGGAAAAGTGGGGGATAGAAAATTGGTCGTCCAAAGGGGGCGTAGGTTAAAGGATCCCATAATGTGAACCCCTGGGCCATGTAAAGCTTGGCCAGATGAACATGGTAATAAATATCCCAGCTTAAGGGCCCTTGATAATTTAAGGTAGGGATAAAAGATAGAAATAATGCTAATATTGCCGGGATCAATAGCAAAAATGATTTATTACGAGTTAAACTGGAGTATTCCATAAACACACCTATTGAAGTTAAGATTAAATAGTTATTATTTACCTTGATGATTTAAATAAGTACCCAGTTCATTAATTTAAACAAATTTTACTAATACGAGTATAGGTATCGCACAGTTCAAAATCAAACGTTTTTAACCATTAAAATCCACTAATAATCCCGGCCTGTCTAAAATGATAGAGAGATGAGAGGTGTGCTGAGGGGGAAAGATAGCCCAAAAATTAGACACCCACACACCAATTTAAATATTAAATAAAAGTACTTAAATTCATAATAAAGAATGTTATTGATAATCTAATAATTGATTAAAGGAATATAAATGAGGATTATAACTATTGTTCCTGCTTACAACGAGGAAAAAGCCATAACCAATGTGGTTGATGGTGTTAAGAGACACACCTACGTACTGGTTGTAGATGATGGATCCCTGGATGAAACCGCAACCCTGGCAAAAAATGCGGGTGCTAAAGTTTTAAAACATACCAAAAATAGGGGGAAAGGTGCAGCTATTAAAACTGGACTTAAATATGCCATTGAAAAGGATTATGATATTATGGTTCTTGTGGACGGAGACGGACAACACGACCCCCAATGCATACCTCTCCTTTTAGATGGAATGGATGGTGTTGATCTGTTAATTGGCTCCCGTTTCCTGGATATGGCCCCACAAAACATGCCCCTTCATCGTCGGTTTTCCAATGGCATTACCACCCGGCTCATTAGATTCATAACCGGGTACCATATAACTGATAGTCAGTGTGGATTTAGGGTGATATCCAAAAAGGCAGCCCCTCTCTTCACTGGAATATCCTACAATGACTATGTTTACGAGTCAGAAGTCCTGTGTAAAGCCTCAGAAAACGATTTGGTGGTGGCTGAAAGACCCATAAAGTGCGTTTATGGTACGGAAAAATCCTATGTGCGTGCCCGGCATGTGGTGCACTACCTCATGTTCACCCTGCGACTCCTGGTGCGTAAATTGCTGCGGAGGATCTGATCTTGAAAAAATACTATGTATTCTTGATAAGTATTCTCCTTCTGGCCCTCCTGGTAATCTGGATTGGTCCCCAACAGATGTGGGAAATTATAAAAACTGCCAATCCTTGGCTTATACTGTTGGCCATTTTCATACACCTCTTTGTGGTTTGGATACGCTCGTTACGTTGGGGTTATATTATTAACCAGCCCCGGGAATTTAAGAAGAACTTCATTGTCAAAACCATAGGGCTTTTTGCCGGTAACTTCAGCCCCATGCGCAGTGCAGGGGAAGTGTTAAATGCAGTTGCCGGTAAAAAGATCAACAAAATAACACTCTCTGAGGGTCTGTCTGCCGGTTTAACTGAAAGATTCTTCGACGGAGCCATAGGGGCTATTTTATTATTGATCTGTGCTTTTTTACTCCCAAAAATAAGAGTGTTGGCTATTATGGGAGGATTAGCCTCTTTAGGACTTTTAATAGTCATTTACCTCATCAATTGGAGGGAAGATACCAGCATCTGGATTTACAATCGTATCCATTCCGTAATGCGTTTTCTACCCATCTCTGAAGAAGTGGTGGAGACCTTCTACCATAAGTTCACCGAGGGTTTACGCAGCATGATTGAATACACCAAAAGCTTCAGCAGTTTCCAAAATCTAATGGTGGTATTCCTGTTAACCGGTACCTCCTGGATTCTGGAATGTGTGCGCCTGTACGTAGTTTTCATGGCCTTCAATGTTGAAATCAACTTTGTAGCCATTATCATCATCTTCCTACTGGCCAATATAATTGGAATAGTATCTGCCCTTCCGGGAGGTATTGGTTCCATTGAACTGTCCCTTACAGGATTGTTCGTGCTTTTCGGAGTTCCCAGTACAGTTGGTGGAAGTATAGCTATGGTGGATCGTTTAGCTTCATTCTGGGTGGTTTCTGCCCTGGGAATTGTATTTTCAGCTTATTACGCCAGGGATATACTGGATGAGATCAAGGGGTACACCCTGGGTTTGAAAAAGAAAAAGGGTTAGATGCGACGTCCGGGATTTGAACCCGGGTTGTAGGCTTGGGAAGCCCAAGTCTTAACCAGGCTGGACCAACGTCGCTCATCATTGATTTTATTTTTCTAATTTAAATTTTTATGGTCGGAATATAAACAACCCCTTAACTACCTGGTTTTTATTTAAGCTTATAAACCAACTTTTAATTTTCTATAAAGATTTAACCGTGATTAGGCCATTATTTTAAGAGAACTGGCATCCTTGAGAACCAATTCCAGACTACCTTTGTATTCGGTGACCTTGCCCACAATTTTTATACGTCTCTGTGTGAGGCTCTCCAGGTTAACACTGGTCTTCTGGATTTCTGTTGCTGCACTTTCAAATACCACCACTTTGATCCTTCCAGTTCCATCCATAATCTCCAGAAAATAGGTTTCTCCCTTCTGGGACTGGCTGACCCCGGTGACCATCCCCTCAACTGAAACCTCCTTATCCAGCATTCCCCGATCCATGTCTTTAATTTGAACTGTTTGCGGAGTTATAGAATTAGCAGAGGCTATCATGCCCACTAGTCCACAAATTGCAGTAAACAGGGCCACTTTAAAGATTTTCTTATCATCGATACCCACCATAGTATTACTTTATCTATTGTTATTAATAAATTTGTGGTAGTAAAATTTAAAAAAAGTGGGGATTGAGGGGATATAAAAAAAATGGATTAACTTTTCTCTGAGTTTTTGAAGATTGATTTAATTCTCTCCAGGGTGTCAATTTCATCCAGACCAATATCATTACGGATCCTTTTAACCACCGGGAAACGTAGAGAGTATCCAACCTCAGATTCCGGACTTTCCACTATCTCACTAAAGGCAATCTCCATGATTATAGAGGGAACTATCTTCACCTGTCTACCATCTTTGCTTTCAATGAGTGGTTCTACCATTTCTGAAAGTTCCAGTAAGGTTTTATCATCCAGTCCCGTGGCAGCATAGGCCAGAGGTTTGAGGTTGTCATTTTCATCCCGAATCGCCATCAAGTAGGAGCCAATTAAATGGGCACGTTTACCCTTACCGTAAGTGCCACCAATCACCACCAGATCCAAGGTTTCTGGTTCGGCTTTTAATTTAAGCATCTTCTTACCCCGTATACCTGGCATGTAGGGTGCTTGGGGGTCCTTGATCATGATACCCTCGTGACCCTGTTTAATGGAAAGTTCAAAGAGATCCTGGGCCAGGTGAATCTCTTCAGGACGGACTTTAACCTGGGCCGAAAGCTCTACCCTGTCTTTTTCAACTTTAACCAGTGATTCAAGTATATTTCTCCTCTCCTGAAGAGGTTCATCCAGGGTTGGCCGGTGATAGTAGAGTACATCAAACAGGTAGATGGTTAACGGGATTTTGGAGACCATTTTATCGATTTCATATTTCCTTCGTACCCTCTGAAGCATGTACTGGAATGATATTGGTTTTCCATCCCTACTGGCAATAATTTCTCCCTCAACAATAAAATCTTCGTGGGGAAGGGATTTTTCAATGTATTGTGTGATTTCTGGAAGGGCCAGGCTGATATTTTCCAGTCTTCTGGTGAAGATGTCGATCTTATCACCGTGTCTGTGGATTTGAACCCTTATACCATCATATTTGGTCTCACAGAGCGCCCACCCCATTTCCGCCACACTTTCCTTTATACCGGAGGATAACTGGGCCAGCATGGGTTTAACTGGTTTTCCAGGTTTTAAGGTTAATTTTTTCAGTCCTTCCTCCCCTTCTTTCCAGGCCACAGAAGCCACCAAGCCCATGTCATTGGTTAACATGTGCGCCCTTTCGGCTACTTCAGTAGGGATGTTAAAGGCTTGAGAAATAGCATCACGGATGGTTCCCTCCCCCACACCTACCCGTAGTTCCTCCAGCACTGTGCGGGTGAGGTACTTGGCCTCTGAAGGTGATGCCGATGATAATAATTCCATTAAAAGGTCTATCTTTTTAAACTGGGCCCTGTTTCCAGAAACTTCCGCCATTTTCACCAGATTACGGTGCACCTTCTTTATGGTCAGCGGTCGGCTGAAGAGGGTCACCTGACTTTTCTTCTGGTATAGCTCCTCAGCTGCCAGACCAATATCCCCGGCATCACGCATCTGATTTTCCACCTCACCGGGAGAAACACCAACTGCCTGAGAAATGGCCTTCATCAGAAGTTTCGACCCTATCCCCAGTTCTTCCTCACTCCAGGTTGGGAAAATTCTGCCCAGGGACAGTAAAGTTACCATGGGGATGAGTTCTGGTTCTTCTTCTCCCACTTTAGCCAGAAAATTGGCCAAGATATCTGTTTTCTCCAGACGTTTGGTGGTAGAGTCCAGATCCTGGTAGACCTCCACTAAATCTTCATATAACATTAGAATATCACCGTTAAACTGATTTACAACCATTAAAAAATTATTCAAACATGCTTAAGCTTTTTCACGTTAAAAATATAAGAACACTGTTATTTAAATTTTAAACTTTCCTCATTGTTTAAAAAAATAGATAGAAAATAATCATGTCTGGGACTCGAAATAGGTTGGAGAGGATTGTTTATATCCTCATAATGTTAATAGACGCTAACTATCCTGAAAAATCCCCTTAAAATTCCGATTTATGCCTAATATTCGGATCGAGACCATAGAATCTGGAAAGTGGTTCCTTTATTTTTGGAAAGGATTATGCTGCCCTCTAGTTGGTTTACCAGGGTGTTGACCAGTTGGAAGCCCATGGTTCCACTGTCTTTAAATTGAATATCGGAAGAGAGTCCCACTCCATTGTCTTTAACCAGGAGAACATTGTTATCATGGTTGTCCAATCCAAATTCAACACATATCTCTCCTTCCATGGTTCCTGGGA
The DNA here is from genome assembly GCF_003491305.1 of Methanobacterium sp. BAmetb5. NCBI lineage: Archaea > Methanobacteriati > Methanobacteriota > Methanobacteria > Methanobacteriales > Methanobacteriaceae > Methanobacterium > Methanobacterium sp. BAmetb5. Next base: position 1,296,893 of record NZ_CP022706.1, read on the forward strand.
AGGCGTGTTTCACGGCATTGGTTAAAAGTTCATTGATGATGAGTCCACAGGGAATTGCTGCATCGATATCCAGCATCAGCCCATCAGTATGGGTTTTCATCTTAATTCTATCTGTGTCTACATGATAGGAACTGACAATGAGTTCTATGAGTTTTTTAATGTACTGGGAAAAGTCGATGAGAGCGAAATCTTCTGACTGGGAAAATCCATCGTGTATCAGTAACATTGATTTGACCCGGTTTTTGTTATCTTTCAGGACTTCCCGGTTCTCTTCATTTTTCATGTACACTGACTGGAGTTCCAGGAGGCTGGATATTATGTTCATGTAGTTTCTAACCCGGCCATTTATCTCTCCTAAGAGCATTTCCTTTTCTTTTAAAGACGCGTTTATCTCGGTTTCCGCCTTTTTACGATCGGTAATATCCTGGGCTATCACCTGAACCGCGAATAATTCCCCGTTCTTAAGTAAAGGTGCGGGATAAACTTCCATTAAACGTATCTCCCCGTCTCTGGAAATTAAACGGGACTCGAATGGCCCGACCTCTTCTCCGTTGAGGTATCTGGAAAATAACTCCTGGTAATACACAGAATCCTCACCAGTGATGGATTGTAGATCATTGAAGTTCATGCCAATGGTGTCTTCACGTGAAAGGGGACTGAATTTTGCCGCAGCATGGTTAAGGTCAATTATTTTACCATCTAACCCCAAAACAACCACATAGTTCGGGAAATATTCGAATAGAGTTCTGTATTTTTCTTCCCGTTCTTTGATAGCTTCCTGGGCTTTAAACTTCTCCAGTTTCTCCTTAGCCTCTTTTAAAGCTCTTTTAACGGAGTGAGGAAGTTTTGTGAGGTTATTTTTTAGGACATAATCCGTTGCTCCTTCTTTGAGCATTTCAACTGCAAAATCCTCGCCTATCTTGCCACTTACAAAGATAAAAGGCGTGTTAGGGGTGATTTCCCGGGCCAGGTTCATGGCCGTGATACCATCAAATTGGGGCAGTGAATGATCGGCCAGGATGATACTCGGCTGGAATTCTGCCAATTCTCTCCGGTAATCCTCTTCTTTCTCCACGATTCTGGATGTGAATTGAAGTCCCTCACGTTTGAGCTGAGTTTCTATTAGTTCAGCGTCCAGTGGCACATCCTCTAATATTAGAACTCTTATTTCTTCCGCCATAACATCCCACAGAGTACAATTAATTAAGATTTTCAGATGTTATTGGTATGCACCCCACACATTTATAGTTATTTTCATTTTTCACGAGACCCCCATTATCTGATAGGAAACATGAAAATATTATATAGCTAATCATCCATGGTTAAAACAAGGCATATTGGTTAAAAACCGTTTTAAATAATTTAAAGCTATTTTAAACACTTAAAAAGAGAATATAAAAAATTAGAGGAAGGGAATAATAAATTCCCGGAGTTATATGTTAATATCGGGATCAGTTAGATTTACTCCATGACCATAATCTCGTCCTGTATTTCCTCGGAGCCAATCTTCACTGGGGTTGCTTTTTGCATATAATGATCAAATAACCGGTTACCCCAGGAAATGGCTTCTTCACCCTTGCTGATCAGAGCTATGTTGAGATCGTAGGTTCCGTCAGTTGAGAATAATCCCATTGCAATGAAATTGTCTCCGGTGGTTAGTGAGATTTTTACATCTTCATCAATTTTCATCAACTGCAGATTACCATCCTTTATCCATTTTCCCAGTTTATCTTCCCCCACATTTTCCACCAGTTTATCCAGAATTCCTTCGGTCATGATAAGCTGAACATTTCCGTTTTTCTCCAGTGTTTCCAGGAATGTTTGGATACTGGAGGGGTTGTACACTGAAGTGAGTTGTTTAAAGTTCCGGCTTTTGGATAAAAACTCTGAAAAGACTTCCTGTGGCCTCATTATATTGGTGCTAGTTGATTTCACAATGAATGATTTTTCCAGGCAACCTATGTCCTTGAAGAGTTCTGGGGGGATGCAACTGATGTCATGGTTAAGGAATAGGCCTTCACACAGGTTCAAGGAGTAGAAAGACCTCATTACATCAATTAACTTGTTGGCTACCACTTCTCCAGTCTGGGACAGGGAGTAGTTTCCTGATTCTCGGAAGATGAAATTTTTCTGCTCCAGCTGGTTCATTCCGTGCAGAATAGTAGAGGAACTTAGATGGATCTCCTTACGTAGATCTGCCAGATTCTTGGATCCGCTCCTTAAACTGATTAATATCTTTGCCCGGACGTCCGAGGCTATGAAAAATTTCATATCATCCTTTACTTGCTCGTATAGTTCAAACATATAATCCATTTCAATTCCACCTTTTTTTTGGTAAGGGGATTTTAATAATAATGTATGAGTTTAGGTTAAGACTTTCATTATTGATTTAGGTGAACTTAATTTTAGTTGCTATATCATATGGATAGTAAAGATTAATAAATATTGGCCTTGTAAGTGTTATATAAAGATAGATTAGAAGTAGTAAAATTGATTATTAGTAACCATATCACCATATTTGCCAATAATCACAGATTTATTCAAAATAATAAATAGTTAAAGGTTTATAAATAAAAATTTAGATTAAATAAACCTTTCAAATCTCTCTTTTCCCACATTACATATGGGACATGTCTCAGGAGGCTCCTCACGAGCACATAAATATCCACAAACTCTACATCTCCACACTGGAAAAGACAAAGAACTTAAATCTTCTTTTTCTGTATATTTTTCCAGGGATCGGCGTTCTAGAGGTCCGGGTCTTCTTTCAGGTATGGAACTTAGTTTTTTTTCACCATTAAGAATTTCTTTGGAGATATAAAGTCCACAGTAACATGCGCCAAACTCGTTCAGGTCTGGATCACGGTAATCACAGGGACAAATTATGTCCAAGTCTTCTTCTTTGATTCCAGACGCCAGGCGACAGGGACAGGCCCCATAACCATAACGTGACTGGTTAATGAGGATGCTTTCCAGGAGTTCCTTGGTGAACATCTCATCAGGGTTTAAATGATATCCCTTAGGCTCAGTTTCTTCTTTTAACTTTTTATAAAAAGCATTTACGTCTTCAACAGTGATATCAGTTGAATTCATCCCAATATCTCCCTTACTTTATCTTCATTAAATCCCACAATGGTTTCTTCATCATTTATCACCAGAGTAGGGAATGAAAGTTTGGGATTCCATTTTTCCACGTTCTCAATTGCTTCTTTTCTTTCATCACCGTGCAGTAGGTCCACGTAAATATAATCATATTCCACTCCTAAATCTTCCAGGAGCATTCGTGTCTTTTTGCACCAACCGCAAGTACTTAAGGCAAAAAGGACTGTTTTACCTTTGTTTTCACCATCAACGTGTTCCATTAACATTAGGTTTCCTCCTTAACCACACATTTTACAGTTTGTTTAATAGAGAAATAAATCATGTAAATATCCACATCTTATTCTTTTTTTTATGTTCAACTTTCTATTAATAAACTGGCACTGCAATCAAAGAAAGGAAAGGCTGATACCTTTACCGTTGTTAGATATTATCCCGTACCATTCTCAAAGCGCAGAACTCACCACACATGGTACACATATCACTTTCAGCCGTAGGCCTCCTTTCACGACATTTTCTTGCTTTTTCCGGGTCAAATGCTAGCTGGTACTGTTTTTCCCACTGGAAATCTTTCCGGGCATGGGCCATTTCCATTTCTTTATCCCAAGCACTTTTAAGACCATTGGCAACATCTGCAGCCTGTGCAGCTATTTTAGAAGCCACTACGCCCTCTTTAACGTCCTGTAATCCTGGTATAGACAGGTGTTCTGCAGGGGTGACGTAACACAGGAAATCCGCCCCGGAACGAGCTGCCAGTGCTCCCCCAATAGCGGAAGTTATGTGATCATAGCCTGGAGCCAGATCAGTTACTATTGGACCCAAAACATAGAATGGGGCCCCTTTACAGACTGTTTTCTGTATCTGCATGTTGGCTTCCACCTGATTCAGGGGTACGTGTCCGGGTCCTTCCACCATAACCTGCACATCTGCTTCCCGGGCACGTTTAACCAGGTCTCCCAGTATGAGGAGTTCCCCCATCTGGGGTATGTCGGAGGCATCGGCCAGACAACCGGGCCGGAGCCCATCACCCAGGGAGAGGGTGACATCGTGTTCCCGGGCAATCTCTAAGAGGTAATCATAATTTTTGTATAAAGGGTTTTCTTCCTGGTTGTGGAGTATCCAGGCAGTCAGGAAAGCTCCCCCACGGCTCACCACACCCATGATCCTTTCTGAATTTTTAACTTTTTCCACAGTGTCCAGAGTGATGCCACTGTGCACTGTCATGAAATCCACGCCCTCCCGGGCCTGTTCTTCTATAGCCCGGAACATGTCATCTTCATCCATGTTCACCACTGCTTTTTTCGCATCAGAAGCTGTGATCCCGGCCTGGTATATGGGTACTGTCCCCAGAGGAATGTCCGTGGCTTCCATTATCGCCTGCCGCACCTGGCGAAATTTAGGTCCAGTGGAGAGGTCCATCAATGCATCTGCACCGTATTCAGCGGCAATTTTAGCCTTTTTAACTTCTAACTGCACATTCTCCAGTTCCGGGGAAGAACCCAGGTTGGCGTTTATCTTGGTACGGAGTCCCTTACCCACACCACAGGGTTTGGTGTTCCGGTTCTTGTTGCTGGGAATCACCACATGACCTTTAGCAACTCTTCTGGTGAGTTTTTGAACGTCTATGCCTTCGTATTCTGCTACTTTTCGTATTTCATCTGTGGGCTGGCCCTGGCCAGCCTGATACAACTGAGTCACTTTTCATCCCTCGTTTCATATATTAGGAAGTAGGTCTTAAATTAATTATTATGATAGAAAAACTGCATGCTAAGGATATCATGATCCAAGAGGTGCATGTTACCTCCCCCACGGACCTGGTTGCTGCTGCCAAACTGAAGATGATGCGCTGCAATGTGGGGGGCCTGCCCGTAGTTGAAGAACAACATCTGGTAGGGATAATAACCCATCGAGACGTTTTACTTGCTGGAGGTGAATCTCTGGGTTTGAAGGTGGGTGATTTAATGAGCAAAGACCTTCAGGTTGTGGAAAAGGACACCCCAGTCATGGTTATCACCCGGATAATGGCAGATAAAGGTTTTCAAAGAATTCCAGTGGTGGAGGATGGCAATTTAGTGGGACTGATAACTCAGAGCTCACTTATCCGTGCACTGGCTGATTCCGGAGAAAGTTAGTTTCCTTGAAAGGGGTAATTATAAATCAGGAAATAGATTATTTTAAATTGTGCTTAAATTAAAGGATCAGGTATTTTAGCATCTTTTTTCTCCTTTATTCCCCCTATCTTTTCTATTCTAAGTTTAAGGAATTTTTCCCCCTCATTACTTGCTGCATAAATTGGTATTGAAGCCCCCACTGAAAATGCATTCTTCTCTGCAGCGAGATTTCTTATCTGGAGTGAAGCACACGCCGTGATCACATCAGCATGCTCAAACAAAACCTCCGCATCTTCGTAAGAAGTAGCCGTGGTGTGGACTGCAAAAATATAGATCTCCACGCCTTCCTGCTTGCTTTCAATTTCCCTGATTCTTTTGGCGTCATCTGCAGAAGCAATAGTCACGCCGATTTTAGTGTATCCCTCATCAATAGCTTTTAAAACACCCTTTACCTGATCAATTTCCGCATTTTCTGGATTTAATACTTTCTCCCGACCTACACTGTTGATTAATGCAGTTAGGGGGCTAGTACTGATAATTCCAGAAACTCTGCCCCCTATCCCCTGTGCCAGTTCTGGATCTTCGACTATCACCGTGCCACAACCTTCGCATACGATTATCGCACATTGGATGATTTCCTCATCCAGTAAAGTACCCAGTATCTCTGATATTCCAAAGGATAGAAAATCTGCCATTTTCAATTCTCTCTGGTTGGTACACATACCAAAATCATTGATACGGAACTCCATGTTTTCTTTAATTATTTGGGGAGTGATTTTTTCTATTCCCCGGTATTTATGGAACAGGGGACAGTAGTCAACTTGAGGTTCTTCCACTTCCACTACCTTACCATCCCTTATAATTACTTTTGCCTTTCCCAAAGCCTCCATTACATGCTCATCCATATTTAACACCTTTTTTGTTTTTTCCAAACCCCAGTTTCCTAGTGTATTCTTGTCTTAAAAGATGGACATAAATAAGTAATCAATGCCCCGTGGAGTTAATAGGACAGGTGAATTCAATAATAAAATCCGGGCCAGACCACTGCAATTTGTTATGGTGAATAAATTAATAGATTTGTAAAAAAGGTTAATAAAGGGCGGTTTCTATAGAAAACTTTAAATGAGATGAGAATGAACAGCATATAAGCCATGCCGGGGTGGCTCAGCTGGTTAGAGCGCGCGGCTCATAGGGTATTAAGCAAGTGCTCTGACTTTTTCCTGGGATACCGCGAGGTCGCGGGTTCGAATCCCGCCCCCGGCACTCATTTTTACTTTTATAAAACAAAATAGCGTTGAATATTACATTAAATCATATTGTAAACTGTTTTTTAATGTTTTTTAATCCATCCTACCAAAATATCCTAAAAAAAGAATAGACCCTATGGTCTAAGATTTACCCCGCTGTTCCTCTTCCGAACCCTTTAAACAATACAATTCATGTTTAAGCTGGAAGTTATCATGAGCCGGGCAGGTGGAACATATACATTCTGCGGGATCAACTTCACATTGGCTTTTACCTAAAAAACAAAATAAAGATTCACTATTTTCCGTCATACACTGATTATAAGTGGGACAACTACGGCATATGCAGATCCTCTTCTTTTGCATGTCAATTAATGAGTTTAACTGTTCTTCTGACATTTCTGACATTTTTTCCATGATTAGTTCAAATCTATCCAACTAAATCACCTGTTAGCCTAAAATCATATGATCTTTGGCTTTGATTTCTTTAATTATTTGTCATTCTTTCCGGAGAAGTACTTCATCCGGATAACATTGAAAGCAATCACTACCACCACAAAGGCGATTCGAATATAAGGGCTTACCGGGGCGAAAAGAGCAATTAATAAAATAGCCACTCCCACCAGACTGTGGGTTAAGAGATTTTTCCAGTCAGTAAGATAAGATTGCAATCCTTTAAATACACGATTCATGTTTTTCACATCCTAAATTCATTAAAACTACCATTATAACTTATAAATCTACTATTTACACACTTAAAGAGTGTGAAGACAATTCGCAGATTGAACCATTAAAAAGGTAAACCTAGTTTATATCTGATTATGATATATAAATTTTTGATATATCTTTCTAGAATATATAGGTATGGTTAAGGGTAAGTGCACCAAAAATATTAAAACAAACAATAGCAGACCCTTTAGATAATTAATGAATGGCTTATTTGGTGTATCCATGCCTGAAAACAACAATGAAAAAATTTATTGGGAAATATTAGACCGGCAAAAGGGAATCATCGGCAAAGAGGAACAGTTAGATATTTTAAACTCCTCAGTTACCGTTATCGGCTGTGGAGGAATAGGAGGGGCCACAACCGAGATGCTAGCCCGAATGGGAGTTGGAAAACTCAAAATAGTGGACAAAGATGTCTTTGAAATATCTAACATTAATCGACAGCTCATGAGCAACCTGAAAAGTATCGGTACACCCAAAACACAGGCAACTAAAGAAAGACTCCAATCCATCAATCCAAACATTGAAGTTGAAACCTTCAACACTGAATTAAATGAGAAAAATGTCACAGAAATTTTAACCGGAAGCCAGGTGGTGATTGATGCCCTGGACAATATTTTAACCCGGATAATCGTGGGGCGCAGTGCAGAAGCGCTCAACATACCATTCATACACGGAGCTATACACGGAACTATGGGCCAAATTACTGTTTTTAATAATTCAACTCCTTCATACGAAGAATTATTCAAATTACCTTCACAAGGGAAAGAATTAACTGAAAAAATCATTTCCCAGATCTCAAATCTTAGTAAAGAGGTTCCACCAGTCCTGGGACCGGTTCCCAACATCGTAGGCTGCCTGCAAGCCATGGAAGCCGTTAAACTAATTACCAGGAAAGGTACCCCTATAATGGCCCCCTGCGTGT
>NZ_CP022706.1:1312500-1315000 GCF_003491305.1 Methanobacterium sp. BAmetb5
TGCAGGTACCTTCGATCAAAGCAAAACTGTGATACCAATAACTGACATCGACACAATGAATCAAATTGGAGAGATTGCTTTCACCCTAGCATCAACTGACCCAACCTACCTTACAAACCTTGGTTACACTGGTACACTGGCAGAAATGCAATCAGCGTTTATGAACGATCTTACAAATGGTAAAATTGGTGCTATTGCGACTCCCTACTACCAAAACTTCAACGGAATGTCCTTAGCGGGATTACTGGATGGAATAAACCAGAACAATGTATTCAACATACACACCTTAATGACCGACACCCACCCCTGGAACCATGCTCAGGGTTATTTAGGTATACTCTTCTTCAGACTCGTCAATGTTGACCCCATCAACTCGGCTAACACCTTAATTAATAAGTTGATGATAACAGTCACACCAGATGGTCTTGGAGGATTCATATACAGCAACGGTACAAAAGGACCAGGATATATTAATACTATGCCTCTTATGTTTGCTCAGAAAGCCCCGTGGGACTTTTTAAGAGTATTCATGAAGGTTGGTTGTCCAAGATGTTTACAGGAGGATTTAGATGCAGCCCAATATGGTCTTGGAAAATATCCACTACTGCAGTTCGAACAGTACATTCTAATGAGCATACCGGTAACTGCTTCCAGTTCATCCGAGGAAAATTGGAGTAAAAACGCTGCAGTAAGAATGGGATTATTTGGTGTTTCTCCATCTTTAGGCACATACCTGTCAGCAGGAGGCCCAATGACTACCACCAACATACCAATCCAATACGCAGAGTACATACTCATTAAATGGAATTCCCTCACTAACACAGGGATAGCCGCCCTGATCCAATACGACACAACAAAAATGAATGAACTAATGGCCGCAGATGGTTACACCAGCAGTGCAAATTGGCATTTTGACAAGGTGTACCTGGACACTGCCAGTTACTTGAATGCTATGTTCAGTGTTGTCCGTGAAATACCATTAACTTCAGATACTCTCGGTGCCTTGACCGCTGCAGGTGGAGATCCCGTGAAATTCGTCAAAAATTATGTGATACCAGTGATACCCACTCCTGCAACACCTACATCGACCCAGGGAACATCTGGAAATGTTTTTGCCAATATTGGAGGAGCAATTTCAGGTGCACTGAATGGTTTAAGTACTCCCAACGGAGCCACTAATGAAATAGCCCCTGGCTTACCATTAGAACAAACCACTCCTGCAATTACTTCAGCCAGCACTTCTGGTAACGAAACCAACCTACCTATCGGTGCGATATTAGGCGCTATATTCCTGGCAATCGCCGGAATACTCGTGTATCTGGGAAGAGGCACTATTGTTGCATCCCTCAAAGGACACCAAAGACCCGGAAAATAAATCTTCCCCCCTTTTCTTTTTTTAAGGTTCTTTCATAACAAGATTTAATGGTGAAAAATAATATGAATAACATTTCAAACCTGAATTTAAAGAAAAATGTATCCGAAATTGAGTTTCCCACTGAAATTTCAATGCTAGATTCCATAATGGACGGATACAAATATTACCAGATGATATCTGCAGCATTAAAACTTGGAATTTTGGAGAAAATGGCTGAAATTGGTCCAGCTTCCCCCAGTGAGATTGCCGAAGCTGCTTCTGTAAATGGAATGTTTGTCAGAAGCATTCTCAGTGCATTAGAAGATATTGGTTTGGTTAAATCAGATGATGCAAGTTACATGATTACTGAACAAGCAGAGACATTTCTTTGCCAGGAAAGCCCATTTTATCAGGGAGATTTGATTCTGGACGTGGGGAGAGATGGATCACCATGGAATGATCTGACAACAGTACTGGAGAGAAGAGGACCTCCAAAAACGATCCAAAAAGATGTAGATGAACTTCAAATCCGATCTCTGGCCCAGCAATGTATTAGGGGAGAAGTTCAGAATGTATTAAATGGTATATTATCACGTCCAGAATTTTCAGAACATGAAAAACTTCTGGACATAGGTGGAAGTCATGGTCTTTACTCCGTGGGCCTTTGTCAGGAGAATGCTGCCCTTTCATCCACTATAATTGAACAGGATCAGGTTGTACCTTTAACTTCGTCATTTGTCTCTGAATATGGAATGGACGACAGGATCAAAGTACAGGAAGGAAGCATTGAAACCATGACCAATGATCTGTCCCCCGAAGTCTACGATATAGTTCTAATTTCCCACACACTGTACCGGTACCGAAGAGAAATGAGTGAAACCTTGGAAAAAGTTACAAAAACGTTAAGCCCGGGAGGAACTCTGGTACTCAACCATCGCTTCTGCAGTCCCCAATGTGATATTAAACCCGGTGATGGTATACGTGAAATTGATCGGGCTTTAACCAGTTTTGGTCATCCATTATGTCACCCAGAAGGCCTTAAGGATGTTTTAGAGAATAAAGGATTCACTAATGTCTCTTTGATCCCCCACGAAACAGCTTTAGGATATGCAGTTCTCTGTATTGGGACTAAAGGAAGTAATATGG
>NZ_CP022706.1:1325000-1332500 GCF_003491305.1 Methanobacterium sp. BAmetb5
TCTAACCAAGCTTGACGTCATTGGACGTGGAAAACAAAAAGGGATCCAGATTGATGAGATCTACTACGATGAACTCCCCAAGGTGATGTTAATGCTGGTGTCAGAGCCTGAAAACACCGGGGAGATTGTACAGATAATCAACGAAACTGCATTCACCGGTAACTTCGGAGACGGGAAAGTGTTTGTTAGCCCTGTTGAAGAAGCCTACACCGTCAGGACCCGGACTAAAGGACTTTAACTCCCACATGGGTAAGAGATAAAATGAAAGAGATCACCGCCATAATTCGCCCCAATAAAATCAACACCACTAAAATAGTTCTCAGTACCTTGGGATTTCCAGCCATGACTGCTCAGCGGGTACTTGGACGTGGAAAACAAAAAGCCATCCTCGGGGAAGTAACCATGGATATCGACAAAACCAAACTTCGTGACAAACAGGGGACCATGCCCTACATCCCCAAAAGAATGTTAACCATCCTCGTCCCTGATCAAGATGTCTCCCTGGTGGTGGAAGCCATAATGCGCGTGAACCAGACTGGGCAAAAAGGAGATGGTAGAATATTTGTATCCCCTATTGACGAAGCCATCCGGGTGAGAACCGGGGAAAATGGAGATAAAGCAATTACTTAACTCATTAAAGAAAAAATCAAGCCTTAAAATTTGATTGAACAGATAAAAATAATTAAAATAAAAAAATGAACAATTTAAACTAATTTAGGAGAATAATAATGCCTTACAAACTTTTCGACGTGGATGAAGATATCCCTGAGCGAAAAAAACACACCTATGTTAAACACTGTTCGGATCCAGAAGACTGCATGCCTTCCTGCAATACCAAAACCGTTCCCGGATCCATGAGTGAACGGGGATGTGCATTTGCCGGTGCCAAAGGGGTAATAACTGGAGCACTAAAAGACGTGGTCCACGTGGTCCACTCACCTGTGGGATGTACCTACTATGCCGGAGGTACCAAAAGATACCCCACCAGTCCGGACATGCCGGATGGGAGTAAATTTCCCATAGAAAACTTCAACCTAAAATACGTCTGTGGTACCGACCTGATGGAATCCGATGTGGTTTTCGGAGGTATGAAAAAATTAAGGCAATCCCTAATAGATGCTGCACAGGAATTTCCCGAAGCAACTGCCATTTACTCCTACGCTACCTGCACCACCGGATTAATAGGGGATGATATGGATGCAGTTGCCAAAGAACTTACTGCTGAATTGGGTAAAGATGTGGTAGCATTTAACGCACCAGGATTTGCCGGGCCAAGCCAATCCAAAGGACACCACATAGCAAATCACACCATATTCGATAGGTTGGTAGGTACCCAGGAGCCCCCAAGCACCACCCCCTATGACATAGGATTGATCGGTGAGTACAATATAGACGGAGACCTCTGGATACTTGAATCATACTTCAAAGAGATGGGATTACGTATCCTCAGCAGATTCAGTGGTGACTCCACCCACAATGAAATATGCTTTATGCACCGGGCCAAACTGAATCTGGTAAGATGTCAACGGTCTGCCACCTACATTGCCGACCTCATAAAAGAAAAATATGATGTTCCCTACATCAACGTGGATTTCTTTAGTACGGAGTATTGTGCAGAAAACCTCAGAACCATAGGGAAATATTTCGGCCGGGAAAAGGAGGCAGAAAAGGTTATAGGCGACAGAATGGCTAAGGTAGCCCCAGAACTGGAGATCTATAAGGAAAAACTCCAGGGTAAAAAGGTTTACATATTCTCCGGAGGTCCCAAAAGCTGGCACTTGGCCACTCCCCTGGAGAAAGAACTGGGAATGGATGTAACCGCCGTGGCATCACAGTTCGAACACGAAGACGGTTACGTGAAAATGAAGAAACGAGTCAAAGAAGGAGCACTAATAGTTGACGACCCTAACTCCATGGAACTGGAAGAGATGATCAGCAAAGACCGACCCGACCTGATACTGGCCGGTATTAAAGAGAAGTACATGGCCCACAAACTGGGAGTACCCACCATAATGATCCACTCCTATGAAAACGGACCCTACATCGGATTTGAAGGTTTCCTGAACCTGGCCAAGGACATGTACTCCTACATCTACAACCCCATCTGGAGCATGTTAGAGTTTGAAGAAAATCCAGCAGGAAGTGAAGAGGATGAAGGATTAACTGAATCACTAGAAACCCCCAACCAAGTGGAGATGGGCAAATGAGTGGAATAAATGTAATAGAAAAGGAAAGAACCCTCATAGTTAACCCACTGAAAACTTGCCAACCTTTAGGGGCCATGTATGCCGTTATGGGTGTGCACCACGGATTACCCATGGTACATGGATCCCAGGGGTGTTCCACCTTTGTAAGGTACAACTTCGCACGTCATTTCCGTGAACCAGCAGAAATCGCAGTTTCCTCACTGCACGAAGATGCCGCGGTATTCGGAGGAAGGAAAAACATTAATGCCGGTATTAAAAACCTGGCACTGCGTTTCAAACCGGATCTTATCGGGGCCATAACCACCTGTTCCAGTGAGATCATTGGAGATGATGTATTCGGATTCGTGGACACCACCAAAAAAGAACTGAAAGAAATGAGCCAGGAGGTTAAAGGCCTGGATAAAATCGAAGTGATCCCCATACCCACCCCCAGTTTTGTAGGAAACCATTTCACCGGCTATGATATAGGGGTTAAATCCTTAGTAGACGCCCTGGCCGAACCGGGTGAACCCACCGAGAAAGTGAACCTCATTCCCGGGATGGTAAACCCCGGGGACATAAGGGAGATCAAACACATCCTGGCCCTCCTGGGAATTGAGGGATTGCTGTTAACTGACACTTCCGATCCATTTGATTCACCACTCAGACCATCGGTAACACCCACAGAACCGTATTTTCCCAAAGGAGGAACTTCTGTTGATGAAATTCGTGACTCTGCCAACAGCCAGGGAACCATAGCCTTGTGTAAATACGCAGGATCTGGGGCAAATTCTCTGGAGAAAAAGTATGATGTGCCCGCCATCATAGAATCACCACCCATAGGTCTGCAAAATACGGACCAGTTCCTGAGAAATCTGAAAAAACTCACTGACTGTGAAATTCCAGATAGTATCCTGGACGAAAGGGGAATGCTGGTGGATTTAATTGCGGATAATGCTGCAAGATATCTCTTTGACCGGAAAGTGGCCATATACGGAGATCCAGACATGACCACCGGAATGGCCCGTTTCGTTGGAGAACTGGGTATGGAGCCCACCATGGTCTGTACTGGTGCCAACAGTAAAACATTCGCTCCAGATATGGAAAAAATTTCCAAAGAAACTGGATGTGATATAGACGTGCTGTTTGAACAGGATATGCGGTCCTTTGAAGTCTACGTTAAGGAAAACCCTGTGGACCTCATGATCGGACCTTCTGATGGCCGATTACTGGCCCAAAATCTTGGTATCCCCTTAATACGAGTCGGATTCCCAGTTTATGACAGAATTGGATACCACAGGCACCCAATAGTGGGTTATAATGGTGCTGCACGTTTAATGGAACTTATAACCAACTCCGTACTTGAAAAGTACTATGAACCAAGCCACTGGAAACTACAGCAATAGCACATGCCAATCCAGACCCCCTATACATTCAATGGACTAATAACATCCCATTGAATGTTATTTTTCTAATTATTGCTTCATTGATTAGAATATAAAAATAAGGAGTAATTTAAGGTAAAATGGAAAAAATAGTTAATTAAGTGATAGTTTGAGGTATTAGATAATGGAACCGGTAATTGAAACATTTGAATCTCGTAAAAAGCACATGTGCGTTAAAGGAGAAGGATTATCCATCCCTGTATGTGATAAGGCCAGTATGCCCGGCACAGTTACCCAGAGGACCTGTGTTTATGGTGGAGCCCGGATCGTCTTGATGCCCATCACCGATTCAATCCACCTGGTCCATGGCCCCATAGGCTGCGCCGCTTGTACATGGGACATAAGGGGAAGTAAATCATCTCGAGAGGATCTCTACAAAAAAGGATGCTCTACAGATCTCCAGGAAAAAGACATCATCTTTGGAGGCGAGAAAAAATTATTTGAAACCGTGCTAGAACTTAACAGATTGTTCAACCCCGGAGCCATATTTGTATATGCCACCTGCGTGGCGGGAGTGATCGGAGATGATATCAAAGCTGTTTGCAAAAAGGCTCAGAAAATAACCGGGTGCCGAGTTATACCAGTTCAATCTGAAGGATTCCAGGACCACAATAAAACCAAAGGACACTGGATCGGTGGTGACGCTCTCCTGGACTACGTAATAGGAACCAGGGAACCAGAAAAAACCACTCCATTTGACATTAACATTGTGGGTGAGTTCAACGTAGCCGGAGATCTGTGGGGAATCAAACCCCTACTGGAGGAGATGGGTGTTAACATCATCTCCACCATGAGCGGAGACTCCCATGTGGAAGAGATTGCCCAGGCCCACCGGGCCAAACTGAACATAGTACAGTGCCAGAAATCTTCCAACTACGTGGCCCAGAAGATGAAAAAGAAATATGGTATGCCCTTCCTCAAGGTCAACTTCTTCGGCCTGGATCAGACTGTAAATTCCCTCCGGGAAATCGCAGATTTTTTTGATGATGAAGAGATGATCCAATGCACTGAAAAAATAATTGAAAAAGGGCTGGATGAAGTTCAGGATAAAATCCAAGACTACAAAGAAAGGTTAACTGGAAAAAAAGTCGCCCTCTACGTTGGTGGTAACAAAGCCTGGTCGTTGGTCCGTGCCTTTGAAGAACTGGGCATGGACGTCATGATGTCCGGAACCAAGAACGGAATCAGAGAAGACTACGAGAGAATCAAAGAAACAGTACGGGACGGTACCATAATTGTGGATGATGCCAATTCAACTGAACTGGTACGACTATTAAAAAAATACCAACCAGATCTGCTCATATCCGGAGCCAAAGAAAAGTACATCTCTCTGAAACTAGGAATACCCTTCTGTGACTTTAACCATGACCGAATCTCAGCATTTGCCGGATTCAAAGGATTTGTAAGCTTTGCCAAAGAAGTAGATGCTTCAGTTTCAAGCCCGGTCTTTAATCTAACTTCCACAAGCTTATATGACATATCTAATAATCTGAATTCAGAAAAAAACTTAAAAACTGAAAAATCATCTGACGAGGCATTATCTCCCCCTTCAGGAGGCGATAAACATGAATCATAGTAACTGTCACCCGGATAAAAAATTTGCCGTAGTCAATCCTTCCAAAATCTGTCAGCCCATGGGAGCAGTGCAGGCCCTCCTGGGGGTTAAAGACACCATGCCCCTCGTACACGGTTCCCAAGGCTGCAGTACCTATATGCGATTCCAGCTCACCAGACACTTCCGTGAACCCATTGAGGTTGCTTCAACTTCACTGAGTGAGAAGACCGTCATTTATGGTGGGGAATTCAACTTAATGAAGGCCCTGAAAAATATCACTGAAAAGCAAACCCCCCGCATGATAGCAGTGGCCTCAAGTTGTCTAACTGAAACCATAGGGGATGACATGGCTGGTATCGTCGAAAAATTTAAAGATGCCAATCTGGACCAGGACCTGCCTGTCATCATCCCAGTTTCAACTCCCAGTTACACCGAATCCCACGTAGAAGGTTATAATCGGACCATAAAAGCACTTGTTGAACATTTAGCCATAAAATCTGTGTCCAATGATAAGATAAACATTATTACCGGTATTATATCCCCAGCTGACGTGACCCAGGTTAAAGATATTCTAAAAACGCTCAAATGTAACAGTATCATCCTGACTGACACCTCTGAAAACCTGGATGGTCCTTTAACCGAGGAAACACTGTCATTATATGAGAGTGGTACCAGTGTGGAGGAAATTGAAGACACTGCTAACTCCCTGGGAACTGTTACCCTTTCCAAACATGTGAATTCAGCAGGGGTCTTTCTAGAGAAAAAATTCAAAGTTAATTCCATTGCTGGCCCCCTTCCCGCAGGACTGGAAAACACCGATGAATTCATTAAAAACTTGTGCCTGCTGGGAGATTATGAAATCCCTAAATCCCTGGAAAAAGACAGAGGTAGGCTTTTAGACGCAATGGTGGACGCCCATTCCTATAACTATCATCGTAAAGTGGCCATATTTGGAGATCCGGACTTTGTGTCGGGAATGACACGTTTCACTGCGGAAATGGGAATGATACCATCGGTGGTGTGTACCGGGACAAAAAGCAAGATATTCAATGAGGATATGGACTGTATCTCCCGAGAGAAAGAAATTTCTCCAGTTATCCTGGCCGGTGGTGATCTTTACGACATGCACCAGGCAATTAAGGAAAGGGGAGCTGATATTTTAATCGGCAACTCTTACGGTGCCAGCATGGCCCAGGAAGAAAATATCCCCCTCTTCCGAGTAGGATTCCCCATATTCGACCGGTTAGGAGCACAAAGAATATCTACACTGGGGTACCAAGGTGGAATTGAATTTGTGGACAGAATAACCAACACCATACTTGATTTTTACTACGATGAAGCAGGATACGAAATAATAGAACAAAAAACCAAAGAAGAAGTGGAAAAAACTAAAAAATCCCAGTACTCTACCATGGAGGAGATTTAAATGAAGATAGCTGTGGCATCAACTGATGGAAAACTTATTAATTTGCATTTTGGTGATGCAAATCGTTTTTTAATTTTCGAACTTAAGGATGGAGAGGGGAAATTTCAGGAAATGAGAGAAAAAACATCAATACCCTTAAATAATCATCAAGAACGCTGGGTTGCTTCAATAGATTTAATCAATGATTGTAAAGCCGTTCTATGTAGCAAAATTGGCAATGAACCCACTATTGAACTTAGAAAACGGGGTATAAAACCAATACAACTGGATTGTGATGTTAAAGACGCTATAGAAGAATGCTCTAAGCATTTATTAAATTAATATGAGATATTATTGGGTGAAATTCTCCAATTAAAATCCCCATTGCAGTATAATAGAAAATATGTAAGAGATTTTGGAGGTAATGTTAATGACTAAAGTAATCATTGACTATGAAAAATGTGAAGGAGTTGAGTGCGGAGAATGTGCCGAGGTCTGCTCCATGGAAGTCCTGACAATAGATGAGGATAAGATAATCGTGAAAAATCCGGAAGGATGCAGTTTATGTGAAGTCTGTACTGATATTTGCCCCAATGAAGCCATTAAACTGGTTGATTAAATAAAAACAAATTTTAACTACACTTTTTTAATCTAATTTTTTCTTTAACTAAAAATCCAATGAATTCTCGGATTTATATGGTTATATTTAATCAATATCCTAATTCTCCAGAATAAATAAATACCCTGAAGTAAAGGGTAATACGAGGTACGTCCATTGAAAACTGTTATCACCACGTGTACACGGGACTGTCCCGGTGCTTGCAGCATAATTGCCAGTGCAGAGAATGGTAAAGTTACCAAATTAAGGGGTAATCCCCAGCATGATATCACTGCCGGTTTTCTGTGCAA
>NZ_CP022706.1:1337500-1340000 GCF_003491305.1 Methanobacterium sp. BAmetb5
AATACAGTTATCGTCAGCTCTGAACAAAAAACCGGACCAGTACACATCACAGTGCGACCTGAAGACATCACCCTAGCCACTCAGAAAGTGGCCACCAGTGCCCGGAATGTTTTCCAGGGCCAGGTTAAGGAAATAGCTGACCTGGGCACCCTGATCAAATTAACCATCGATATTGGAGACCCTCTGATTGTGTTTTTAACCAGGCAATCATTCCTTGATCTGGAGATAAACATTGGAAAATCTGTCTGGACTTATTTCAAGGCAACTGCAGTGCATGTATTTTAAACTATTTTACGTTACCAATAAACTCAAAATAGAAATAATAAAAAATCTGACTCTGTAGAATAAGTTCTACAGAGCTAATTAGCTTTGTTGCTTTAATCCCGGAACCTGAAAACTACTCTTCACAGGAGTCAATGGTGATCAATATTTCTTCACCATCCTTAGGGATGTGTTTGACTTCAATTAAATCGTACTTTATCTTTTCAAGGTCAATATCAACAGTTGAATGAATAGTATCACCATCAAGGCTTACCAAGACTGTGCAACTTTTCTGTCCGCCCTTAAGAACACAAGTTTCAATGTTTATAACCTCACCCGGAGTGAAAACCCGATTGTAGGACATTTCAATTTTATCATAGGTTTTTACGTTATTTTTGATGTATTCAATTGCTTCTTCACAATCCATAGTCAATTCTCGAACCATCATAACACCTCAAATTGCGCATGAATCATTACTGCCTTAAAAATCACTGCTTAAATAAATTTGATACTTAATACTTATATTTTGGTTAATTTAAAGGATGATCATACAAGATGACCATATTTGATGATGAGGTTAATGGCTATGATTCTGCCATGAATACCTTGAGCTCTTCCCCATGAGTATGCCTAATTTCTATGAGATCATCCTTGATGGCGTGCATGTTGATGCGTACTACTTGATTGACCAGATCTCCATTCAAGTGCAGGGTGACTTCCAGAAACTCTTCCCCATATTCCTCCTGCATTTCAACCCCTAAAACTTCTCCTGGAGCGTAAATTCGGTTATATGAAATTTCAAGGATGTCATGCGTTTTGACATTGTCCCGAATATAATCAATGATCTCTTCGGCCTTTAAAAATGTTTCTTCTTCCATAAAAATCACGTGAATTTGGGTATATGTTAAATTTATAATTAGATGTATAAGATGTTACTTAAATTTTGGGTTTAAAAAAAATGTTTTTGAAAAAAAATAAAAAAATAAAACAGGAATTATAAGTATTTCCTGTTCTTTTCTGCGTTGAGGTACAGCCCACCTTTACCGTTTACTGCAAGGTCCCCGGTATATTTGATGTATTTTCCAGAGAAGCTCTTACCATCGATCACTGGGTCCCGGACAATTTCGTCATAGACAAATCCTTCCAGGAGCATTCCCAGTTCTCCATTGATGAGGACATTACCGTTTTTCATCTGACCACCAGGCCAGCGAGTAACATCTCCATCGATCTGGATGAAACCTTTACTCATGTGGATTCCTGCAAGGATGTCGCAGTCTCCTTCAACGTAGATTTCTCCACCAGATAGGCATTCTCCCAGTTGTTTACCTGCGTTTCCGTGGAGGATGATTTTACCTCCACTCATTCCTCTCCAGTCACCAATGTAGGAGCATCCGCAGAATTCCCTGGTGTTACCCATGATTTCCAGTTCGCCACCTTTCATTTCACGGCCGGCGTAACTTTCGGCGTCACCATTGACGGTAATTTTACCGCCGGTCATTTCTGCTCCACAGTGCAGGTCAGCGTCTCCGTTTACAATGATCTCTCCGGCGCCCATTTTACAGCCGATATATTTTACTCGGCCACAGTCACCTTCGAGGATCATTTTCACTTCTTCAGGACCTGCTGCTGTTCCTTCCACTTCAATGTCGAAGTAGTCGGTTAGTGGGAATCTTCGGTTTCCAACTGGCACCTGATAGTTTTCGAAGTCGGCTTTCTCCCAGGTGAACACTTTATCCGGGATGAGCTCATCAAACTCCAGGGCTATTTGGGATTTTTTCTTTAGTGTTAAGGTTATTGTTTTCACTTTTGATACCCCCTTATTTACTTGCCTGGACCGTTGTTATGAGTGGGTTAGGTGTGAAATGGTCTTGTACTTGGTAGTTTTCGAATTTAACAGTGTAGAAGCGTCTGAATGTAGGCATAACCTTTTCCATTACTGCTTTTTCCTGTTCTTCGAAACCTTGTACATTGGTCCATAGGGTGTGACTAGGTACAACTTTCACAACTTCTCCATCTTTAACCAGGATCTGACCATCCTTGATGGTGTACATGGCGTTTCCAAAGGCTTGTTCTATGGCAGCTGGTTCTTTAGATGGATCTATGTCGTTGGGGTTCAGGTCGTACACTGCTATGTCTGCATTGTAACCTGGGGTTAATTCTCCCCTGTCCTGATATCCATAGATTTTAGCAGCTGCTGCTCGGGTTATAGTTGCTATTTCGTTGAAGTCGTATTCCCGGT
>NZ_CP022706.1:1375000-1400000 GCF_003491305.1 Methanobacterium sp. BAmetb5
AACTTCTTTCCAAACTTCAGTGGAGATTTTATCCGCCAGTTCCGGGCTGGCACCTGTTTCTACAATCAGTGTTTTCTCGATTTTAGATTTGTCGAAAGATTCTATGGTGTCCCGTGCGGTTCGAACACGTAACTGATTACTTCTAAGATACTTGTCAGCCATTTCTGGATCTACCCTCTTCAGGGAATCATAAACCCACATCTTAATTTCTTTGGTAGTAACCCCATCATAGGCCGCGCCTGCAGCCTGAGATGCGATTTTTTCAGCCGCCCAAAGGGGGGCTCCCGCCATGAAACAGGATTTTAAAATTTTTTCATGACTGAACTTCTCAAATATCCCATTATTCTTCACAACACATGTTTCCGCCTTGGTTGGTATAGCAGCAATAATACGGGCATCCTTCATCCTTTATCCTCCGACTCAACTTTTAAAATAAACAATAATTATGTATTAATTAAATTCATGAAATTCCCCTATAAACCCCCTAGAGGCGTTTTTAATCTACATTATTTTATTTTACTTGTATCTTATATAACTTTCCGATTCCAAACAGTTCTATCCATGAATACTCTTATATTGCAAACTGTTTCCATGATAACCTCACTCCCCTCCATTATAACCCGCCTTGAAGTGAACAGAAATACAATGAAACTCCATTGATAGTGTACAATAACACCATTGTACACTAATCTTGAAGTACCCCTAACCTTGTAGAATCCCTTCTACAAAAACACATCCAGTGAGCTTTGCTTGGATCGGTCACTTTCAAAGAGGGAATGGATCCCTGACTCCAGGAGTTCGATCCTTTGAACAAGATAAGGATCTATAGGGTAACGATTTGCAAGTTCCTTGGATATATCCAGGTATTTCATTACTGAACCTTTGGATATACTCAGTATAAGGTTCCCACCACAGCTGCATTCCCCAGAGAGCGGTATACGGCGGTATTTCTTGTTACATTTCGTGCAACGTACCTTCTGCCGGGCAAAAGCCCTTATGTTTCCCGCCATATCCGGGAGAAAATGGGAATTCAAAACTCCTTCCACCACTCCCTTCTGATCAACAGCACGAATCCTCTCTGCTAACTTGATCTGTTCATCTACCTTCTCTTTCATGGTAGGTAATGTTTTATAGAGACATATCTTTGGCCCCTGATGGATGCTGGATGTCTCGTGGGAGTAAATCAATCCACGGTACTGTTCATCCTTACCCAGTCTTTTCTTCACATTGTCCACAAGATCCACCACATCCGCAGGTTTAACATTCTCCAGAGTTTTCTGATATAACTCTAGGGGAAGTGTTTCCATGGTATCCAGGTTATGGGATTCATCATCGATCTCTTCTGGATCTATACGGGATGAAAGAACCAGTGGAGCATCCATCCGGCCTCCACGGCTGCTGGGAAGGTAGACCTTGGAGAAATTAAGTAGAGCATCCATTAAGAGCATTACTGAATCTTCATCACTGTCACAATTTCGACGCTTAGCCGAGTGGAAGTAGGGATGGGCATAGCAGGCTGCAGCTTTGGTAAAACCTATAATCCTCCCCAGAACACCGGCAGATGTGTGTGGTGCCAGACCAACTGCCAGGTGCCCCACCAGATCCTCTTTGGTTTTAACCTGGTAGAATGGTTCCATTTCATAGAAATTTTTCAGCAGATCATCAATGAAGTGTGAAACACGCACCAGATACTCGGCACAGGCCTCGGATATTACCAGATCCTGTATACGGAGCTCAACTACCTGGTCAGGATTTTTAAGCTCATCCCCGTGGATATCATGAGTGTATCCGATTTCACGAAGTTTCTGGGGACTTACACCTATCTCTCGAGGTATGAAATGAGTTAAAGGCAAATCTGTAGAGTCATGACGTATGGTGGCATCTTTAAATGTATATACTCCATTTTTTGCACGCAGTATTCCTTTTTCCAGGGGTTCTGGAAATTTTTCTTCGGATATCATTCCCTGCACCCCTTTGATTTCATCCAGTTTGCGTACTCCTGAATTTTTATAGGCCTTTCGGAGGAGGTTGGCCAAATTTATTCTCTTTTTCCCGGAACTAGATGGAACTGTACGTGCCCCGCAGACCGGGCAGATGGCCTGCATGGACCCCACACCACACTCCGGATTAGTGCACTTGCACCGGGCAATGTCCACGGTTATGTTACCCTTTTTGGCTGCATCGATAATATTCCTCCGGCTACCCCCATTGGTCCCTATGGGAAACAGGGCATGGGGTGCGGGTTTCATCATTCTTTCCTTGGTTTTTTCCGGCCTTCCTACTCTCCCACCCAGATAAGTGGGTGCTTTAGCCATTATCTCCACTGGTGAAACCTGATTTACAGCCTCCATGGTGGAAATATTATCCTCTGTGTTCAGGGGCCGTGATAATGTGTTGAGAAGAGTATAAGCCTCATCCGGAGCCAGGACAACTTTACCCTCCTGCACACGGTGAGGAACTCCCAGAGACTCCAGTATTCTCTTTTCAGGCCCTGGATCCCGTATCAGACTATCTTCCATATTATGATCATCAATATCCTGGTTTAACCAGGATTGTAAGGCATTAAGGTCCTTTCTGGTTACATCATGATAGAAGTAGGTGTAATCCGGATGGAGGGGGATCTGGTACTTTTTAGATAACTCAAAGGCCAGGGGAGCACTGATTCCTTCCTGAAGATAGCGGTCCAGTTCTGGTCTCTGTCCTTCATCATAACTGTCTGAGTTTTCCAAAAGCTGTATCCACCATTCCTGACACCAGCCAGCGGGTAACAGAGGGTGGTTGTTCCGTAGGAACTCCCCAAACGCCACTAACATGTCACCGAGATAGATTATTTCCACCACCTGCGACCTGATTTTACGGGCTTCCTCCACTGAATCTACATTTACCACGTCACCGTTTCTGAGTTTTACCAATGGCCCGTCAATAGTGTCACAGGGAACCACACAGTTCCCCTTACCTGGCCTTTCAATCTTCATCTGGGTGCCCACTGCCAGAAATTCCACTATTTCCATGGTGGCCGGGTGCACCCCCATGGCTGCCAGTCCAGTGTTGCGTGACCGGCCATATCGTAAACGGAAGCCCCCTCTGGTTTGAGGGTAGGCTAAAACAGGCCGACCGCCGATTATATCCCTCATATATTTGTCATCTATTTTAGTTTCCTCTTTCTTGGATTCTTCATCGGCTTCTTCTGTCTTTTCCACTTTTTTAGTTTTGGAGAACTCATCCAGCCAGTCCCATCCTTCCATATTCAACATTTTGGCGTACTTCAGGACTTTAGGGGCTTTCTGGATAACCCCCTCCACCATGGCCAGAAGGGCACCTCCTCGAAGATGGTTGGTTTCCACACGCTCCAGGTCCCGGTGGGACACTTCCACCTGGTCGGTGGGTTCACCAGTGACCTCCACGGGTATGTTCTTGGCGGCAGTGCGGACCTCATCCGGCGAAGGTGAGTACTGCAAATTGGTTACTTCTGATTCGTAAAGCTCTGCTTCTTCCACGTAACGTTCAATTTCTCCATCAGTGGGTTTGTAAGCATCTAATCCCATACTGTAGCGTATGTAATCGGTGACCAAAACTGCCAGTGCCGAGGCAGTTCCACCGGCACTCCGTATAGGTCCAGTGAAGTACACGGCCAGATACCAGGTCTGGTCAAAGTTTCTTTTTATAGATACTCGGGCTATTCCTTCCAATGGCGCCGCCACGACCCCCTCAGTGATAATAGACAGAGCAGTTCGCACTGCCTGATCAGCAGCCTCTTCCTTTATTTTGAATTGGTCTTTATTTCCAGGGTCAGCTTTCATCACCTCATCTGAGGTGACTATCTCCTTGGCCACATGGAAAGCAACCTCTTCACGGGACATGGTGTCTTCCATGTTCTTAATCTTCTCAGCCACCCCAGGTGGACCCACCAGCCCCTCGACACGTTCAGCCAGGTTTTTAGCAAGGGGTATTTCTGGTTCAAGTTCAATATCATGACCTTTTTTCCGGGCCTCTTCTGCCACCTTATAGGCCTTTGTTGTGCCTTCTTCCAATGTTTCAAAGTATCCCATATTAATTCCCTGATTTTTTATATTAATTTAAAATAATAAACCCATAAAGACATCTGGAGTTATATTTAAAGATTATAATCTGATAAAAATACGATCCAAGCCCTGCACACCCCAAACATCATTTAAACTCTACTAATGGTAATTGATCCTGTGATAATTTATACTTAATGTCAAGAACATTCCCCCCTTTACCACTATAAATATAAGGCGGTAAAAATTAAGATAGATATTATAAATATTTTGATGAATAAAGTGAATCAAGTAGTAATTATTATTAAATCAAGATCAAATTAACGGTGATTCCAATGGCAAAGAAAGAAAAAAAATACCTTCCCCCCAGTGGAGCAGGTCTGGTAAGGTACTTTGAAGAGGAAACCAAAGGCCCCAAGCTCAGCCCGGAACAGGTAGTCATAATGACAGTAATCCTGGCTGTTTTCTGCATAGCCCTCCGGTTTTCATATTCCTAAGGCCACATCACAACCTAGTTTTGGGAGTTAGGCCCATTTTGATGCTATGCAGAGGAGTAACATCTATTTACTCCCCTGATTAATTAAGGCCTAAAATTTTATTGGTAAAAGTTTTTTTAAAAAGAATTTATTGGATTTTATATTTTAAAAGAGTTTAAGTAGATTTTAAGGAGTTTTAAAACATGGCTATTCACCCCATTGAATTTCGTTATGGAACCCCAGAAATGAAAAAAGTCTGGGAAGCAGAGAATAAACTTCAGAAAATGCTGGAAGTTGAAGCAGCCCTGGCCGAAGCCGAAGCCCAAATGGGCCTGGTACCCCAGGAAGCCGCCCAGGAAATAAGAAATAAGGCTAGCACCCAGTATGTGACCAATGAAAGAGTGGCAGAAATTGAAAAAGAAACCAATCACGATATTGCCTCTATTGTAAAAGCTCTGGCCGAGGTATGTGATGGTGAAGCTGGAGAATACGTCCATTTTGGTGCTACTTCCAATGACATCATTGACAGTTCCCAGTCCCTTTTACTCCAGGAGTCTATTAATATTATACAGGATAAAATCGCCCGTTTAGTGAATATAGTCCTGAAACTAGCTGACGAAAACAAAAAAACAGTTTGTATAGGTAGAACCCATGGACAGCACGCCCTACCCACCACCTACGGGATGAAATTCGCCCTGTGGGCAGATGAGCTCCACCGACAATACGAACGATTGGAATCCTGTAAAGGACGGCTTTGCGTGGGTATGATGACCGGAGCTGTTGGTACCACTGCCGCTTTGGGTGAAGATGGATTGAAGGTCCACCGTAAGGTTTCAGAAATACTGGGACTCCCGGCGGTGCTAATTTCCAACCAGGTGGTGCAACGGGATAATCATGCTGAATACATTATGAGCCTGTCTAACCTGGCCAGTACCCTGGATAAAATTGCCCTGGAAATTCGTAACCTGCAGCGTACTGAAATCAAAGAGTTAGGGGAAAGTTTTGACCCTGAAAAACAGGTGGGCTCCAGTACCATGCCTCATAAAATGAACCCCATCACCGCCGAGAGAATCTGCGGAGTATCACGGATTATTAAAGCATATCCTTCACCTGCACTCCAGAACAACGCATTATGGCATGAAAGGGACCTTACTAATTCCTCATCGGAGCGGATCATGCTCCCTGAAGCATCCATTCTCACTGATTACATACTGAACCTGACCATCCGTTTGATGGAAAAACTGGTTTTCTACCCGGAAAACATAGAGAGAAACCTTAACTTCACTGGTGGACTTATCATGGCCGAAAGATTCATGTCTGAACTCACCATGAAAGGAATGGGCCGGCAGAGCGCCTATGCGCTGGTCCGTAAATGTGCTCTGGAAGCTAACCAAAAAAATATCAGTCTGAAGGATGTGGTTCTCCAACAGGAAGAGATAAAGGATTATCTGAGCCCCGCAGAAGTGGAAAAAATTATGGACCCCCACACCTACCTGGGATCTTCAGTACAGATTGTGGATAATGTTCTGGAAAAATCAAAGGAATGGTTTTAACCATTCTTTAAAATAGAACCTATTCAGGATAACCCCTATTTTTCCCTTATTTTTTTTTATTTTTTCATATTTTGCTCCTTTTACACCTCCGGTAACGAAAATTTAATATAATACCAACAATAAACACTATTGATACTTATTATAAAGGGAGGTGAAAAAATGGTCGATATCAAAGAAATTAAACACATCCGAGCTGCACCATTCACATTGATGACCTCTTCAATACACGCCATTCTAGCCTTTATCGCAGCAATTCTTGTTATTCTATTCTTCGGGACAATAGCAGCACTCATACCGGGTATGAGCATGTTCGCTGGTTTCATAACCGTGTTAGGATTATCAATAATTATCCTATGGCCTTTAACCTCGTTCTTCTTCAACATAGTTTACGCCTTTATTCTGGCATTACTCTACAATCTCTTAGCACCCAGATTAGGAGGCATAAAACTAGGTATGGAAGGAGAAGTAGTTAAATCGATTCCAGTAATGTCTTTCGCCCTGATACTATCAGTTATAGTCGCTATTTTAACATTCTTAACCGGTCTCTACATTGGCCTGGCAGGTAGCTCAGTGTTATCACTGGTCAGCGGAGTAATTCCAGTTGCCGCCAATTTAGCCGCCAATGCAACCAACGTTACCAATGCAACACTACCAACCGGTGGAATGATGGCTGCAATATCCGGCATTTGGGCCCTATTCTGGATCATCATCATGCCCATAGCCATGTTCATCCTGACTTTCATTGCCTACGCACTATTCGCCGTATTCTACAACATCATAATACCCAAGGTCGGTGGACTAAAACTCATATTCGCCGAAGCAGCCAATGGATTCGAGTTAACCAACATTCCAGTGGTACCTGCCGCACTATCCATATCCATGGTAATGGCAGTCTTAGGGGCAATATACGGATTAGTAATGGGCATAATGACCGGAGATGTTGTATTAGCAATAATCTGGCTCATAAGCTATGCCATATCCTGGTTCATAATGTACTTCATTATGATTGCACTGGCCACAGTATTCTACAACGTCTTACAGCCCAGAATCGGTGGAATCAAATTGGTACTGGAATAACACCCGAAAAAATTATTTCCCCCATTTTTTTATTTTTCCCAAAAAATCCCTAAATAACAATCCAACTTTTTTTAAAGAATTTTTAAGAATGCAAATTACAGTGGGCTCAGTGAACACTCCCTTCAGACTAATAATAGATTAATAATAAATAGAATAACCATAATTATAATAAATTTAAATAATTTTACATTGGGAGGTTAATTTAAATGGAACAATTAAAGGAAATAAAATCTGTAGCTATCGTACCCTTCACTCTGATGTCCTCTTCAATATCAGCAGTTCTAGGACTTATATATGCAATAATACTAATTTTAATACTGGGAGTAGTGTCTGTTTTCCTACCAGCCGAAGCCAGTTTAATTTCTAGCCTTATGGCCACCATGGCTGTGGCTTTGATACTGGTTTTACCTGTGGGATCTTTCCTATTCAGTGTTGTATCTTCATTTGTTACCGCGCTACTCTACAACTTACTGGTGCCCAAAATTGGTGGTATTAAGCTGGGAATGGTTGAGATGAAAGAAGTTAGGTCCATCCCAGTAATACCAGTATCTCTCATGTTATCCCTCATTTACACCATTCTCACCTTTTTAGTGATGTTGGTAGTAGCCCCCATCGTGGCCGTGTCCCTACAAGGTGCTGCATTAATATCAATCAGTGCCACAGCCGCCACGGGATTAGAGGGTTTAAGTGCCCTGGGAATAATTGGAATTATTATCATGGTCATTGGAATACCCATCCTGGTTCTGATATGGTCCTTCATATTCTCAGCCATCAGCGCCATCCTGTACAACATCCTGGCCCCTAAAATTGGTGGTGTGAGGCTGAAATTCTCCTCAAAAACTGGAAACATATTCGAAATCAAAAAAATACCCCCACTACCCCTGGCCATAATAACCACCGTGGTGCTAACCATTGTAAACTTCATATTCGCCATACCCGCCTTAATCAGCTACGGCATCGCTGGAAATTTCGCAGGAGGATTAGGCTACTTCTTAGGGAACATTGTGGGGTCATTAATATTCACATTCATAATTTACTCCATAATGGCTCTCCTGTACAATTGTCTGAGGCCAAAAATTGGCGGAGTAGAATTAGAACTGGAATAAACAAAACAGAAGGTTTCAAATCCCTGGATTTAAGATCCACAAAAACTTTCCCTTTTTTTCTTGAATTCTATTTTTTTATTAAATATGGAAATATTAAATGTGGAGAATTATTAAGGTGGAAAACCAATGAATGATTGGAAAATAAAAAGGAACAGTATACCATGACTTCTCGTATTATCAAATGTCGTAAAATTTCACGTGGCCAGGCCCAGGGAAAAGTAATAATTTCCAGTGACCCTCTGAGCTTTCTGGGTGGTGTTAATCCCCAGACTGGAGATATAACCGATAGACAGCATGAACTCTACCAGCAGAATATCAGTGGCCAAATTCTGGTGATCCCCTCAGGTAAGGGTTCCACTGTGGGGTCCTACGTGATCTATCAAATGGCCAAGAATAAAACTGCTCCCCTGGCTATTATTGCCCTGGAAGCAGAGCCCATCATTGCCACTGGAGCCATAATGGCCAGTATCCCCATGGTTGACCAGCCAGAGGAGAATGTTCTTAAAATCTTAAAAAAAGGCAACCGAGTTGAGGTTGATGCCGACGCAGGGATTATTAAGATCCGGGATTAATCCCTAAAAATCATGCTAAAAAAATTGCCAGGTGAATGTGGTTAAAAGTTTAGGTTGAAAGTCTTAGGTTGAAGTCCAATTTTGTTAAAAATCCAGTTTATTCTAAAAAAAATCGAAAATAAAGGATTGATTCCCTATCTTAACCAATCCTTGATCTGGGGTAAATCAATTAATTTTCAATTACTTCTTTTCTACCATTTTCTCTGATTTCGGCCCCTACAAAGCCTCCTACCAGGCCCAGAACTCCTCCAATAAATATGGCCAGTACAGTGAAGAATACACCGGCTATTACGGTAATGGCACCAGCAACAACTCCGACTTGGGCAAATACTAGACCTATAATGGCACTTAAAGCCCCGAAACCAGCTATGAAAAGGACTCCGATTATAATTCCCCCAATGATTCCGGTCAACGCACCTTCTACTGGTGCATCTTCTTTCTCTCCACGTCCAATGTAGGTTGCCACCATACCCCCTACCAGAGGGCCGACGAAGAACAAAGGAAAGACAGAAATCAGGAGCACCAGGGTTAAAACTGCGTTTATAATGGAACCTACCCCCACTGCTTTCCAGTCCACCACTAAAATCACCTCTTCCTATATTTTAAGATATTATCTTTACCATTATTCCTTTTTCTCAGTTTGTTCCGGGGGAACTTCCTCAGAACCTGGTTCTTCTGATATTTCTCCATAATCTCGTCTTGTTTTTATAACCGAACCGATAATTCCACCACCCAAACCTAAAAGGACGTATATGGGTATTAATAATAAATAAAGAGTTATAAGAACACTGACTATCTCCTTAGAGAAGCCGTATATAGCATATATCAGGAGAATATAGATTACACCGGTTAAAAATCCCACCACAGAACCATGCATTGCACCATTCTTCACGTTCTCATTTACCAGATATCCGACTACAATGCTGGCCACTATCATGGCTATAATACCGCCAATAAAAGGCAGGACCAGCCCAAAAAGAAAGACCAGGACCAGGGCAAGGACTGTTCCAATGATAATATTTTTTTGATCGATCATGTTTAAACCTTCAGTAGTACACTCATTAAACAGTATAAATTTTGTTATTCTGTCCTTAAATAAATTTAACGAATTTTTCATGAAAAATTGGAATCTATATAAAAATAAAGGAACCCAGTGTGAAAAATAAAGAAAAATAGGGGGAAGTTCATTAAACTGTGAACTTTTCTATGCTTCTCCTTTTATTAAAGCACCTACGGCCCCTCCAATGGCCATCATGATCATGACCCCGAAGAAGGCTATAAACAGGACCAGTGAAGTCAAAGTGGCTGCGGCAAATCCTATTAATCCCAGGATAAGGGTTCCGAATATGAGCAATAGAATGGACAATATAATAGCCCCGAATAAACCGGATATCGCTCCATTAGCTAACCCATTACCGGCACTTCCACCGGCCATGTAACCGACCACTATTCCCGCCAGGAGTAAACCTATAATTGAACCCACTGCCGGTATAATCAGGCCAAAAATGGCCCCTAATATTATGGATAAGATGAATCCTACGATTACTGCTCCCCAGTCAATGTCCATTTATTTCACCTCTTGTAAAAATAAAAAAATAAATAAAAAAAAAAGAAAAATGGTGTTTTTCTATTCTCCTTTAATTGCGGCTCCTATGGCTCCGCCTATGGCACCAATGATAGCTTCAATTATGATGGCTATGATCAGTGCTAATATGCCGACACCTACTCCAGTCAATCCAGCAACAGCTCCACCGATGATCATTAATATAATTCCGGCGATAATACCTGCTACCACTCCGACGAGTGCTCCGTGGATAGCTCCGTTGGTGTAGCCACCACCCACAGTGTAACCAACATATATGGTGGCTATGAGGTAAGCGATTATGCTCCATCCTGGGAGAATCATGTCAATGATCAATCCCAGTACTATTGCAATTACCAAACCGATTATAACTGGAGTCCATTTAACTTCAACCATGCTTTTCACCTCCATAAAAGCATTATTATTCAACAACTTTGTCTTAAACCAGTACTGTATTGCCGTGAAGTTATAGAAATGTAATAAGAACTACTCAATGGTACCTAAACAACAAAAGGCAAACCATTAATACCACTGTTACCATGAAAATCACTATGCGCTCAAGTTTTTCGCGGCAAGTAAACTACACTGGGAAAAGAAGATTTTGATTAGAACCACTAGTTCAATTTGCGCCCAATTTCACCCCCTTCAAATTAATATTTATTATATCCCTACCATGTCCTTAATATTATTTTCTTTCATTTTAAAGATAGACGAACCAAAAGAAAGTGTATTGCCCACAACTGAAAGAAGCCTCACAAATAATAATGAAAAAAATCCAGAACCGCACTTAATTTTCTCCTAGTATTCTGTATTTATTTTTTAGCACACCTTTCCAGATAAAAATAAGACCCATAACTTACAATAATCACTTACTGGCCACCAGGTCAAAGAACCAGAAAAAAAATTTAGATTTAAAATCTCAAGAATTGGATTATACTAATGAATCAGGGATTAAGTCGGAAGGACGGTGCAATGATGTATTTATTCATCCATAATGGGACTCTTATAGATGGTAATGGCGGGAACCCCCTGGAAAATGCCGGAGTTTTAATCAAAGATCAGCAGATCATAGCGGCAGGCGTTGAAGATTCCATTAAGCCCCCCCATGAGAAAATCAAATATATTGATGCTCAGGAAGGATTTATACTCCCGGGCTTCATTGACTGCCATGTCCACCTGATGTTCACCGGTTTCCGCTTTGAAGATCCCCTATTTACTCCTTTATCATTATATTTCTACCAGGCCACAGTTAATCTGAAAAAAACACTCCATGCCGGGGTTACCACTGTCCGAGATGCAGGTATGGCAGATTTTGGAGTTAAAACTGCCGTGGAACAGGGTATAATCCCTGGCCCCCGGCTCCAAATCAGCATCATGCCCCTTTCTGTAAGTGGGGGGCACTTCGATCTGCAACTGAAATCTGGCCACCAGGTTAAAACCACCTACCCAGGACTACCCAAATCAGTCTGCGATGGTAAAGAAGAAGTTCGAAAAAGGGTTAGAGAAGTTTTAAGGGCTGGTGCCGATGTGGTCAAAGTTATGGTAACTGGGGGGGTTATAAGTGCCAATGATAGTCCAGAGCATCCACAGTTTACCATGGAAGAGTTACAGGTAATAGTGGAAGAAGCATCTTTCCGTGGTCTGGGAGTTATGGCCCATGCCCATGGATCTCAGGGTATAAAAAACGCTTTGAAATCCGGCATCCGATCCATTGAACACGGGACTTACCTGGACCCCGAATGTATTGACCTGTTGCTGGAAACTGATTCCTGGATGGTGCCCACCATGCTGGTGCACAAAATAAACCTGGAAAAACTGGAAGCAGGAGAGCTCCCTGAATACAGCCAGGAAGATACCAGGAATGTTTACTATAAAAATCAGGAAAGTGTGCAGAGTGCCTTAAAGGCCGGGGTTAAGGTAGTTATGGGGACTGACAGTGGAATTGGTCCCCACGGACAGAATCTGCGAGAACTGGGACTCCTCTGTAAAGCAGGTATGGAACCCATGGAAGCGTTACAGGCTGGTACCAAACATGCCGCCGAACTCCTGGGATGGCAGGATAAGATTGGTACCCTTGAACCCGGAAAACTGGCCGATGTGGTGATCTGTACCACCAATCCCCTCACTGATATCCAGTCACTGGGAAACCCGGATAACATTCCAGTGGTAATGAAGGAAGGGAATATATTTAAAGACATTAAAAGGTAGAAAAATGGTTTTAAAGATGTCTAGAACCATGAACCCAGAATATTCATAGATCAGAGGGAAGTTAAAACATACAAAATAGAAACATGAACTCCAAAGGCAGGATTAACATGGCAAATTCTAAAAAAAAGGCTGAAATCAAGATTTCGGGTATGCATTGCGCCTCATGCGCCCTTAACGTTGAAAAAACCCTGCAGGGCTTGGAAGGGGTGGAAGAGGCCCAGGTTAACTTTGGTACTGAAAAAGCCACGGTGGAGTACGATCCCGAGAAGGTAGAACTACAGAAACTTGAAAAGTCAGTGGAAGAAGCAGGTTACGGTGTGGTTAACCAGCAGGTGGTTATCAAGGTGGGAGGCATGACCTGTGCCATGTGCGTGCAGGCCATTGAGGGAGTTTTGAAAAAGATCGATGGAATCAGCCAGGTGAACGTGAACCTGGCGGCAGAAAAAGCCTACGTGACTTATAATCCCCAGATGACCAGTGTTACGGAAATGAAAGAAGCTATTGAAAATTTGGGATACGAATACCTGGGAGTGGAGGGAGAACTGCAGGAAGACCAGGAGGAAAAACTCCGTGAAGCAGATTTGAAGGACAAAAGGAATCGCTTCATTGTGGCCTTTGCTTTTTCCATTCCGTTAATGGTTTTAATGTATTCTGGTATCATGCTACCCTTTAATATGAGTTACTTCATGCTGGCGGTTACTATCCTCCCCTTTATCTATGTTAGCTATCCTATTTTCTCGGCTGCTTACCGTTCTCTCCAGAATCGCAGTTTAAACATGGATGTGATGTATTCCATGGGTATAGGGGTGGCTTTCGTCTCCAGTATTCTGGGAACCTTCGACATAGTACTCACCCCCGAATTCATGTTCTACGAGACGGCTCTGATGCTGGCTGGTTTCCTCATGCTGGGCCGGTGGATGGAAGCCCGTGCCAAAGGCCGTACTGGTACCGCAATCAAGAAACTGATAGGTCTCCAGGCCAAAACCGCCCTGGTCCTACGTGAAGATGGAGTTGAAACCATGGTTCCTGTGGAAGATGTGATGGTGGGAGATACTGTACTGGTCAAGCCCGGAGATAAGATACCCGTGGATGGAAAGGTAATTTCGGGTGAAAGTTACGTTGATGAGTCCATGATCACCGGTGAACCCATTCCTTCCCTTAAAATATCAGGTTCTAGTGTGGTGGGCGGTACCATTAACCAAAACGGGGTTTTGAATTTTCAGGCCGAAAAAATCGGTAGAGACACTGTTTTGGCACAAATTATTAAGCTGGTGGAATCTGCACAAGGATCCAAGCCACCAGTGCAGAGAATAGCGGACCAAGCTGTTACTTATTTCATCCCCACTGTCTTAACCGTGGCTATTGTGGCCTTTCTTGTATGGTATTTCCTTCTGGGAAGCACTCTTCTTTTCGGACTCACTGTACTGATATCCATTCTGGTGGTAGCCTGTCCCTGTGCCCTGGGTTTGGCCACCCCGACGGCAGTTACCGTTGGAATAGGTAGAGGGGCCGAACTGGGGATTCTGGTTAAAAACGGGGAAGCACTGGAAATATCAGAAAAATTAACCACATTTCTTTTTGATAAAACCGGGACACTGACTAAGGGGAAACCAGAGGTTACCAACCTCATAGGAATTACTATGGATGATAAGTATTTATTAGAACTGGCCGCCAGTGTGGAAAGTAATTCACAACACCCCCTGGCAAAAGCAATTGTCACCAAAGCACGGGATAACGATCTCAACTTACATAAGGCTGAAGAATTTAACACCTTCGGAGGTAAAGGGGTTTCAGCCAATGTTGGCCGGAAAAACGTGCTTATTGGGAACAGAACTTTACTTAATGATAATGGTATCCCCATTCAGGATACAGAGGAAGAGATAATTTCGAAACTGGAAGAAGAGGGTAAAACTGCCGTCCTGATGGCAGTGGATAATCTTCTCTCTGGTATCCTGGGTGTGGCCGATACTCTGAAGGAGAACACCCCTCAAGCCATAAGCGAACTTAAAAAAATGGGACTGGAAGTGGTCATGATAACTGGGGACAATAAGAGGACTGCCAAAGCCATTGCCAACAAGATAGGCATAGATCAGGTGATGGCTGGAGTTTTACCCGAGGATAAATCTGCAGAAGTTAAACGGCTCCAGGATAAGGGGGAAGTGGTGGCATTTGTGGGGGATGGCATAAATGATGCCCCGGCCCTGGCCCAGGCCGATGTGGGAATAGCCATTGGTGGTGGTACTGATGTGGCCATTGAAAGTGGGGAGATCGTTCTTATCAAGAATGATTTACTGGACGCCGTGGCCGGGGTTCAGCTTTCTAGCAAGGTAATGGGGCGTATCAAGCTCAATCTATTTTGGGCATTCGCTTACAATGTAATCTTGATACCAGTGGCCGCAGGATTACTTTATCCTTCATTTGGGATTACTTTCCGGCCAGAATATGCGGGTCTGGCTATGGCTCTAAGTTCCGTGACCGTGGTGACCCTTTCCCTCCTGTTAAAAGGATACATGCCCCCCTCTAAGAAGTTAGAATTATCTGGGGGAGATTAGTAACCAAAGGTGGTCCTGATCAAAGTAAAAGAAAAAATATTCTCTTAAAAAGCCTTAAAAATCTTTAAAAAAGAATCAATAGTAGTTCTTAAAAAGAAGTAATTCCTGAAAAAAAGATTAGCTCTTAAAGAGATAGTTCTTAAAAAATAATAACCAGGAACTCCAGATAGAATTGAAGCAAATAATAAATGGGAGTGATGAATATGGCCGTGGATCCTATATGTAAAATGGATGTGGATGAGAAAAATGCAAAATGGGTCAGTGAATACCAGGGGAAAAAATATTACTTCTGTGCCCCAGGATGTAAAAAACAGTTTGATGAAAATCCTGAAAAGTACGCAGAAGAATAGGAAACCATTATATTCTTCAAAAACCTTTATTTGAAAAACTTTAACTTTTCTAAATAATACTTTAAATTATTTTTAGATTTAACTCATTTGAGAAACATTGAACTAGTTTTAGAAACTTGAACTTATCTTACGAAAAATTATTTTAGATAAATTACTGAGGGGGCACCCCTCAATTTGAGGGGTAACTTAACATATAACTCCATATTCCATGTGGCTTTGGTAAGAGCATGGGAGAAGTAAAATGATTATTAAAAAAATGGTACATAGGACCATAGTTTTCAAGGCTATGTTTTTTAGCACATTCAGGTATTTAAAATGGATAAATTTCCACTACCCCGATGTAAAACATTGGTAGTGAAAAACATCTGTTTTTCTATTTTTTCTGATTAAATTTGTTGTAGACCATTAAAAGCAGAAGGGCTAGGACCATCCCTCCAATAGCACCTAAAATAGCGTTTAAAACATTCAATGTATCTTACTCCCCAATAAACGTTTATTCCTGAACATTTCAACTATTATTAGAGTCTCTCGGACTATTTTAAGAGTTTCCTCAATAGACATCTTTCTTCATAACCTCTCGAAGAACACTGGTAGCGTAGCAACCTTTGGGAATGGAAAAACTCAACATTACTCCTTCTTCCATTGCCTCGGCAGCAACATCCCATATCCTGAACCTCATGGCCCGGCGTATGCCATGACTGCCCAGTTTAGGCATCGGAGGTACCTCGAAATCATCCAGTTTAAGGTTTTCCTCATCCAAAATTTTCTGTTCCATCTCTCCCAGCTTACCACCGGCCAGGGGCACTTTACTGCCGTAAAGAGGTGAGGAAGGATGGGCCTGGAAGTTCTTTATCTCCTGATTAATTTCTTCCCGGGAAAATTCATGGATCAGGTGTTCTTCGTTGTCGATCAGAATATCCCCTTCCACATACTGGTCAATGCCCAGTTTACTGCGTTCACTGACTGCCCGATTGAACAGATAGGACTGATACGCGTGGACAAACATCCGGCTGAGGGGTTTGGGAAGGCTCAGCAACGCTCTGATGTAAGAATTCTCAACCAGTTCGCCCCGTTTATTTTTTTCTTTAATGAGGGTACGTAACATCATTTTTTCATATCTCATTCCACTGGGCATTGATTCCAGGGATTCTTCCAGTTCTCCCTGGTCATACAATCTGCGGGCTTCCTGAATGTGTCGGGGCTCGGTGTCATAGGGATGGCCAATGTAGCGGTCCACTGCATCCTTAACACCTCCCTTGATCAGGGCTTTACCCACCAGGTGAGTGTTGGGCCGGTCCTTACCGAAACGTTGAAATCCATAATAATTGGGTACTCCCCTTTTTTCCAGTTCATTAAGGATTTTTGTTGCTTCCTGAGCTGCTGGTTCAGTTTCACCCACATCGCGCACCATTAAACGAAACTTGTTTCCGATCAACTGCCCCATACGTAATTTCTTCTGGTTAGGAACTATGTTGATTATTTTAACATGATGGAGCTTATCTTCCAGTCCCTGAAGTTCTTCAGGGGTTTTATTACTGATACAAATCCATTGTCGAGTTATTGCCCTTTTATCTTTCATTCCCGCGAATCCCATCTGTTTACGGTTGATTTTAAGTTCCCGGGCAATATCCAGAACAACATCCAGAGTGGTTCTACCGTTTTTTTCAATCCAGATCCAGGTGTTGGGTCCCTCACCACTGGGTGGAGTTTCCGGGATTTCTTCCACGTAAAAATCCTCATTTATGGTTCGGATTTCGCCCCCAATTCCTTTCTGAGAAGTTATGTAAGTTTCTGCGTTTAACATGATGATTTACCACATTTTTCTTCTTAAAATATCTGTATAAAAATAAATTATATCCGATCTCACCTTCATTTTTTTTATATGCAGTTAAGATAATAATCATATTGCCTTTGAAGGGGGAATGTATGATGACTAATGTAAAAATTATGCCTTGTCTGGATATGAAAGATGGTCGTGTAGTGAAGGGTATTCATTTTGTGGATTTAAAGGATGCGGGTGACCCCGTAGAAAACGCATCATTATACCAGGATGAAGGTGCAGACGAACTGGCTATGCTGGATATTGCAGCCACCGTGGAAAACCGTAAAACACGTCTGGAATGGGTCCAAAATGTCTCGGGAGTTATTGATATCCCCCTCACAATGGGTGGGGGGATCGCCAGTATGGAAGACATTGATCTCACTTTTAAGGCCGGGGCAGATAAGGTATCCATGAACAGCGCCGCAGTTAAAACCCCGGAACTAGTAGGGGAGGCTGCCCATGAATACGGTAATGAACGGATTACAGTGGCCATTGACGGATGCCGCAACAGTCAGATGCCTTCGGGATTTGAAGTGGTGGTCTCGGGAGGAACCAAAACCACGGGCCGGGATGCTGTTAAATGGGCCAAAGAATGCCAGGAATTAGGTGCTGGAGTAATTCTCCCCACAAGTATGGATGGAGACGGTACTCAAAATGGATATGATCTGGAATTCACTAGATCAATTTCTGATGCAGTTAATCTTCCAGTTATTGCCTCGGGAGGAGCAGGTAAACTTTCAGATTTTAAAGATGGTGTTTTTGAAGGAGGTGCATCAATACTCTTGGCTGCCTCAGTTTTTCATTATCGTCTGCTGAGTATTGGAGAAGTTAAAGAATATCTGAAAGAGAATGGAGTTGAAGTCCTGATTTAGGTTCTAAATTTAATAAATTAGGGCAATGGTATTTGAATTAGATATGCCAACTCACCTGGCAAATTTATCAACCTTTTTTTAAAATATTTTTCTGTTCCTATTTTTTTAAAAATAGAACCTCAACTAATTAATTTGAATTTTATAAACTGTTAAAAATGCATAAATAGGCTTTATCCTCATATTCATGGAGTAATTAAGATTAATTAATTGTTTAAGTAATTTAAACTAACTATTCCGTCCACTTTAGTCCCATAAGAGTATAGTTTATATATAGCCAGGGATAGACATCTTTCCAATGGGGCGGTGCAGTGAAGGCTAAATTTACGGTTTTGAAAAGGAAGATAGAAGGTCTAAAAAATAAAATAAGGAACCATCCACACCATCAACTCATTCTAGGCATATTTACAGTTTTATGTTTATTCATGGTAATGATTCCCATCTATAATGTTTATTCTGCAGAAGAACCTTCTCCAACACCCATCGTGACCTGCGTCGTACTGGGAAATGAATCTTATGGAACTGTTGCTAAAATGGGACCCTACGGGAACGTTAGTTCTCCAGTGAAGGTGGCTTACATACTGGGAGAACATCCCCGTG
Source organism: Methanobacterium sp. BAmetb5 (assembly GCF_003491305.1). Lineage (NCBI taxonomy): Archaea > Methanobacteriati > Methanobacteriota > Methanobacteria > Methanobacteriales > Methanobacteriaceae > Methanobacterium > Methanobacterium sp. BAmetb5. Next base: position 1,393,787 of record NZ_CP022706.1, read on the forward strand.
AACACGTTGCCCACAAATCCATAGGAGAAAATATCAGAGAGAACTCCAACTCTCTAAAATACTGTTATTACATTTATTACATTAACGTCACCAAATATGCTTCTGATTTTTCAAAAGGGAGAATGAACGGGCAAGTACTTTCCAATAAATACGTGGTTCCGGATATTGCCCAGGAAAGCTTCTCCCTGGCCATTGACGTTCACGGTACAGATGGAGAATACTCCAAAAGGGTGTTTTTATTCACCCCCATACCTAAGGGCACCTCACTGGACATCGCCCATAACCTAACTAACCTGGTGGAGGGTGTTCCTTACTATTCTGCACCCAACCCCAGTAGCACTACCTATACTACCATTCCCTTAATCAAGAAAGGAGTTCCGGCTATTGTTTACGAGTCATTCACTGCCCAGCCCTACAATTTGGTGAAGGAACAGAATAGAAAATTCATTTTAGGGGTGGATGAACTTAATCTAGAGGCTAATCCCTGTTATTAAGATAATAAGTGACTATCCCTATGGGCTTAAGGTTAGCAAACCTATAAATATGAAGCAATGATTAATGTGTAATTGATACACATGGTGAATTATTATGCCTAAACATATTGCATCCGGATTAAAGTACCTGGCAGCGGTGAAGCTACGAGAACAGGGTTACTTCCAAAAAGATATTGCCGAGAAGCTGGGAATGGACCGTTCAACTGTTTCGCACTATTTAAATGGTAGAAATCTTTCCTGGAGCTCAATTGAAGTTGCTGAAGCTGTAACCGGTTGCTGTAACCGTGACTTTTTATACATGACCTATTCTCTCACTGGAAATATTGATAACACCCGTACAATTGTGGGCATACTCGTAGAGGACGAATTCCAGGCCAAAGTTAATGATAGCTGTATCGGGTGTGGAGTGTGTGTGGATGCCTGCCTCATGAACAACATTTCCATCAAAGATTTAAAATGCAGTATAGAAACCGCAGACTGTTGTGGTTGTTTAGAATGCCAGTTAAACTGCCCTACTAATTCTATACAGGTTTTAGAAGTTGAAAACTTTAATAAATAATCTACTTACTTCACTCTATCCCACTCTTTTAAAACTCCTCTTAATTATAAATGGTTTAAAACGATTTCCACCACACAAAGGGGAACCGGACAGCCACCAGAGAACTATTACCATAATAACATAAACATAAATATCCTCAACCATAAAAAATTAAAATAACTGTTTTTCTAAAAAAAGGGTGGATAAGATGATTTGTCCTAAATGTAGACATGAAAATCAGGATGACGCCGCTATCTGCGAGTTTTGTGGTGAAGCACTGAAGGTTAAACAACCTCCTAAAAAGTCTGATAGCGAAGATGATGATGGATTTTCCATTGAAAACCTCAAATTAATTTCTGTAGGAATTATAATCCTGTTCATAGTTACAGTTGCCCTACTGTGGCCCAATACCCAGGTGAATATAAATAGTACTGATTCTTTCCTTTCCACCCAGGCATCCTGGAATCAGATCGCGGTTTACAATGGAACTTCGGATGATGTAATGTCCTTTCAGATTAAAGGGAAAAAAATGAAGGTTTATCTAACTGCCCAGCCCTTATCTCCAGAAACAAGTTTAAAGTGCCAGATCTACGGATCCAGTGGAGGTACATCGGGCGATGATCTGACCTGGAAGGGAGGGGATACGTCTCCCAAGACCATGAGTCTGCAACATCAAACCAGCCCGGGAAATTACATGGTTAACATTGATATCCCTGATTTTCCTGCTAATCAGGTGCAGTGGACTGTGCAGGTATTTGATTATTATTAATCCCCTGGTAACAGTATTTAAATTTAAAACAGGACCCAATCCAAGGGCTCAATATTCCCTGCACCTAATTTTCCACCTACCACTTACCGGGAAAAAATAACTGCCCATTTACTCTCAGCGACGATCAACCAAACGCTTGGGCCTACCCCTGATCTTATAAAATTCAAGACCTTCCGGTTCAGTAAAATTGAAGCTAACGTTAAATAAACCATCGTGATATGCTTCAGATAGGGCAGGTTTATATTCCAGGAATGATTTAAGGAAATTCTCCTCCACCAGTTCCAAATTACGGTCCGGAGTATCCTGGCATTCCACACTCACCCGGAGGGTAACCTCGGACTCATCCCCATACAAAAAGGCCTCGTATTCTCCAGTGAGATAATCCATATTCTCTGGCTGAAAAACCCCTTTCTCAATATCCACACGGTTAAATGGTGAGCCCAGAACCCATACTGTTTCGGCTTCCCTTTCTGGATTCAGAATGCGCAGGTGGGTGCGGCCACAGGGACATTTATCACGGCTGACCACCACCGTGGTGTCCTCAGTATCATAGTTCAAAAGTAAATTCCCGGATTTGGCTCCAAGCGGCAGTAATGTGGTTAGAACTATTCTACCGCATTCCCCTTCCACTACAAAGTCTTCCATCTGGGGATTGTACACATCGAGGTGCACCATATCTTCGGGAACATGCAACCCTACCTTTTCCTTACATTCTCCACACATGGTTCCCTCGGTGCTACCGTAGGTGTTGTAAACTGGAACACCCCATAACTTCTCCACATAAGCACGGGACTCCTCTGCAAAACTTTCACCTCCAGCCACCAGCCTTTTAATACTGGAGTCATGTGGATCTAATCCTTCTTTTTTCATCCGGCGGGCCAGGCGTATTAATTTAAAAACACTGCCCACGATTCCCGTAGGTTGATAATGTCTCATTATGCGCACGGGAAAGGTGCACTTACCCGTGGGTATAATGGTCATGCCAATTTTCTGGGCAGCCAAGGTCATGGTGTTGGCCCCGACATTCATGCCGTAGGAAGCACAGACCACCACCCTATCACCAATCCCGAAGTTCTGACTGACAAATGAGCGGGAGTACTTCTCTGCATACCGGTTCCAATCTTCCCAGGTTAAAAAGAAGGACTTGGGAGTTCCACTGGTTCCACTGGTTTCATGGATGGTGAAGACCTCGTTCCAGTCAATGCTTTTAAACTCAAACTCGTTGGTGGAGGGTGGTTGATGTTCACGGACTGTTTTTCCAGATATTATGGGCAGTTCACGTAGATCTTCATGTTCCCTGATATTTTCTGGTTTTATATTGTTTTTTCGGAACCATTTCTGGTAAAAAAGAGAATTATCAGCAGCATACTTAACCGTGTAACGGATGCGTTCATCTATCAGGGCATCTAATTCATCTCGAGGCATAGTTTCCATTTCTTCCCGGAAATAATCCATTGAAAGTCCCCCGTAATTTTTAGTTCCCAAAAGTGGAAGAGTAGTAGTTATTCTATTAGTGCCCACAAACTTAATAATAATTGTGAACCATACCCTGCATGTATCCAAAGATCACAAAGGGCCCCAGTGTAACTGTAGAGGAACCCTCAAGAACGAGCATAAATTATGAAAAAATAGATTCAGAAACTCCCAGTACATTATAAAATAGGAGACCCATGAAGGCCTATAAAATCATTATTCTATTTTTGGTAATTGTACTCCCTATTTGGGGTGCATGGGAATTTATGGACCAGCAGGACCCCAATGCTATAAAGGTAGGATATTTACCCTGCGACCACAGCGCCGCCCTATTTGTGGCTAAAAACAATCAAACCTATGAAAAAAATGGTTTAAAAGTTAAAACCACACAAATTAGCAGTGGATCTAATATCGTGGATGCTGTGGCCAGTGGTGATCTGGACATCGGCTACGTGGGGATAACCCCCACCTTGCAGGGGATAAGTAAGGGGATCCCCATCAAAGTCGTAGGGGCAGTCAACCTGGTGGGTAGTGGGATTGTGGTTGAACCCAACTCACCCATTACCAGCCCGGCAGATTTGAAAAATAAAACCATAGCCACTCCCGGTGTTAGCTCCATTCAACAGGTCCTATTAATGTATGAATTGCAAAAATACAACATTACCCCCTCAGACGTGGACATAATATCCATGAATGTTTACAACATTCCTTCCACCCTTGCCGCCCATAAAGTGGATGCCTACATCTCTTACGAACCTTTCGTATCCATTGCACCATATATGGGAATTGGTGAAGTGTTGGTATACTCCAATGATATAATCGAAGGCCATCCCTGCTGTGTGATAATCACCAGCGAGAAATTTATAAATGAACACCCCGATGAACTGCAAAAATTTCTGGAAATCCACCAAAACTCCACAGAATATGTTAGAACCCATCCCAATGAAACTGCAGAGATGGTGACCCAAGAGTTAACCACCAACGACAATGTGGAGACTATGTCCCTCCAGCACATCATATTTGTCTCCTCCATAGATAAGGAATTCCAGGATAATGTTTTGAGGTTCATGGCCCTTGAAAATAATATGGGATACTTGAAAGAAAACCTTACATCTGATGAAATATTTGATACAAGCTTTTTAGGTGGTTAAACCGTGTTAGGTGATTATGAATGAGGAAAATATTAGTTTCATCCCTATTACCTATGGCCATAATTATAATCTGGGCTATTTTAACTTCATACACTGGCTTAATACCCTCTTACTTCTTACCCAGCCCTTCTGAAGTTTTAGAATCATTTGAATCCCTTCTTATTAATGGGCAACTAATTGCCGATACCTCCTTAACATTGTTAAGGGTTATATCTGGTTTACTGGTTTCGGCAGTGGTGGGCATTCCCCTGGGTATCTTAATGGGATGGTCCAAAACTGCACATGATCTTTCCAGTTTATTGATTGGTGTCCTTAGACCTATTCCCCCTATCGCCTGGATACCCTTTGCTATTTTATGGTTCGGTGTGGGTTTAGAATCAGCCATTTTCATAATATTTGTGGGTAGTGTTTTTCCCATACTCATCAACACCATGGACGGAGTTAAACGAGTGGATAAAGTCCTCTTAGAGTCTGCTTATACTCTGGGAGCCAGCCAGTTCCAGACACTACAGAAGGTGGTGATACCTGCTTCTCTACCCAGCATCATCACAGGATTGAAGGTAGGTGTGGGTGTGGGTCTGATGTGTACCGTTGCTGCCGAGATGATAGGGTCCAATAGTGGCCTGGGATACCTGATATTCACTTCCACCAGCATGTTAGACACTGGCAGTGCACTGGTGGGGATGTTGATCATTGGAATTATAGGATTGACTGCGGATTATCTTTTCAGCAGAGTGGAGAAGGAGGTGAGCTGGTGATAACCCTGGAAAATGTTACTAAAAGTTTTACCCCCAATGATGGCGGGAAACAGTTAGCCCTGAATCCCATTAACCTTAACGTTGCAGAAGGGGAGTTTCTGTCCATAGTAGGACCATCGGGTTGTGGAAAGACCACCCTACTCCGGATGATAGCTGGACTGGATTTTCCCACCAGTGGCCGCGTTCTGGAGGGCGAAATTGAGATAACTGGGCCCAGCAGGGAAAGGGGTTATGTTTTTCAGCAGTACTCCCTGTTCCCCTGGCGTGATGTCCGGGACAATGTGGCCTTTGGTCTGGAAATGGAAGGCCTGGAAAAAAAAGAGAGGTACAGTAAGGCCAGAGAATATCTGAAACTGGTTGGTCTGTCCCCCTACGAAAAAAGTTACCCACGGGAATTATCCGGGGGCATGAAGCAGAGGGTGGCCATTGCCCGTTCCCTGGTTAATGATCCTCATGTGCTCTTGATGGATGAACCCTTTTCTGCCCTGGATGTCCAGACCAGACACAAACTCCAGGAAGAACTGGTAAGGATATGGAGCCAGGAGCAGAAGACCGTGATTTTCGTGACCCATAATGTTGATGAAGCTGTTTTTCTGGCTGATCGAGTAGTGGTGCTTAGTCAACGCCCTGCAACCGTGCTGAAAACATTTGAAATCAACCTAGAACGGGTTCGTGACCGTTCTGCCCCTGAATTTTTGGATCTTAAAAAAGAAATCACCAGTTTACTGGAAATTGACCTATGACCATTATTATATTAACTAAAACCGGCATTAACCCTCCCATTAGGAAGATAATAGGCATTTGGAGAGATAGGTTCTTTGATGAATTATTTTCCAGTGATTATTCCCAGAACTCCATCCACATCTTCCAAGTTTTCCAGAACAAAATCAGCACCAGCTTTTTCCAGTTCAGGGATAGAATATCTTCCCGTGGCCACAGCAACGGTGTGCAGGTTGAATGGTTTGGCTGCCGCCACATCACGTGGTGTGTCCCCAATAATAAACACCTGATCCCCCTGATATCCATATAAA
>NZ_CP022706.1:1405000-1502500 GCF_003491305.1 Methanobacterium sp. BAmetb5
TCCGGGTCTATGTTCTTAAGATGAGTGGCTATGGCATAGTAACTCATGTAAATGGTGGAGTCACTGAGTGGTTCTATCAACCACTGCGGGTCCCAGGGCAGGGGTGTTCCCAGTCCTATCCTACGGGCGCAGGCCCAGTCATGGAGCCAGTTGAGGTAATATTCGAAGTTAGGTCTTATCTCCGCAGGGATGGTTTTCATGTGGGAAAGGGTGTCCTGTGCAGTCTGGGTCCATTCTTCATCGGAATACTTAAGGAACCACTGGTTGTCCAGGATTTTAACCACACATTCTGTACCGCAACGGCAAATCACCGGTTTTTCTGCGAATTCATGCATTATGTCCCCTTTACCTTCTTCCAGTAAGGTTTCTTTAATGGCGTCCCTGGCTTCCGGTACCCTTAAACCAGAAAATCCAGTTACGTGTTCATCCATAACTCCCTTGGCGTGCTCCAGCTTGTACATCTCATTGGTGGCTTCCTTGAGTTTAGGGTCCTGCTGGTTTTTAACCCCTATTTGCTCAATCATCTCCACAGCCGGGTGCTGGCCAAATCCCTTAAGGGTTATGAGTCCAATTGGTTGTATATTTTCCACTTCTTCCTTTATTCCATATTTTTCCAGGGTTTCAGAATCATTTTTAAGGTCGGTTAAGGCAATGTAATCTGCTGGTGCGTGTGCCGGCACCGAATAAACCACACCCGTAGCATAGGCTGGATCAACGAAGGAAGCCGGTAATATAATGTGTTTTTCACCAGTTACCGGGTTTTCGACGTGTTGCCCTATCAAACCTGGAGCATCCACTTCCCCTACCATCTCTAAACCAGTTTTCTGATTTAAAAGATTATCATAGGCCTTTTTACTTACGATCCATTCCTCACCATTATTTTTAATCTTAACATACTCTTCATCCGGGTTCAACCATAGATTGGTGGCTCCGAAGAGAGTTTCTGGACGGAAAGTGGCCGCTACCAAATATGTTTCCCCCATTTTAAACTTGATGAGGGTTAATTCGTTGATGGCTACTCCTTCTCCTTCCAATAAGTCGTGGTCTCCCACGGGATTTTCATCATCAGGACAGTATTTTACAGGGTGGGCTCCCCTTCGTACCAGCCCCTTTTGGTTGAGTTTGGCGAACTGCCAGGTTATGAATTTCTGGTAGTGGGGATCGATAGTGGTGAATTCACGCCTCCAGTCTATGGAATAACCCATATGGGTCATGACATCATGGTACTCTTCACTGAAGTATTTAACTATGTAATGAGGATCTGTGAATTTGTTAAGCTCTTCTTCAGGTACTTTATGGACGTTTTGATATATATCCAGAGTCCAGGGATCCCTTCTCTTGATACGCTTGGCTATACCTATAACTGGAGCTCCAGTTACATGCCAGGCCATGGGAAATAGTACGTTGTACCCCTGCATCCTCTTAAAACGTGCGTAAACATCAGGAACTGTGTATGTACGGCCATGGCCCACATGCATTGCTCCACTAGGGTAGGGGTAAGCTACAGTCAGGAAAATTTTTTCCCGGTTATCAGGGTTGGATTGGAATAATTTTGATTTCTGCCATTTTTTCTGCCATTTATCCTCGATTTTTATGTCTGTCACTAAATCACCGCCATGAATAAATTTTAATCTGGTAAAAGTAAATTTATGATGGTTAACACTAATTTTTATTCAATAAATTACGTAAATCCTACAAGTAAGCTCGTTACTTCTACAGGGAGTTATCTAACCAGTCCAGATAGTCCGGTGACCCTTTCTTGATCTGGATCTCCAGGGCGCATGGTGTCTGGTAGCTGTGGATTTCTCTAACCTTATCTATAACTTTATCCACCAACTCGGATCGGGTCTTCACCAGAAGGATAGATTCAACATCCTCCTCCAGTTTTCCCTCCCACCAGTAAATAGATTCCATATTAGATATTATATTAGCACAGGCCACTAGTTTCTCTTCTAACAGGACTCTGGCTATTTTTTTAGATTCTTCTCCTCCAGAAGTAGTGATATAAACCATAGAATACATTTTTACATCCCTAGCATTTATCCCCTTGATTTAAATCTTATATTCCCATTGGTAAAACAAGAATATTATCGGATTATTTTAGGTATGGGAGGCATTTTTGATTTGTGTTCAGCAGCACGCATCATGACCTTTACCCTAACCACTTCGTCCAGTTTTATCTGAAGTTCTCGAGCTACTTCTTCCTCCCCCATGCCATGTTCAGTCATCAGGTACAGAATCTGGTCTAGAAGCCCATATTTAATCCCTAATTCTTCTTCATCAGTCTGCCCGGGCCATAATCCCGCAGTAGGGGCCTTGCATAGGATACTGTCGCTGAGGCCCAAGTATTCAGCCACTTTCTGAACATCAGTTTTGTACAGGTCGCCGATGGGGAGAATGTCCACCCCACCATCACCGTACTTGGTGAAATAACCCACTAAAAGTTCGGTACGATTACCAGTACCAACAACCAGCCGGTTCAGGGCATTGGCATGATAATAAAGAATTAACATCCTCATTCGTGCCTTAAGATTTGCCCCAGCAAGTTGGTATTGCTCTGTGTCCGGAGAAGAGCGGCAAATATTTTCCACAGGCTCCATAAGGGGATCTATGGGGATTACCCTGTGTTTTATGCCAATTTCCTCGGCCAGAGTCACGGCATCATCCACATCTTCCTGATTGGTGGTCTGACTGGGCAGGATCAATCCCAGTATTTTATCGGCATGCACCACTTGTGCACATAGTTTAACTGTGGCCGATGAATCTAACCCACCACTAAGACCTACAACCAGCCCTTGTGCCTTAGATTCTATCAAAGAACTTTCTATGAAACCCGATATCTCCCGGGATACTTTCTCCACATCCAAAACTGGTAAGATCTCCTTATTTTTGTCCATGTCATACACCGCATAATTTATTTATTGATAAACCTTATTAACAAGTTAATACCACATCAACGGCAACCAACCCAATTAAAATCATGTTTAAGCATTAAACAGAGATTCTGTCCCTTTTCTGACCTTTAACTGGTTTTTAAATTATTCTGTTATTTTATATGGGTCTTTCTTACATATGGATTTTACACAATTTTTATATAACCCCATGGTTTAAGTAAGATAATCTCATAGAAACATTTAACTTGGAAAGATGGAGATTTAAATATTTAAGTTTATTTTAGGCTTTTTACGATCCTAGAATAAATAATGGAGGCAAGTATAATGGCAATTAAAGACCTTTTCCATTTTAATAAAGGAAAAACAACATTCGTATTTATCGGAGGGAAAGGAGGAGTGGGTAAAACTACCGTATCAGCCTCAACCGCCCTATGGTTGGCTGATCAAGGTAAAAAAACCCTGGTAATCTCAACAGATCCCGCACACTCCCTTTCTGACTCTTTAGAAAGACACTTGGAACATGACCCCACCCCCATCGGTGAAAATCTGTGGGCTGCAGAAATTGATCCCGAAGTAGCCATGCAGGACTATCAGGTTAAAATGAAGGAACAACAGGCCCTCAACCCGGGTATGGATATGGGAATGATGCAGGACCAGATGGAAATGGCCACCATGTCCCCCGGAATTGACGAAGCAGCGGCTTTTGACAAGTTCCTGCAGTACATGACCACCGATGAGTATGATGTGGTGGTTTTTGACACCGCGCCAACCGGTCACACCTTGAGACTCCTGTCCTTCCCGGAAATGATGGATAGCTGGGTAGGGAAGATGATCAAGGTCAGGAGACAGATCGGAAGCATGGCCAAGGCCTTCAAGAACATCATGCCCTTCATGGGAGATGAAGAAGAAGAGGACAAAGCCCTGGAAGATATGGAAGCAACTAAAAAACAGATACGCGCTGCCAGGGAAGTTATGGCCGATCCGGAACGAACATCATTTAAGATGGTGGTTATTCCAGAGGAAATGTCCATCTACGAATCTGAAAGAGCTATGGAAGCACTGGAAAAGAATAACATGAACACTGACGCCGTTATCGTCAACCAGATCCAGCCAGAAGAAGCAGACTGTGATTTCTGCCGTGCACGACGTCAGATTCAGCAAAAAAGGATGGAAAGTATCCGTCAGAAATTTGGTAATCAGGTGGTGGCGGAGATACCCCTGTTCCGTGAGGAAATCAAGGGTACGGATAAACTGCGCGAAGTAGGGAATATTTTATACGGGGAGTCTTAAAAGCTTCCTGAATCCTTTATTTTTAAAAACATACTCTTTTTCCCCAATTAAATTCAATATTTCATAAATTTTATTTCTACAATAAACTTGCAATTGAAATCACTTAAAACTTATTTTAAGTAGTAAATATGTCAAAAAAGAGTTGGATACTTTATTAAAAAGGGGATACTTATTAATATGGGATGTTCCTATTAAAAAGGGACTGTAAAAATGGATATTCTTATTTAAAAGTAATTTAGGACTCTAGAGTTATATTCGCCTCTAGAGTGAAAAAATTTTAAAAGCATTCTGAATGAACCCGGACAAAGCCCGTTCATAGTTAAACCAGCCCTGTTCATAATGTTTGGTCTGGGTGATCATGAAGGTGTAGGAATATATGGAGAGCCCGAATGCCCGGTAGCTAATATCCCTTCCCGGGAGGTGTTTTTCCATACATTTACTCAGGTATTCCACAAATACTTCCCGCATGGGGTCATCTTTTTGGGTACTGGATAACAGTATGAATTCATAGTTTTTTTCGGCAATCCCTGCCATATCTGTAATTAAAGTGGTTAAAAAGACCTCTTCATCTTCGGATTTATTGGCTTCCAGGGCTTTAGTCATGTCGGCTTTAACTTTTTCAATATTATGGGTTAAAACACTGTTAAAAAGATTTTCTTTTGTTTTAAACTTTCTAAATAACGTTAATTCACTGAAACCTGCTTTTTGTGCTATAAGTCTAGTTGTGGCACCTTTATAACCTTTTTCAGCAAATATTTCCAGAGCGGCATCTAAAAATTTCTGTTCTGTTTTACTAACCATGTTCACATGCAACCATCAAATTCATCTAAATCTTCCAGGGCATTTTCATCTCGACAGAGGTGTTTTATTAGTTGAAGAGTATGTTATTCCTACACACCCATCTTTTAGATGATAAACTTCCCTTAAAATGATTTTAACTAATAATTATAAGGATTTCTGGACTTTTAACTAACCCTGTCCAGTTTTTAAATGTTCTTTTAGGTAACTATTAACTTATACCTTAAAAATAATTTCCCAAAAATCAATTTTAACCATGTTTATATATGGCCGGAATCAAAGTTATTAGTCTTATAAATTAATTGGGAAATTTTTTAAAGAGTTTAATTAGGCCTAATCATGAAACAGCATTATTCACTGCCAGATAAGATAAATCAGCTGCTTTATTCAGACATTGCTGTATATCTTCATTATCACCAGTTTTTAACCAGTCTTCCCATGAATTCCCACTCATCTGACTGCACACTGCCAATTCACCATTCATATCACCGGTTTTCTCCGAGAGGTGGGGTGTTAAAAATATGGCCTGTAACTCCAATTTAGTGTGCTGGTAACCAGAGTGTCCCTCTCCTGAATGGGGCGGGCACACACTATCCGAAATATAATGGGTTGCCACACCAAAACAGTAGCTGGCCTGATTGTAATCCCCATTTAAATAAGATTCCCGGCCTTTTCCAAGCCAATAATTTATTTTTTCCTGACTATCCGGGTAATGATGATATTGATAGTCCATGAACTTATAATCAGGGTCATCCGCCCCGTCAAGCATTTTATCCAGGTCTAAATTCCCCTGTGCATCTGCAGGAAGGGTGTTATAAACTTCTTCAACTATGGCATAATGGTTGGGTGCTCCCCAAGCAGACACTGGTTGGAGTACTGCTAAAAATGTTAAAGAAGTAAGAATTAACATTATCAGGTTTTTATTCATAGTTCCTCGGACACCTATGGTTATGGTGATAGATTAAACTCCCCGGAAAATGGGGTTAAAGTGATGTGTAGTAAGTACCCATATTTAAATATGTGTGTGGATCTGGTTACTTAATATAGTACCCTATCCTCTATTAAATGTAACAAAACAAATTAATCACATCACCGTCACCGGTGGAACTAAAATGCATGGAAAATCTTGTCCAGTACATAAAAATCATATTCCCGCCTGGAAAAGATATATCAGGGGATTTTTACGCATAATTGTCCTTATCAATGCACTGTACCAGGTTCTTTTTGGTGAGGTTTTTTTCGGGTTTCTAGCACTGGTAGCCCTTACCATCCTGTTAATTCCCAGATTTTTTACTAAAAACCGGGTTTGTGTCGTTCCTGTTGATATTGAGATACTGTTTCTAATTGTAATATTTTTTGAGCTGATTGTGGCGGATGCATACAATTTCTACAGCTTAGTACCTTACTATGATAAGTTCATGCACTTGTTAGTCTCCTTCATTGTGGGTATTGTGGGCATGATGATTATTTACACATTCTACGCCCTGGGAAAGCTCCAGGCCAGCACCGGAGTGATGTTTTCCTTAATTGTTTTAATAACCATGGGGCTGGGGGCGGGTCTGGAAATGGCTGAATACTTCTACGATCAAATTCTTTATCCCTTAATCGGCCCATATCTACCCACAGGACTTACTCAGGGGTCCATGATTGCTTCACCACTGGCAGATACCATGGAAGACCTGTACGTAGACACCCTGGGGGGTATACTAGGAGCAGCAATGGGAATTATCCTGATAAAAAGAGAAGAAAGGAAAGGCAAAGAATTGGAAGTTATAGATGAATTGGAAGCCCTTGCCTCGGAAGAAAGTGAACCATAGAAAGGTATAGGGTTTATTCACAAGAATTTACCCGAAAAAAGAATAACCATGAAGGGAGTAGATTAGTGGAAAAATAATGGGAGAAAATTGTGGAAATGCAGAATAACTTAGTGGAAGATTACGGGATGAACCCGAGTTTGATAAAATGAATTACAAAGAAATTCGAAACTTTTTAGTGGCTCTAGTGGTGTTCCTGGTTATCGTACTGATATTCCGATTGATAGCCGATCTTATGGGTGAAACTTCACCCACAGGACCCATTAAAATTTTTTCCTGGATTGCTGGTTCACTGGTTGCCCTGGAGGTATGGGAAATTATATCCAGATAGAACCTGAATTACTGTTAAGTGATATAGAATAATTGGTATCCTAAAATGGAATCTAACTAAAAATAGTATGTTATGGTGATGTAAATGTTAATAAAATCCCTTAATAAATGTAATTACACCCAGGCAATGGATGAAACCGTACTGTGTGAACTTCTGCATCCTAAAAATGAAAATATTGAAATGGGTTGCAGTATTGCCCACGCCATCATAGAACCAGGCAAAGCCTCCTTACCCCACAAACTGAATAAATCGGTGGAAATTTATTATATGCTAGAAGGGGAAGGTGAAATGCACATCGATAGTGAATCCACCATAGTTAAACCTGGTGACGCTATTTACATTCCTCCGGGATCATCCCAGTGGATTGAGAACCCTGGTGATGCTCCTTTGAAGTTTTTGTGCGTGGTAACTCCCCCCTGGCAGGAAAATGACGAAGAACTGTGTGATTAACTGGAAAACTCTTGTGAACGAGTGGAAAAACCTAGTAAACCACCATCACGCAGAGGTAACTAAACTCCATATTTGCTATTTCTCTTAGATTCCCGGTAAATATTCTTTCATCAGGATAACTGAGACGTTCACATACTGAAACCTTCCTTTCAGGATTTATTCCCTCATCAATTAAAAACTGTGCCAGTTTCTCCACCCTAAAATCAGGTAAAACCATGGTTGGCTTCCCATTATCCACATAATCCAGTATTACATGAGAGTTTCCCTTACCGTGAAGGGTGAGCAGGTTGATCTCATCCCATGGTAACTGGAGCCGGGCCGCTGCCAGTTGCAGCGAACTGATACCGGGAATTACCTCTAGATCCAGTTCTTCCCGTAGTTTCAGTATGGGTTTTAGAACTCCCGAAAATCCCGGGTCTCCGGTGGATAGGATGGCCACGTTTCTACCTTCATGTACCCGGGAAATTGATTTTTTCATCATTTCATCCATATTCTGTGCCCGGAGTACCAGTGTTTCCCCTGCAAATCCCGGGAACAAATCCAGGGCCCTTCGACTCCCCACCAGCACATCAACAGAGTGTGCGCATTCTATGGCTGCCTTGGTTAAGTAATCACTGGATCCTGGCCCTATTCCCACCAAATAAAGTTTTGACATGTGAATTGCTCCTTAACATTAAATATAAACCGTTAATATAATGTACAATTTATGTTTAATCCTGATTATAAATAGAATTTGATATTCAGTATGAGTTTTTGATGCCCAAGTAATGTGATGTACCCTTAAGTCCTCCCCATAAATCTTTAAACTGGTGAGGTAAAAGAGAATTAGTAGTGATTATTATGCTCCAGATTGCAGTTACCGGAAAGCCCAACGTGGGTAAATCATCTTTTTTCAACGCAGCCACTTTATCAGAGGCCGAAGTAGCCAGTTACCCATTTACCACCATCGATGTTAACAAAGCAGTGACCCACGTGGTTAAACCATGTCCCTGCCAGGAACTGGAGGTGGAATGTAACCCACGAAACTCCCAGTGCCGGGAAGGCCAGCGACTAATACCCGTGGAGTTGTTAGATGTGGCCGGACTTGTACCCGGAGCCCACGAAGGCCGGGGATTAGGTAACAAATTCCTGGATGACCTGCGCCAGGCCAGAGTGTTCATCCATGTCATTGATGCCTCGGGATCCACTGATGAAGAGGGCCGGCCCTGTGAGGCAGGTAGCCATGACCCCCTGGAGGATGTGGATTTCCTGCAGCACGAAATAACCATGTGGCTCTTTGGAATACTCCATAAAAACTGGAACCGCCTGGTGAGAAAGGCCCTGTCAGAGAAACT
This sequence comes from Methanobacterium sp. BAmetb5, assembly GCF_003491305.1. Lineage (NCBI taxonomy): Archaea > Methanobacteriati > Methanobacteriota > Methanobacteria > Methanobacteriales > Methanobacteriaceae > Methanobacterium > Methanobacterium sp. BAmetb5. Next base: position 1,413,912 of record NZ_CP022706.1, read on the forward strand.
GGACATTGCCAAAGTAATAGCTGAACAGCTCAGTGGTGCCGGTATCATGGTGGAAGATGTGCTGGAAGCTAAAAGGACAATTACCAAGGAGTATAAAGACTGGGAAGATGAAGATATGATCCTTCTCCTGGACAATCTCCTTAAAATCGCCAAACCCATGATGATCGTGGCCAACAAGGCCGATCTTCCCCATGCCCAGGAGAACATCCAGAGACTTAAAGAAAAATATGATAACGTGGTCCCGGCATCGGCCGAGGCAGAACTGGCCCTGAGTAGAGCTGCAGAAGCAGGGTTAATAAAATACACCTCGGGAGAAGATGACTTTGAAATCTTGCAGGCAGATAAGTTGAGTCCGCAGCAGTTAAAGGCCCTGGAGTACATTCGGGAAAACGTTCTCCAGAAATACGGGGGAACCGGAGTCCAGGAAGCCCTTAACCAGGCCATTTTCAACCTTCTGGATATGATCGTGGTTTACCCGGTGGAAGATGAACACAAACTCTCTGATCAGAAGGGAAATGTACTACCGGATGCACTGCTCATACCTCGTGGTTCTAAACCAAGGGATATGGCATTCCTAATTCACACCGATATTGGTGAGGGTTTCATGCACGCCATTGACGCCCGGAGCTGCCGTAGGGTGTCCAGTGACCATGAACTCCAGGATGGAGATATAATCAGTATAATTACACGCTAGGTGGGATATTAGTAAAGTTTTGTATCCCCCCAGACTTGAATTCGGTTATAAGTTTACTACCACCCTTCTATTTTTTTTACTTCTTCCAGTAATTCAATACACTCTGTTATTTCATTAGTAGGTTCTAACCCTTCCAATATGGCAATAACTTGGTTAATTCTGGCTATACTTCCAATATTCATCATTTCTTCTTTCTCTAATTCAATATTTTCAAAACCCTTGAGTTTTACCATGGTGTCCCCTCTTTTTAAATTATATAACCTGAAATTCATTTTTATTCCATATAATTCTCCAGAAACTCCAATCACCTATTAAGCATGTATTAAACTGGAAATTATGCATCAGACTACTAAACTCCGTATTGAAAAAGAATAGGTGGAGGATGAAGGTCCTAAAAAGCCCCTCCTCCACCTCCAATATCTCCTCCACCAATGTCACCCACTCCTCCGAAGTCTCCACCAGAACCGGCTGTGGCCGTGGTGAGACCAGTATCTAGGGATGAGGAGAGGAGAACGTATCCCCCGTAGTAATGGAACAGGTAGATGTCACTGCCTTCCAGCTGGTCACTGGGGAGGTACAGTTCCATGGCCTTTTTGACGGCCTCTGCCGCTCCCAGGGCTGTAGCGTATACCAAGTACTTGTTCCAGATGGCCACGGATTCCGGAGGGTATTCCTTTATCAGGCTGAAATCCTGGATATACTTCTTGAAATTGTGCCATTTTGCATCGTATTCTTCGCCGTAGGTGGTCCACTGCCCCCCTACCTTCTGGGGCAGGAGCAGGGAAATGATGGAAACCAGCCCCAGTACTATGGATGCTACTAAAGCATAGCTAGCCGCAGGTAGAGGGTCAGTTATGGTGAAAAAGAACACAATAGCCGCCACCACAAGCCCCACTATTCCGAAGATCTTCAGGTAGTTGTCGCCCTTCTTATTGAATATCTTACTCAACTGGTCGTCATTGAGGTATTCATCTTTTATACCTGCTCTCCAGTCCATATAAGTTTCTCGGAAGGATTTAGCAGTTTCTCGGTTCGATAAATCTGCAGATATCTGATCTAGAGATATAAGGCCTTCGTCCGCAAATTCTTCCAGGAAATTCAAAACATCCTGTTCAAATCCTTTGAGTGTGGATTTATCCTTTCCCGGGTTGACCTTCAGGAACAGGGAATCATCGAATCCATATCCTTCCTGGGATGAGGGTTCTTTTTCTATTAAAAGATATTTCCGGTCAATGAGGTCCATTATGGTGGCTTTAAATCCATCCATATCCGGTTCTCCTATTTTTTTGGAGAACCCCGGACCGCATATGGCATTAACCAGAGCCGGAGGATCATCTGTAGGGATATCTCGCTCGTATTCTGCCTGATAATCTATTTTCGGTTCTCTCCCATAACGGAAATAAATAATCACCGGTATGAAAATACCCAGTAGCATTAAAATGGCCAGAATAGAGTATAGAGTGCCTTTAAAGTTTAGCTGATTCTGGTAGTTATTTTGTATCTGTTCTATCTGGTTCAGAGCGTCCTGGTTTATGATGGTACCGTTGGTGGGATTGGACGAGAACTGATCTTTAGGTAGGGCCATCCTCACTTCGAAATAATCTCCAGAAGGAACCGTCTTACTGGTTACTTCCAGGGTGTTGCCCTGCCAACTGGAATTTTTGGCATAGTAAGGTGGATTTAGCCAGTATTTCACACCATCACTGGAGGGGGCATGAATTCTAGCGTTAAGCTGACCTATATCTACGTCCCAATTTTCTCCCACCAGTTTATACTGTAATTCAACTATATCATTGTAAAAACGGAGTACATGGGATAAATCATATTCCAGAGTGACATCCACGTCTTTACTGGTAATGGGAGTAGTTTTTGCCGCGTCAGAGTAGAGATATATTTTGATCCGTTTGGTGGTGCCCTGATCAATAATTTCCGGACTGGAATAAGCACCATTCGTGGAAACTTTCAAATTTTGCAGAATTTGTCCATTTTTTAAAGGTATATCCCGGTACACTCCATTGTAGGTTCCCGAAAAGGAGTAATGGATGGTTTCCTTAACATGGATGGAACCATCGTTCTGCAGGAAGAGGTCCATGTCCAGGGAAGGTATGGAGTAACTCCGGTCTTCGGCAAAGGCCAATCCTGAAAAAGAAATTAAAATAAGGGATATTAGGACTGTCCGGATAATGAAGTTCTTTTTATCCAATGGTAATTCCCCCCAAGAGTTTAGAATTCCACTTTAGGGACTTCCCTTTTGGTCTCTTCGATTTCGAAGAACTCTTCTTCCTGGAAGTTGAAGAGAGAGGCAATGATGTTACTGGGCACCATCTGGCATTTGTTGTTGTACATCAGGACGGTGTCGTTGTAAAACTGCCGGGAATAGGCGATCTTGTTTTCAGTTTCCTCCAGCTGACCCTGGAGCTCCCGGAAGTTTTCACTGGCCTTTAGATCAGGATAATTCTCAGCCACAGCAAAGAGGCTTTTCAGAGTTTCAGTTAATACATTATTGGCCTCTGCTGTTTCCTGGACTGTTTTAGCATTCATCAATCCCGCTCGGGCTGCAGTTACGTTTTCGAATACAGTTTTCTCGTATTTAGCATATCCTTTGACTGTTTCCACCAGGTTGGGTATGAGGTCTGCCCTCCGGTTCAGCTGGACATCGATCTGGGACCAGGCATTTTTAACCCGGTTTCTAAGTTTAACCAGACTGTTGTAAAGGTATACAAACACTACGACTATTAAAATTAGGATAACTAGGATAATTAGTTCGATTATCATTTCCATCACCATGTAAATTCAGTTATTCTTATTAACTCCTGTGTAATTGTCCTTAATATAATTTAGTAAAACACCCGAGATTGAGTGTAAGGGAAAAATAGAACTCAGATGGTTTCAACAGTCCCAGTAAATCATGCCCATTCTACTTTTTTAACAATATATCAAGTCATTAAACTCTGTTAAATTCTTTTTAAAAAGTTATTTGACCTTTTGATTGGAATTTATATCCTTTTAACTCCTTAAAAATGCTCAAATTTTATATTACTCCAGTGACATAATGATACACTGTACTAGAAATGTTACCAGACAGAGAGGTAAGTTTCAAGTGTAAAAATGATGATCAATGAACTCCCCCCTGAAGATGTATTTGAAGAATTAAACTCTTCTGAGAGAGGATTATCTACTGATGAGGCCCAGAAGAGGCTTGAAAAATATGGGCCCAATCAAATTGAGGAAATTAAGAAAAAACCGGTTATTTTTAAGTTTTTGGCCAATCTTTATCAGCTTCTGGCTCTGTTGTTATGGGCCGCCAGTGGACTGGCTTTTTTAAGTGGTACTCCCCAGTTAGGATTGGCTATTATCGCCGTCATTATCATAAATGCTGTTTTTAGTTTCTGGCAGGAATACAAGGCTGAACAGGCACTGGAGGCCCTTAAGAATATACTCCCCTCCACAGCGAAGGTGATCAGGGATAATGAGAAAAGGGAGATATTATCTGCCCAGCTGGTTCCCGGTGATCTGCTGGTGCTGGAAGAGGGAGACAACATATCGGCCGATGCCCGTCTGGTGGAGGCCAACCAGATGAAGGTGGATATTTCCACCCTTACCGGTGAGTCCAAACCAGTAAGGAAATTCTCCCACGAAACCCGGGACATTGACCATACCTTTGTGGAGATGGGTAATCTGGTATTTGCCGGAACCAGTGTGGTTTCTGGCTCGGGAAAGGCAGTGCTATTTGCTACTGGCCGAGATACCGAGTTTAACCAGATAGCCAGTTTAACCCAGGAGGTCAGCCAGGAAGCCAGCCCCCTGCAGAAGGAACTAGCCAGAGTAACCCGTATCATAGCTTCCGTGGCCATATTACTGGGAGTTGTTCTCTTTGCCGTGAATCTGTGGGTGGTTAAACTCCCCCTTTCCGTGGCCTTCATATTTGCCATTGGCCTGACCGTGGCCAATGTTCCGGAAGGATTGCTCCCCACAGTCACCCTGGCCCTGGCGGCCTCGGTGCAAAAGATGGTTCGCAAAAATGCCCTTATAAAACGTTTATCCAGTGTGGAGACCCTGGGATCCACCAATATAATCTGTACTGATAAAACAGGGACGTTGACCAAGAATGAGATGACGGTGCGTAAGATCTGGTTACCCTGCCAGATAATCGAGGTTACCGGGGCGGGATATTCCCCGGAAGGGGAGTTTTTACACCACGAAAATCCCATAAACCATGATGAAATCCGGGAACTAAAACTTCTCATGCGATCGGCCACCTTCTGCAATGATTCCAGACTGGTGGAACCAGAGCAGGAGGGAGAAAAATGGAAGATCATTGGTGATCCTACGGAAGCTTCCCTGCTGGTAGCTGCCCGTAAAAGTGGTTTTAACTGGGAAGAGGAGATGAAACAGAAACCAAGGATACTGGAGCTACCCTTCGATTCTCAACGGAAATCCATGACCAGTATCCACCAGGAGGAAGGTAAACAGGTAGCCTATGTGAAGGGAGCCCCCAAGAAAATAATCAAACTTTCCCCCCTGATCTCTGATGATGGTACGGTACGGCCCTTCACTGACCAGGAAAAGGAGAAAGTATTTAAGATACACGATAAACTGGCTGCTTCTGGGCTGCGTATTCTGGCCATGGCTTACCGTGTCCTTCCACCTGGTTTTGATGATTACCAGACTGGTAGTGTTGAACAGGAGCTGGTATTTCTGGGTATGATGGCCATGCAGGACCCACCCCGTCCCGAAGTCAAACCCGCAGTCGAGGATTGTCATAAAGCAGGCATCAGCATCATCATGATCACCGGGGATTATGGTTTAACTGCCCAGGCCATTGCCCAGGAAGTGGGAATTGTAAGTCAGGCCTGCCGTATTGTTAAGGGGAAAGAACTGGACCAGATGAGTGATGATGAAATCCGGGAAATTCTCCAGGGGGATTGTAACGTTATCTTTGCCCGGGCAGTTCCCGAGCATAAAATGCGCATAGCCAGCATACTGGAGGGAATGGATGAAATTGTGGCCATGACCGGTGACGGGGTGAATGATGCTCCGGCCCTTCGTAAGGCAGATATAGGGGTGGCTATGGGGATCACCGGTACTGATGTGGCCAAGGAAGCTGCGGATATGATACTCACCGATGATAACTTCGCCACCATTGTGGAGGCCATTAAGGAGGGCCGTACCATCTATGAAAATATCCGCAAGTTCATCACCTATATTTTCTCCCACGAAACAGCGGAGATAGTTCCCTTCGTGATGATGGTCCTCTTCAGGATTCCTTTACCAATTACCGTCATGCAGATTCTGGCCATTGACTTGGGAACAGATACTGTACCTGCCCTGGCTCTGGGTGTGGGTCCTTCTGAGTCAGATGTCATGGATCGGCCCCCACGACCCCGCAGCGAACGTCTACTAAACCGGGGAGTCATATTCAGGGGTTACGTTTTTCTGGGAGTGATTGAGGCTGCCCTGGTGATGTCTGGATTTTTCTGGGTTCTGTTAAGTAGTGGCTGGGCCTGGGGCCAGCAACTATCATTCACTGACCCGGTTTACCTTAAAGCCACCAGCATGGTCTTTGCCGGAATAGTCCTGGCCCAGATGGGAAATCTCCTGGCCTGCCAGACCAACCGGACTTCGGTACTGGAAGTGGGAATCTTCAAAAACCGGTGGATTTTAAGGGGAATAGCTTTTTCAGTGGCAATTCTCCTGGCTATTATTTATATTCCTCCACTTCAGGAATTATTTGGAACAACCTCACTGGGATTGACCGAATGGATTTACTTACTTACCTTTGTACCGGTAATGTTCCTAGCGGACGAAGTACGCAAGTATATAGTTAGAAAAAGGGTTTAAATGTATTTAAACATGAATTCAAGGTACTTCCATTATAAAAACGAATTTTAGTGGTAAGCTTTCAATTTAAATATGCAGTATAAGTAATGCTTTAGGATAAACCATATTAGGTAGAAATAAAAAAAATCGAATACAAGCATGGCCTTTGTTAAACCATGCGCGCATAATAATATCAATAATTGCGGGGAGGAGAAAATAATGAAAGGGCGAATTATTCTTATATCAATTTTAGTATTTGTTTTTATGTCATTTCCAGTTGTTTGGGCCAATGAAGATTCCGTTGGAGAATCTGATTCCCAGATAAGCTCACAAAATGTGGCCAACCTGGTACCAGTAATGAAAAGTAGCAGTAGTAGTAAGAGCAGTAGTTCCAGTTCTTCCAAAAAGGTCAAAGTGAAAGATGGTGATGACGATGATGATACCACTGGAACTGATGACTCCAGCGGTTTCCCCTGGTGGATGATGGTGGTTATAATTGTCGTGGTCCTTGGAATCATAGGATTGGTTATATGGTATCTATTCCTTCGTAAATAACCACCCACAGATTATATTGGAGAATTAAATGTTTGTACTTCTGAGGGTACTCCGAAAAAGCTTACCACTGGTAGCAAAACAACGGTTAACCTGGATTTTAATCCTGGTTCTCTGCATAATTGCCTACGGAACCCTGGGCTTTCATTTCATTGAAGGACAATCCTGGACTGTGTCTTTATACTGGACCTTTGTAACCATAGGAACCGTAGGATATGGAGATTACAGTCCCAAAACTTCTCTGGGAATGTATTTCGCCATTAGCCTGATTGTTCTGGGCATAGGAACCTTTGCCCTGGCAATAGAGTCCCTGGTAAACCTGATCTTCAAAAGACAACAAATGAGAATTATGGGGCTGATAAGTGTGGAACGATCTAAACACATAGTTATATGCGGATGGACCGAAAGTACAGAGGAATGTATTAAAGAAATAGGGAAAAGTGGGGAAATATTTGTACTGGATGAAGATGAACAGGTCCGTAAAAACGCATTGAAAAACGGGGCCAACTTCGTTCACGGTGATCCCACCCGTATCAAGGATCTGGAAAAAGCCAACGTTAAAGGGGCCCAGGCCGTTATCGTAGACATGGAATCGGATTCAAAGACCCTCCACTGCATTTTGAGCATCCGCAAAGTGGATAAGAAGGTGAGGGTGGTGGCTGAAGCCCAGCGCTATGAAAACATTGAACAGATAAAACTGGCCGGTGCCAGTCAGGTGATCTCACCATTCGTAATATCCGGGCGCCTTATGTACAAAAGTATCGATGATGGTTACGAGGCCATGTTCGTCCAAGATGTTCTGGCTGAACACAGTAGCCGAGAGATGAGGGAAGTTAAAATAAGTCCAGAAAGCCAGTTCAATGGTTTAACCCTGTTAGAAGCCGATATTCATGAGAGAACCGGAGTGGTGGTGGTGGGAGTAGGCCGTGACGGGGACCTGATCATTGACCCGCCCCGTGATTACACCCTGGAAACAGGGGATGTGGTTCTGGGTATTGGTAAAGTGGAAGAATTCGAAAAACTGGAGAACACTAAGGTAACTTGAGAAGGGGACTGAATTAAAATTTAAGGTTTAACCCTTATTTTTACCTCTTTTAATGGTTCTAATTCCAGTTCGTTTTTCTGATAAGTTAAGGTGAATGAATAGGCAATTATCAGCACATTGTCCTGTTCTGCCTGGTGCAGGGTCTGGGAAAAATCAGGGTCCATCTCACAGTTGGGTGAAAATATCTGGGCATCCTCACGGGGAATTAAAAATAACACCGCGGAGTTTATGCCCTCTTTTTTGGCTTTAATAAGCTCCTCCAGGTGTCTTTTTCCCCGGGTGGTGGGTGCATCCGGGAACCGGGCCTGCCCATCCTCAACCAGGGTGCAGCCCTTCACTTCCAGTAACATCTTATTTTTTGTATTTACCGCAACATCCTGTGTTTCTCCCTCATTTTGTGCGGGAATTTCTTTAATAGTTGGGCGGTTAAGTAAAAAATCAAGACGGCTCTGGCCAAAGGTGTATTCCCTTTTTTCCACACTGTAATCTGATAATTCTGGTATCTTCCCGGATTTTATTAATTCTTCAGCCAGGTCGCTGTGGAAACCGGAGTTAATTAACACCCATATTCCTTCGCTCCAGACAGCAATAACATCGTACTTGGTTTTGCGTGACTCCGGGTTTAGAGCCGGCCGTAAAAGTAGTTTAGCCCCCGGGATTAAAAGCTCCTTTAACCTTCCCGGATCCCTTAAATGGGCTTTATCCTCAGTTGAAGATGTTTGGAAGGTTACGGTGAAACGATTGGGTCGGTCTTTGAATGTTCCTTCAATTATATTCGATATTTTCATCTGATCACCATTGTTTGAGTCTTAATCCTAAATCTGCCAGCATACCCAATATATCCTATAATTGAGTAAGTAATCAAAGGGAATCATCCCCACTACCCTTAAAGATAGCTCCCTACTAACTTAAAGGGATAAACCATCCACTGCCCTCAGGAATTCAGTGGCATGGTCCAGTGTTTCATTGAAGGAAGCATAGGTGTAAGTTTCATAAACCATGGCCGGTGTTCCGGAGTTAATGATGGGGATGGTCACGTAGGGCCCACTGGTAGGGCCACCATCAAAGGGAGGACGGTAGAAAACTAGCCAGGGTATTTTACTCACAATAAGATGGGCCAGTAGTAAGGAACGGCTGTCATCAGTGGGTACAGAAATAAACCTGGTTTCGGGGTAATCTCCCCGGGTGGAGTGTACATCAACCACCAAGTCATAGTCCTCCTTTATAATATCAGGCACAGCATAAATCCTGGCTAGTTCCTGGCCATGGATTCTACCCTGATTGTAGTCATCCCGGTCCCGGGTTACGGTGATCTGATAAATGTAATAGGCGTGCTTAAGTGACTGTTCATTGGTTACCGCAGTCATCATGGCCTGGTGGGCCTGAACTTCCATGGGATGAACCCCCATCACATAGGCCACCTTTACCGGTGATTTAGTATTGCCATAAGGACCATAGCGGACCACAAAACCATCGTCGCGCTCCCCTAAAAATTTGACCTTGGATACACTACTCCCTGCAGTGTAATTATCCCCATCAGAAATGTTGTAATTGTAAGAAATCCCACTTAAACTGGTTGTTGCTCCCACAACCATTACTATTATCATTATAAAAATTAAAAACCATTGTTCTCTGCCCATATCGCGTCCCCCATAAATGCCCATTAATTATTGAATGTAAATGTGCATTGTATGAATGATTGTATTTAGATGTGTTTAATTCAGTTAACGTGGATTATACCTCAAATTTATCTGTGGTTATCCCAGCATTGTGTCTGAGATTTAACTTTATTATAGTGGCATTAGTTATATGGTTAATGTTAATGAAAATGTGTGACCAGTCAAAGTGTGATTAATCTGACTGGAATCTTAAAAATTATAGAGGTGATTTACTTGCATCCCCGACCCAGCCCCATTGCCGCATCCCTTTACACTCTCCGAGATTTGAACGCCGATGTTATCATTCTACACGGACCCCATGGTTGTTGTTTCCGTACAGGCCGCCTTCTGGAAAATGACGGAGTAAGGGTGGTGACCACCGCCATGTCGGAAAACGATTTCATATTCGGGGCAGCGGAAAAACTGGAAGAAACACTCCGCGAAGTGGAAGAACTTTTCCACCCCCAGCTGGTGGGGGTAGTGGGTACCTGTGCCAGTATGATCATTGGGGAAGATATGCAAGAAGCAGTTAACAACGCCAGGATCCCGGCCAAAGTCCTTACTGTGGAGTCCCACGGTGGTTTAAGTGAAGGAGATAACACAGAAGGCGCCATTGCTGTCCTGGAAGCTGCTCAACGAGAAGGAGTGATTCCCACCCAGGAAACAGAGAGACAAACCCGGATGCTGAAAAAGGCCACTGAAATTGAAAAAACCAGAGGTATGGCCCAGGGCAAGTACATCGCCCCATCCTATGGTGATGACAAAGAAGAAGTGGCCAGCATACTTTTAGAAGCCCTGGAAAGAGGGGATAAAATTGCCCTGGTACTCAACGCCAAGAAAGAAACCTCCTATCTCTTCGCTGACCTTCTGAAAATACCGTTTGACGAGGCCTGCCCCGAGAACAAACCATTCATAATTGCCAATTTAGACCCCGAGGTTGGTCTTCCCCGCATCCGGAAACACGCCCAGAACATCCACCAGGAACTGGGAGAAATAGGCCAGAAAGTCGAATCAATAACTGGAGGACTGGATGAATATCCAGTAACTGGAGAACGTGCCGTTGAATTTTTGGAAAAAGAAGACTTCGATCTGGTGGTGGTTGCCGGAGTGCCCCACGCCCTTCCCATCGAGAAATTAGACATCCCCTCTATTGCTATTACTGATGGTCCCCGTTTAGTGGAGCCACTTAAAAAATTAGGATACACTTGGGTGGTCACTGAACTCGATGCCCACGCCAAAACACTGGGAACTGATAAGATAGTTGAATCTGATTTTGGAAGTGTTTTAAGGGCGAAAATTAGCGATGAAAAATCTCCTAACCCGACCTGATCATGTGGTGATGGTCAGTTGGTGAATTTTATATATAACTGCGTAGTAATATAGCCCATAAATAAATGATTAGACTGTGATTAAAAATCGTGATTATGATTCAGAGATGAATTTGATAAAAATATAACAGATTAAAAACTGTGGTGATGATTATGACCAGTACAGTAGGTATGATACTCTGCGGAGGATTTGGGAAACGTTTAAGGCCCCTCACGGAAAGAGTGCCCAAACCCCTCATTGAAATTAAGGATGATTACACTATTCTAGATAAACAACTCTTCGACTTCAAAAACGCTGGTGTTAACCAGGTTTACCTCTTGACCGGTTTTTTAAGTGATAAGATCCGGGAGAGATTTGGTGAAGACTACATGGGCGTTAAAATAGAATATGTGGAAGAAGATAAACCACTGGGGACCCTTAATGCCATAAGGTTAGGGATGGAAGCTGTTGGTCCTGGAAAACAATGCATTATACGCAACGGAGATGTTGTGGCTGATCTTAACATTAAAAAAATGATTGAAACTGGTGAAAAATCCGACCACCCCTTATCCATATTTATCACCCGCATGGTTTCCCCCTACGGAATAGTGGAAATCAGCGGCGATCGATTAGTATCTTTCAAGGAAAAACCAGTTCTTGATTACTATATAAACGGAGGAGTGTACTTCTCCAAGGGAGAAATTAACTTTGGAGACTTTGATGTTGGAGATATTGAGAAAACGGTCTTCCCCATGTACGCCAAAAGTAACCAGTTGGGTTACTACCAGGAGGATGGTCTGTTCTGGATGGCCATAGACACCTCCAAGGAACTGGAGGAAATCCGTAAAGAGTACAAAAACCGGGAAGATAAACCATGGGGATACGAAAAAATCCTGATAAACACTGAAAAATACTTAACCAAGGAGTTATTCATCAGGGAAGGTTACCAGACCTCTTACCACCACCACCCCCACAAGGATGAAACCATGTACATCCTCAGTGGAGCAGGATACATAGAATTTGAAGACCGTAAAGAGTATTTCGGTAAAAACGACACCATTCGGATTAAGCCCCTTGAAAACCACACCATAGTGGCCATGGAAAATACAGTTCTCCACGAAATATCAACCCCTCATCCTGACGACACCGTCCGAGTTAAGGACTACTACGACGTCAGGTAATTCTATTTTTTTTTAAAAAGATGGGCGAATAAACGGATTATCCATGAAATAATCCACAATAACTCTATTATGGAGTATTAGATTAAAAAAAACGTGTTTAATCACTGGTAATCATGATAACTATTATCGATTATGGTAGCGGAAACCTGAAAAGCATTCGTAATGGATTCCGTCGTATCGGGGCAGAGGCGCTGGTAACTAATGATAAAAAGGAATTAAAGCAGGCAGAGGTGCTGATCCTCCCTGGTGTGGGGGCTTTCGGAACAGCTATGGAAAACCTCCAAAAATATCAGGACATCATCCATCAACACATCCAGGAAGGTAAACCCTTTTTAGGTGTTTGTCTGGGTTTGCAAGTGTTATTCAGTGAGAGTGAGGAAAGTCCTGGAGTTAAAGGGCTGGATGTGTTCCCCGGTAAGGTGGTTCGTTTTCCAGAGACGCTGCCCCATCAAGGCCTTAAAATTCCCCACATGGGATGGAACGATCTTAATACCCGCCGATATTCCCCTTTAATGGATGGGATAGACCAAAATTACATGTACTTTGTTCACTCCTATTATGTACAGCCAGAGAACCCGGAAATAGTTGTGGCCACCGTGGACTATGGAGTGGAAGTGCCCGCAGTTGTGGCCCGGGACAATGTATTCGCCACCCAGTTCCACCCGGAAAAAAGTGGACCAGTAGGTCTGGAAATATTGAAAAACTTCCTTAAACAAGTCATATAATACTAAACCGGCCCTATAATATTGTTTCTTTAATCCCATTAGTAGGAAAAATTTAAATATAAGTAATACTAAAGAAGGTGTTAGTGTGGACATAGAAGGTTTCGCCAGGCGCACCCTGGTAGATCATGACGAAGAATCTGTTCAAAAAAGCCTCCAGGATAAGATCCTGGAATTCAAAGACATCAACCCAGAACAGGCCAGCCAAATGGCACAGGCAGTCCTGGATGAAGTCAAATGCACCCTTAAAATAGAAGAACACCCTGATGAATCCCTTAAAAGACTCATAAAATATCCAAAATCAGGAATAGGAATGGGCCAAATGGGTGTAGGTTCCCGGGGAGCAGGAGACTTTTTCGTTCACCGTCAAATCGCCCAAATCGTTAAAAGCAGCCACACCAATGCCTTCATCAATCCCACAGCCCAGGATGACGGAGGAGTGGTTAAAGCAACTGCTGGAGCCGATGAAGTATACATCACCACCGCTGTAGATGGAATACACTCCCGTTTAAGCGAATACCCCTTCTTGGGAGGTTTCCATGTGGCACGGGCATCAATGCGAGATGTTTGCGTCATGGGCTCCCAGCCAGTTGCTCTTTTGAGCGACCTTCACCTGGCTGACGATGGAGAGGTGGCCAAACTATTTGATTACACTGCCGGAGTATGTGCGGTATCCGAGCTCACCGGAGTTCCCCTGGTGGCCGGCAGCACTCTCCGAGTAGGTGGAGACATGGTATTGGGAGACCGGCTGGTCAGTGCTGTCGGTTCTGTGGGAATATCACCCCATCCCCCTACTGCCCGTAAACGGGCTGAAGCAGGTGATATAATACTTTTAACCGAAGGATCCGGAGGCGGTACCATAACCACCACCGCCCTGTACCATGGACTCTTCGATGTAGTGTGGGAAACCATGGATATAAGCTTTATAGAGGCTTCTGAAGCTATATTAAATGCAGGATTACTTCCAAAAGTCCATGCCATGACTGATGTTACCAACGGAGGACTCCGGGGAGATGCCCATGAAATATCCCAGACCACCGGATTGGGACTGGCATTCAGTGAAGAGGAGATCAGAAAACTGGTCAACCCCAAGGTTCTGGAAATGCTGGAAAGCCTGGACATCGACCATCTAGGTGTTTCCGTGGATTCACTCATGATCATAGCACCGGAAGACATTGCCATTGAGGTGGAAAAGGCAGTCTCCAGTGCAGGAGTTCAGATTGGTAGGATAGGGGAAGTAGATAATACCGGGACCCCCCGTCTCCTCACTGAATCTGGAGGGGAACAAGAACTCCGACCACTATTCCGGGAAGCAGCCTACACCAAGATCAAAAAGATCGTTGGCGACCTGCACCCGGAAGACTTCGAGGAGATGAAGCATAAGGTGGAAAGATCAGCCCTGGAAGCCATTGCCAAGAAAGATGAAGTGGTAGCTCGAATAAAAGAAAAACACGAAAACCAATAATTCCCTATTCCCACCCCATCTTTTTACTGGATTCGGTTAACTTCCCCTTGAAGTACTGTAGGATGGGGTAAAAACAATTTATGGGAATTTTATGGATGATAAAGGATTAGTTTACACATTAGATGCAGTTTTAGCCCTGATACCAGTTATTATTGTTATTTTTGGAGTTTCTAATTTCATGGCATCGGTTGAACCGGCCAACCCCCTCCCTTCATCCCAGAACGCCCAGGATATCCTGGAACTTATGACCTATTCCGGAGCAAACCATGTATCTGTTCTGGAAAAGATATCCTTAATCCTATCATCAGGGAACAACAGCCGAGCCAGTATAACCGATGCCCAAAAAATTGCCTCCAGCTTCCTTGATGAAAAATTAACAGGAACTGACTACCTTTTGACGGAAGAGAATCAGTTGCGTGGGGAAATACTGGCCGGAAAAATGGATTTAAAAAAAGAGGATAATGTGGCCACTGCCTCCCGGAATTGTGGGAACTACACCTTCCGTATTTACATTAAATAAGTTAATTCTACTCTGTCCCTAAAGAAAGGTTTTATTAGCTATTAATTTTAAAGAAAAACATTACACAATAATTAGGCTCACCCTTTTTTATGTTACCGGAGGAACTAGATGACCCCTTCTACAGAGAACAAATCATTTACCACTAGCTTGGCCAGTTTCATATCCACAGTAAGCAACCCTCCCCTGGTAGCCATCCCCGTTTTTCTGGTTATCAATTACACTCTACTTTACAATGGGAACTGGGCATGGTTTTCATTCCTTAGCATATTCTTCGTGAGTATTTTACCCATAATTACTAGTTCACTGTGGATACTGAGAAACAATCTGGAAGTGGACATGCCTCGCCGAGAAGACAGGATCTATCCCCTGTTACTGGTTATTCTGTCCTACGTGGTGGGGGTAATTGTACTCTTCGCTGCCGGCGCTCCACCACTTACCTCAGCATTAATGGTCTGCTACTTAAACAACACCCTCATCGTGCTCCTGTTCAGTTTGTTCTGGAAGATCAGCATACACGCCATGGGTATTGCTGGTCCAGCCACCGCACTTATCTACCTTTTCGGCTGGCCCGGGCTGGCATTCAGTTTAGTGGTGCCCCTGGTAGTGTGGAGCAGACTGCACCTTAAAAGACACACCCCAGCCCAGCTAATTACCGGGACAACCTTGGGTTATTTGTTAACCGCATTGCAGCTTTACTTGTTACTGGGATTTTAATACCCAAAATTATTCAGCCATTCAAGCATAAGTTATCATGGGTCTAAGAATTAGTCTAAGAATTCTAAGAATTAAGTCTAAAAATTAACATCATCCCAATAGTTACCAGACCTAAATTTAAACAGACCTAAATTCTAAAATTACACCGGAGGGATCTCCCCTGGAATGCGAGTACTTTGAAAGATTGAAGACCCACCAGTTTGGTGAATTAGTGGCTGAAACTGAACACTGGCTTATCATCCTGGCCCCGGATCAGAGGAATCTGGGAACCTGTGTCGTGGCCCTTAAAAGGGATGAAAAAGAGCTCTCCGGGTTAAAAGATGAAGAATGGGCTGACCTTGCCCTGGTGGTTAAAAAACTCGAATCAGCAATTCGAAAAGCTTTTAACGCCACCATGTTCAACTGGGGATGTTTGATGAACTCCTCCTACCTAGAAGACCCAGCCTGCCCCCATTTGCACTGGCATTTCATTCCCCGTTACAAGAATCAGGTGGAATTCAATGGAAAAACATTTTATGACCCTTGTTTTGGTAAAAGTACCATGTATAATCGAAACCCTGCAGTTCAACTATCAATTCAGTTTAAAAATGAAATAAAAAATCGTATATTGAAGTATCTAAAGTTATAATCCAGTGCAGACATTAAATCTACCTGAAAGTGGCTGCCAGCAGGATTTGTAAAATGTGCAGACCCATCAGGTAAGAACCATCATGCAAATGGACACTGTTTTTAACCTTTTCTTAATAATCAGTCCACTGGACATCAAAACTTTAAATAGGAAAAAATCCAATGAAGAATATACCCTACCGTGAGTTTTATGGTGTGGTGAAAACTGTTATTTTGTAGGCCCTGATAGTGTAGTGGATATCACTTAGGATTGCGGATCCTATAACCCGGGTTCAAGTCCCGGTCAGGGCATATACCCTTCCCTTCTAATTTTTGGATAAACCTAAAATAATACACTTAAATACAATTAAGGTAACTGTTAGTTATCCATGCCCTTATTAATTAGCATATCCTTACTAAAAAATAGTAAAACTTGTTATCAATACTTTATCACTAAAATTATCAATCCCTATCACTAAATTTTTTTGCCAATAAAAAAAAATGGTTGAATGGTTTTTTTAGACAATACCATCCTAAGGGATTACCGGGCAAGGTATTCTTCATTTCGACTCTTATTCAGAACAATACTCTTCTTCCATTCATCCCTGGTTTTCGGGAAATCAGCACGGTAATGGGCTCCCCGACTTTCTTCACGGATAATGGCAGATTTGGTTACTAATTCTGCAATTAAGACCATGTTTTCCAGTTCCAGAGCATCTAAAAGGTGCTGGTTGTAGCCATGTACCTCTGGTAACTTCATTCGGGCCATTTTATCCCTAATAACATGAATATCATTTAAAGCAGATTTAAGGCTTTCTTCCCGGCGAATTATGGCCACATTGTTCCACATGACTTCCTGCAGTTCTTTTTTAAGCTGGAAGGGATAGTAATCCCCTTCCCGGAATAGTTTTTTGATTCTTCCTTCTTCCTCTTCTAAAAAAGCAGGGTTTAATTTGAACTTGGATTTGGCCACATTTTCAGCGGCATATTCGCCGGCCCGCCTTCCGAAAACCTGTGTTTCGGCCAGAGCATTTCCTCCAAGGCGGTTGGCACCGTGAACTCCTCCGGCAGCTTCTCCTGCTGCGTAGAGGTTGGGTACGTTGGTTTCACATTGTGGGTTTATCCTGGTTCCTCCCATGAAGTGGTGAGCAGTGGGGGCCACTTCCATTGGCTCTTCCCGGATGTCCACTCCCACATCCTGGAACTGTAAGAGCATGGTTTCCAATTTTTCCTCAATGACCTCTGCGGGGAGGTGGGTCACGTCCAGGTAGACTCCCCCGTTTTCTGTGCCTCTTCCTTCCATTATTTCGTTGTATATGGCCCGCGCTACCACGTCCCGTGTGGCCAGTTCTCCCCGGGAGTCGTATTTGGTCATGAAACGTTCCCCTTGAGAGTTTATGAGTCTTCCTCCCTCTCCACGAACAGCTTCGGTTACCAGTACTCCCCTTCGGGAGTCAGGGTATAGCATGCCGGTGGGGTGGAACTGGACCTGTTCCATATCCAGTAGGTCTGCTCCGGCCTTCCATGCCAGGGAGTATCCATCCCCGGTTTTTTGCAGGGCATTGGAGGTTACCGGGTAAAGCCAACCCGCACCCCCGGTGGCAATTATGGTGGATTTAGCATGGAATATCACCAGATCTGTGCTCTGCAGGGATATTCCACAGGCCCCTCCCACCCGTCCCTCCTCATCCTGGAGGAGTGAAGTGATCATGACCTCCTCTACCGTTCGAATATCCTGACGAATAACCTCCTCCTTGAGGGCAGTCATCATCTCGTGGCCGGTGCGGTCCCCCTGGAAACAGGTCCGACGGTAGGTTTGACCTCCGAATGGCCTCTGGTTGAGTTCCCCTGATTCCTGTCTGTCAAATAGGGCCCCATAACTTTCCAGTTCGGTAAGTCTCTCTGGTGCCTCTTCCACCAGTATACGGGCCAGTTCCGGATCATTAAGGTAGCCCCCTCCCCGTAGTGTGTCTTCCAGGTGGGCCTGGGTGCTGTCTTCAGCATCCACATAGGCAAATGCGGCATTGTAGCCCCCTTCTGCCAGGGTGGTGCACCCTGATTTATAGGATAATCCTTTGGATACTATAACTACATCTAAACCATGTTTTTTTGCTTCGATGGCTGCTCTGCATCCGGCACCTCCGGATCCAATGACCAGTACATCGGTCTGGTAAGTCTCCCTTTCCATGATATGAAATTGCACCCGGTTTTATTTAAGTTTTTTAAGTAAAGTGGAGAGAAGTTTAAGGGTATGAACAAATATAAAAATATGTTAAAACAATTTCTTATTATCTTTAAACCATAGGAGGATGTGCAGTGAAGAAAAAGGAGATATTAAAACTGGCCAAGAGGGATTTTGAAAAGGCCTGGGTGGAAACAGGCAAAGGATTGAAAAATCCCCATCATGATGAGGAATATCCCCGTCTGCACTTCCAACCTGGCCGGACCCATCCCTTATCAGATACCATTGCTCAGCTCAGGCAGGCATATCTACTCCTGGGGTTTCAGGAAACCATCAATCCCGTATTCATTGATGAAGAACATGTCTACCGCCAGTTCGGACCAGAGGCCCCGGCAGTACTGGACCGTTGCTTCTACCTGGCTGGACTTCCCCGACCAGATATTGGAATAGGTATGGATAAGATTGAACAGATCGAAGAGATGGGTGTTTCCCTTAATGAAGATAAAATACAGGGGCTTAAGGAAGTTTTCCGGAGCTATAAAAAGGGAGACACCAGTGGCGATGACTTGGTGCACGATGTTTCCATTGCCCTGGAAATAGCCGACGAAATCGGATTAAGGGTCCTGGAAAGGGTTTTCCCTGAACTTAAGGAATTAACCCCCATCTCCAGTAAAACCACCTTACGTTCACACATGACTTCGGGATGGTTCATAACCCTGGAGGCCCTGCATGAAAACAGCCCCTTACCGGTTAAACTGTTTTCCATTGACCGCTGTTTCCGCAGGGAGCAAAGAGAAGATTCCAGTCACCTTATGACCTATCATTCTGCTTCCTGTGTATGGATGGATGATGAAGTATCTCTGGATATGGGAATGGCAGTTTCGGAAAGCCTGCTGGAGTACTTTGGTTTTAGGAAGTTCAAATTTTTGCCGGATGAGAAGAAATCAAAGTACTACATACCCGGGACCCAGACCGAAGTCTACGGATACCATCCCAAACTGAAGGAATGGGTGGAAGTGGCCACCTTCGGCCTGTACTCACCCATTGCCCTGGCTAAGTACGGTATTGACCAGGAGGTAATGAACCTGGGTGTGGGCGCCGAGCGGATTGCCATGATACTCGGAGACCATGAAGACATTCGGGAGATGGTTTATCCCCATACCTATGGTAAGTGGGGCCTCAGTGACCGGGAAATGGCCTCCATGCTCCGCCTGAACCTGTATCCAGTAACGGATGATGGCCGCAAATTGATGGAAACACTGGTAAACACTGCCCAAGAATATGGAGATACATCATCACCCTGTGAATTCACCGCATTTAAAGGAGAGTTTATGGGAAAATCCCTGGAAGTCAAGATCATCGAACCGGAAGCAGGCACCAGGCTCCTGGGACCTGCCAGCTGGAACAGAGTTTATGTGTACGATGGTAATATCGTGGGCGTGCCCCAGCCAGCCCGGATGGAACGATTCCCCACCTCCGATAATACCGAAAATATTCTGCAAAATCTGGGAAAGGAAATAGCCGATGATCTGGCTATTGCCGCAGTGGAAAAGGGTATCCCCACGGGTATCAGCTACATGGGAGGAGTTGCTGCCCAGGCCGCCTACCACATAGAGGAGATGGTGGTTAGTGGAGAAGAACAGGTTAATCTAAGGACCACCATAGCCAAGTCTCCTTCAGATATCAATCTCAAACTGGATAAACTGGCCATGCGTTACATTAACAGTAGAAATAAGGTAATCGATATTAGAGGACCTATATTCTGTACTATAACCGCTGAAATTAAGAAGGATGAGTAACTGGTTTAACTCAAGAATTTAATCAAAGCAAACCCCTGATTTAAAAGAATGTGTTTCGTTAACCTCACCCCACAACTAGCCAGTATACAGTATTCTCTGGCAGATAAAGTAACTGAAAGTGACGACTTCTGTAGTAGGTTGGAAAGGGTGGCCGGGGTTGACATTTCATTTCCAGTACATAATAAAGCTGTGGCGGCGGCAGTGATCCTGGAACTGGAAGGACTGGAAATAATTGAAACTGAAACCCTGGAGACAGAGTTATTTTTCCCGTACATCCCCGGTTTTCTGGGTATAAGGGAGGTTGAACCATCTTTATCTGTTTTAAATACCTTGAAACATGATTTCGATGTTTTAATGGTTAATGGCCATGGTGTTATGCATCCCCGTGGTTTTGGACTGGCTTCCCATGTGGGTGTACTTCTGGACTGTCCCACCATTGGTGTGGCCAAAAGGTTAATTGATGAAAGGTATATAAACGTAGCCACCCAAAGACACCACGCTGAGGACCAATTCCTAATATCAAAAAATAACCGCGTAATTGGGGCCTTTTTTAGGGGAAAATACGTAAGTGTTGGCCATAGAATATCCTTAAAGACTGCTTTAAATGTTGTAAAAAGGACCAGTATCTTCAAAACCCCCGAACCAATTAGACAAGCCCACCTACTGGCCACCGAAACTTTCAAAAGTATTTTGGAAAGAATAGGATAATTGGAAGGAATAGAATAAATCAAAAAAATTTGAAGGATCGAACATGGAAATCAAAGGGAAGGTTATCTCTGGAACCCATAAAGGCACCTATTTCATGTCTTTAGATGTTTATCAGGACGAATTTAGGGAAAAACTTAAATTCAAACCCTACCCCGGGACTCTTAACCTGAAAATATCAGAAGAATGTGTCCGGGAAATATCCAAAACGCAGGATAAGATGGGAGTAATTGAAGGGACTGACAACTATGGGGATGTGAAGTTTCTCCCGGCTAAACTCAGTGGAGTTGTAGATGGAGCTATTTTATTCCCGGTTAGGACTCAGCATGCTCCAGAAATTTTGGAATTTGTTGCCCAGGAAAATCTTCGCTCTAAACTTAAACTTAATGATGGAGATGAAGTTACCTTAGAAATAAACTGAATAAATTTTTGTTTTTTTAATTTACTGAACCGTTACAGGTAATTGTAAATTGTTAACTTATTAACTGTGAGGTACTATACCTAAACTAAAATTTACTTATAACTAAAAAAATCCAATAACCACGAACACTCAAAAAATCTGTGATCACATGATAAAAAAAGCCATAGAATCATTTAAAAAGGGAGAAATAGTTCTAATATTTGACGATGATAACCGGGAGAGGGAAACCGATATGATCATCGCTGCGGAGTTCATGACCCCCCAGCACATGACCACCATCCGAAATGATGCCGGAGGTCTGGTCTGTGTCCCCATATCCGCAGAAAACTCTGACAAACTGGGAATACCATTCATGACTGATGTGATGGATGCCGCAAGCGGAGAATATCCAGTTTTAGGTGAATTAACACCTAATGATATACCCTACGATGAAAAATCTGCCTTTTCCATAACTGTCAACCACCGGAAAACCTTCACCGGAATAACTGACAATGACCGGGCCTGCACCATCAAGGAACTGGGACTCATGTGTAAAAACGGGAACTTCCAGGATTTCGGCAAGTATTTCCGTGCCCCGGGACATGTAACCCTCCTCAGATCCACTGAAGGCCATGTTCTGAAAAGGAAGGGTCACACGGAGATGAGTATTGCTCTGGCGGAGATGGCCGGCACTACACAGGTAGCAGTTTGCTGTGAAATGATGGATGATGAAACCGGGGGTTCCATGAACACCGATAAAGTAGCTGAATATGCCAAAAAGAATGATTTGGTGTTTTTAAGCGGAGCAGAACTCATTGAAGCCTACCATGAGTTTAAAGGAATTTAAATTTAGGGAATTTTTTCAAATCCCTAAATCATTTATTATAACCGCGAATGAAGTTATTTTTTAATTCTTTTGGGATTGCCCTCATAGTTAACTTCACATGTGTCAGGGATCTTAGTTTTCAAAAAAAAACGTGATTATCCTTTTTTTACATGATTGAAAGTTAATATAATCCATTAATTATTATACATGATTAGGCTTGTAAGTTATTTAATGACTAATTTGTTAGTTTTAAATTCTTACTAGAACTAAAGGGACTTGATTCTGTATTATGATTCATTTATTTTTCGGTTAATTGAACATTTTAGGCATTTATTAGATATTTTTTGCATATTTTTTTTATCACTTTATGGAGGTATCGATACATGTTTATTTATTCGCGTATTTCACTTAATTTGTTATGATTTCGTTTAATTAAATGCGGTTCTAATTTTAAAAGTTATTCTCCTTTTGGATTGTATTTACTAACTTTAATTGTCTCTATTTTCGTTATACAAACGGAAGTTTTATTTGTTATAACCTATGCTATGATTTTATGGATATGATAATAACATCCATATTTAAAACCGTCATAAAGGAGGTGAAAAAGACCAATGGAAAACCAAAATAAAAAATCAATCCCTAAAATTCCCTTTCTACTACTAATAGGTGTGGTTTTATTTTCTTTAAGTGTTAGTGCTGTAAGCGCAGCCAACACATCAAGTAATTCCACAATATACGTCAGTACAGAAGGAAACGACACATGGGACGGACTATCACCCACATACAACACCACAAGCGGACCCAAAAAGACCATAACAAATGCCACAGGCACAGTTACAACAAACGGAACAATCTACATAGCACCAGGAACCTACAACGAATCAGGAATAACCATAAACAAAGACATGACAATCACCGGTGAAAACCAGGAAAACACAATAATCAATGGACAACAAAGCGGAAACAGCATATTCAACATACTATCAGGAATAACAGCCAATATAACTAACTTAACACTCACAAACGGCAGGACACCTTTGGGTGGAGCCATCTACAAGGATGGTGGAAATTTAACTGTGACGAACTGTACATTCACCAACAACACTGCAGGTTATGGTGGTGCCATTTACACTAATGTTGGAAGTTTAACTGTAAAGAACTGTAAATTCACCAACAACACCGCAAAGCAGCATGTTGGTGCTTGGGGTGGTTCCATCTACAATTATGGTGGAAGTTTAACTGTGACCAACTGTATATTCACAACCAAAACCATTTCTGGCCTCGGAGATGATTCTGGGGGAGCCATCTACAATAATGATGGAAGTTTAACTGTAATTAACAGTACATTCACCAACAACAGTGCAACTCGCTATGGTGGTGCCATATTCAATAATGGTGGAAGTTTAACTGTAATTAACAGTACATTCACCAACAACACCGCATATTGTGGTGGGGCCATCTACAATAAGGGTGGAAGTTTAAGTATGACAAACTGTACACTCACCACCAACACAGTATCTGAGGATGGTGGGGCCATCTACAGTAAAGATGGTGAAAGTTTTAGTATGACAAACTGTACACTCACCACCAACAAAGCAGCGCGTTATGGTGGTGCCATCTACAAGGATGGCGGACGTTTGACTGTGATGAACTGTATGCTGGCAGATAACACCATGAATCTAGAACAAGGTTATGGTGGTGCCATCTTCAATAATGCTGGAAGTTTAACTGTGACAAACAGTGCATTCGCAGACAACACCGCATATTGGTATGGTGGGGCCATCTACAATAATGGAAGTTTAACTGTGACAAACAGTACACTAAAAAATAACTACGCCTTTGGTGATGGTGGGGCCATCTACAATAATGGAAGTTTAACTGTGACAAACAGTACACTAAAAAATAACACCGCTTCTGGTGATGGTGGGGCCATCTACAATAGTGGAGGTTCAACTGTGACAAACAGTACGTTCACAAACAACAATGCCTATACTTCTTACGGTGGTGCTATCTACAATCATCTTGGAGGTTTAATTGTTACGAAGAGTACATTCACCAACAACACCGCCTATGGGGATAGTGTTGCTGGTGGTGATAGTGGTGCTGGTGGTGCTATTTGGAGTTATGGAGGTAATGTTGTTGTTCATTTCAACAGGATTGTTGGAAACAGTCCAAATAACAGCCAGATCCACAGCGAAATGGGCACAGTGAATGCTACGCTTAACTGGTGGGGTTCAAACCTTAATCCATTAAGTTATGTGTCTAATGGTTCAAGTGGTAATGTTGACGTAAGTTCCTGGTTGATTCTGAATATGACAACTAACCCTACTAACATTTCCTATGGTGGTAATTCGACTGTTACTGTTGATTTACTACATGACAATACTGGAACTTATCATGATCCAATAAACGGCCATGTGCCAGATGGAATCGATGTTGAGTTCTCAAGTTACTTGGGACTCTACAGACCAGCTGATAATGTACTGGTGAATGGTAGTATAACATCGTTTTACATACCCGGAACCGTAGGCTCAGATAATATTAAGGTGACAGTTGATAATCAAATACTTTCAACATCAGTAACAATAAACCAATCCCCCACTACCATTACGGTAGATCCTGTTAGCGGTGAGGCGGGTGAAACTGTAACACTAAACACCCACATAACAGACTCCAACGGAAATCCAGTGAAAGACGGAAAAGTAACATACAAGGTAAACGGTACTGTTATTGGCACCGTGGATATCTCCAATGGCCTAGCAACCATTAACTGGACCATTCCCTCTACTTGGATTGGTGGTTTTTATGGTGTTGTTGTAAATTATTTAGGTAGTCATAAGTATTTGGCTTCCACCAATACTACAAACCTAACAGTAAACCCCATCCCAACCACAATTACCGTGGACCCAGTTAACGGCCACGCAGGCCAAACCATAACAATAAACACCCACATAACAGACTCCAACAGCAATCCAGTGACCAACGGACAAGTAACATACAAAGTAAACAGTACTATTATTGGCACCGTGGATGTCTCCAATGGTTTAGCGACTATCACATGGACCATCCCCACAACCTGGACCACCGGTACCTACAATATAATTGCAGACTACTCTGGTAGCAGTAATTATTTGGCTTCCACCAATGGTACCAGTTTGACATTGCAACCATCCGCCTATCTGTACATGAACGTTACAAGTTCGAAGGTTAATCCTAGTGTGGGTGATAAGTTTGTTTTAACTTATAAACTCAGTAATAGTGGTCCGGATGATGCGGCTAATGTTGTGGTGTCATTCCAGATACCGGAAGGTTTGGAATTTGTAACAGCCAGTGTTGACAGCGGAACATACACCTACAACCCCACAAACAGAACAATAACATGGACACTCAACAACGTAGAAGTAGGAGACCCCTACCTATACCTCACACTAAAAGCACTAACAAGCGGAACATACACCATAATACCCACAATAAACTCACAAACACTCAACAGAAACACAAACACAATAAAACCATTCAACATTAACATAGAAACAACAAACAACAACGATAACAACGACCCGACAACAAACCCTACAACCGCAAACGCGGCAAGCAACACCATAACAATGCAAAAAACAGGAACACCAACAACAAGCCTCATACTAGCCATACTAGCCATACTCGGAGGAATACTCACACCAAAGAAAAAATAAACAACCAAATACACCCCCCTTCCTTTTTTTAAAGGGATCAATGATTGTATCATAGTTAATTTTTTAAGATCTTGTTTTAGGAGTTATATCTAAAAATTAAAGTACATAATTAATAACACACAGAATAGCACAAATTCCCGCAAAAAAATCTGATTAACACACAAGACCTATAAATAATAATGAAAATCCCCCTGAACAAAAAAACATTTGATAATACATGGAAAAAAAGAAAAATTAATAAACAATTAAATTATTTTTAGAGACGGGCCCCTTAGAGTAATTGATTTTTTTAATAAGTATAGTGAGAACATTTAGGATAAATAAATATCCAAAATATCACTGTAAGACCGGTAACCAGTAAATTCAGGTTTTTGAGCTATTTTCATGATTTTTTCAACATCGAGGTGTTGTTCCACGGTTTCCATGGCCTTCTGGCAGAAATCTTCCAGTTTTATTTCCACCTCCGGAGTTCCACCACGGGCTGCCAGCTGGGCCTTGGGTACCCGGGCCACCCAGTCCAGTCCAGTGCTTTTTTTAATGTAACGGGATGCGTTTTCTGCTATTTCTTCGTGGTAAACCTTGTTTAAAATAGCTCCAACTGTCTTTATGCCCAGTTTCTGCATCATTTCCAGGTGAGAAACCATATCCAGTGCCGCGGTTTCTATGCCCCCCTTGTTACATCCGGTCACCATGATGGTGGGGATGTTCCCAGCCAGGGCTATCTCTGCGGCAGAGAAGGGTGTTTTTTCATTTAAAAGGCCGGTAAAAACACTCATAACTCCCTCAATCAATATCAAATCATATTTTTTGCCTTTTAAAGTGTTTATTATCTCTTTCAAATCTTTCCAGCCCAGTCCACCGATTTTAATGGATGAAAAGTTGACCATTCTTTCCTTGTTTAGGTAGAGGGCCGGTACCAGATCCCGGGTATCCGGACCTACCTTTAAAACTCCCACCCGGTATCCCTTCCTGCGCAGGGCTCCCACCAGTCCAGTGGTGAGGAATGTTTTCCCGGAATCAGACCCGGTGCTGGCTATCATAATGAAAGGAGGTATTTCTGCATTTTCAGGGTTATTTCCAGGGATTGGTCGGTGCGATTCATCTGCATTGGAGGATAACCGATAATCCGCGTAAATATCCAGACCGATTCCTATTTCTCCCTTGATTTTCTTCAGAAGTTCCTGGTTGGCCTGATAGATTTGTTGTGTTTCTTCTTCATCCGTATCCATGTAATTCAGGATGTTATTAACCAGGGAGGGGTTTTCATCCAGAGAACCGTGAATCATGGTTCCCACCACGTTTCCTTCATCGTTACGAACCCCGGCAAGTATCTTACGTGGATTATCCGCGTAATCGGTTCTTTTAACCTGTGAAAATAGTACTGGTGGTGCATTTCCCCTTATATCCCCGTAAGTGTGGCAATGGAAACCAGTGACACTTTTTCCCTTCATTCCCGTGGTGAGGAAGGAATCATCAGCCACTTCTGCTTCCACCCGGTCGGTGCCAATGAGGGGATGGAAGGTGACATCCAGTATTCCCAGTCCTTCACGTTCCACTGGACAGGGAGATTTACGCCCTATATCTGTTTTATGGGCCAGTACCTGAAATCCAGAGCACATCCCCAGTATGAACTTCTCCTGAGCATCCATTTTCCGGATAACCCTTTTTACTTCAGGAGTGATACTTTCTGACTCTACAATACTGCCCCCCGGTATTATAAGGCCATCCAGAACCTGGTGTGCCTTTTCCCCACCTACCAGGCCATTGTCCTTTAACAGATGAGTGGGAAGTTTTCCAAAGTCCTCGAAATTGGGTAGAGACCCTTTAACATAGAGGATGCCTATTTTTTTCATCTTTTGCTATGTTTATATAACGTAATCTTAAATGTTTTCATCAAAAACTATTTGGATCAACCAGAGTAAGAAAAAATTTATTCTTCCAGTTTTTCCAGTTCAATGGCATTTGTTTCTGGAAATGCCCATATAAATAGGGCTACACCTAAAGCAAAGACAGATCCCAGGAATATTCCACTTCCCAGACCGTATTTTGTCCCTATTAGTGCAATTAAAATAGGGGTTAAAAATTGAGTTCCTCGGGCCAGATTGAAACTAGAACCCATGGCGGTGCTCCTCAAACTTGTGGGGAACAATTCAGAGACTAAAGGACCAAATCCGCCATAAATACCCGTCCCAATACCTATCATGAACATGAAAACGAATATCAGGTAGGGGTATGTTGCGATATTATTCCAGAAGAGGGTGATCATTATCAATCCGGCGGCCATGGTCAGGGCAAAGGAAGAAAATGCCGGTCTACGACCAAATCGATCGGCGATAAGTCCAAAGAATAAAAGTCCCAAAATCCCCCCTACCTGATTTACTATTATCCACATTGCAGAATTAACCACAGAAATACCTTTCCCCTGCAGATAAGTTGGTAACCATGAATAAGTGAACCAGTAAGCAGAACTACCCAGTATAGCCAGTATTAATGCCATCAGAAATGTTTTTCTGTATGGTTTTAATAACAGGGAAACAAATTCATTGCTTTTAATTTTCAGTGATTTAAGTTTATCCTCAGCATTATCTTTCCTCTGGAGCCATAAGTCAGATTCAGGGATTTGTCTTCGGATTAGTATTACCAATATGGCGGGTAAGACGGAAATAAGAAAACTTGCCCTCCACCCAATGACTGGGAGGAGGAACCCCCCCACAAGCGAAGCCAATATTAATCCAACTGGATTTCCAGTCTGAAGAAACGCCCCGAACCTGCCTCTAAGTTTAGCCGGGAATGTTTCATTAACATAAGTTTGCCCGGTAGCCCATTCTCCACCAACACCAAGACCGGTTATAATTCTAAACAGGATCAGAGTTTCCAGATTCGTTGAAAATGCACATAAAACTGTTCCTATGCTGTATATGATTATGGTTAACTGCAGAACTATTTTACGCCCGTATTTATCAGACAATACCCCAAATAATACTCCGCCAACTGCGGCGGCAATAATTGACGCACTCAATGCGTAAGAAAGCATTAAATTTGACAGGTGAAGTTCCTGGCCAATAGGAATGATGAGAAAGGTGAATAAAATTAGATCATAAAAATCAAAAACCCATCCTGCCCAGCTAAGCCCGAATATCTTGTAATGAGTTTTAGTGGGCGTTTCATACTGATTTAAAAGTGATTTGTTCATTTCACTCCCCAATCTATGGAATAATATTTTAAATCAATAATGATGGATTAACTATTCTGTTTTCTAATATAAGTAGTGTGATTAAATTGAACCCTGATCTGGGTTTCTGATTGGAAACAGGCTATGGATTAAAAGAAAAAAGAATGGTTTTTTTAGTAATTAAGTCGTGTCCCATCTTATTGAAGAGATTCCACGCCTACCATTGCTTTAAGTATTTTTTCATCATCCAGTGGTTTGGCCTGGAACTGCATTCCCACCGGTACTCCCTTAACATCCCCGGCCGGTGTGCTTGCTGCAGGTATACCAGCCAGGTTGGCTATAACGGTCAGGATGTCGTAGGCATACATTTCCATTGGTTCCAGAGAGGTGCCCAGTTTATGAGGTAGTTTGGGTACGGTGGGGCCAACCAGCACATCCACATCTTTCAGGAGTCCGGTTATTTCTCTCCGTATGAGGGAACGGGCCTGTAAAGCCTTCTTGTAGTATTTGCCACTGAATTCTTTCTGGCTGATGTAGGATCCCATCTGTATCCTGCGGAGTACTTCCTCTCCACACACTTCTTCAATGCGTTCCCCGTACTTTCGGCCATCGTACTTTCGGGTGGCAGAGAAGAATTCCACATAGTTTATGAGGTAGTAGGTAGGTAGGCATAATTTGAGATGATCGAAGCTTAATTCCACCACTTCCGCCCCAGCCTCCTGCATCTGGTTGATGCGATCTTCAATAATATTGACGATAGCCTCATCTGATACATCGAAGAATTCCTTCACTACCCCCAGCTTCATGCCTTTAAGTGCATTTTCTGGATCAGTGATGGAAGAGGTGAATTCTGGGACTTTCCAGTCAATGGTGGTACACTCCCGGCGGTCTTCCCCGGCAATAACCTCCAGCATTAAAGCTATACCACTGGCATCAGCAGCGAAGGGTCCGATCTGGTCGAAGCTCATGGCCAAATCCAACAGTCCCTGTCTGCTCACTGCACCGTAGGTTGGTTTGAATCCCATCACCCCACAGTGGGAAGCCGGATTACGTATGGATCCACCGGTATCTGAACCCAAAGCCAGGTCACACATCCCTGCAGCGATTGCTGCGGCACTACCCCCACTGGATCCACCAGGTATGCGTCCCGGGGCGGCAGGGTTGTCAGTATGGCCGAAACACGATGTTTCAGTGGAGCTTCCCGCTGCAAATTCATCCATATTGGTCATTCCAATTATGATTCCATCTTCGGCCTTTATTCGCCGGGTGACTGTGGCATCGTAGCTCCCCAGGTAATTTTTCAGGGAGGGAGAGGCTGCGGTGATGTGGAAATCCTCCACATTAATGTTACTTTTAATTCCCACTACCATACCAGCCAGTTTTCCCAATTTCTGGCCATTTTTAATCTTATCATCAATTTCTTTGGCTTTTTCACGGGCTTCATCAACTTTAAGTTCAACAAATGCCCTTATAGCAGAGTTATCCTTTTCGATTCCTTTAATGAATGTTTCCAGATTCTCTTCGGAGGTTAATTCATGATTCCTGATTGATTGTGATTTTTCCAAAATACTCATATTCCCACCTAATGCGTGAGTAGTCAAATGTGGTTAGCAATTAATCATTATACATCCTTTTGATTTAGAAAATGAATCTTATTATATTTACCATTGAAGGAATTATTTACCATTTCGGTAGTGACCCCCGGGTGTAGGAAAACCATATAAATTCTGTTTAATACTTTAAAATCGTCAATCCCCTTTAGACCCTGTCTAGTTTAGAAAATAAAATAAATTCCCCAGATCCAGTACTCCCATGAGGTACAGCACCAGTATGATAAGTGGCTGATGCAGGAGATAGATCAGCAGGGAATGTCGTCCCAGGAAACTGAACAACAGGGTGAAGGGGTTTTTTGAGAGGTCTGGCAGGTGAAATCTCCTTTTATAACCTTGGTAAAGTGTTTTTCCCGCGAATAATCCCAGGGAAACTACACCCAACCAGGGTAGAAGGGGGAAGTAATCCACAGTGATGAATCCCATGGGTTTCAAGCCCAACCATAAAAGCCAGGGGTAGCTGACCGTGAACTGGGCCAATATTAAGCCTAAAATTATGAAGAGAATTCCCAGGATTAGATTAAGGTATTTTTTGTTTAAAAAGGGATATTCCAGGATTATAGCTATTCCAATGAAATGCAGGACTCCGAAAACTATAAAGTCCTGAGGTATGAATATCCAGGTTACCAGGGTGATTAAAATCCCCCATAAAAATATTTTAACCCCCCTTTTTAGATATTTAAAGAAAAACCCGCTCTTTTCCCCGTTTTTTCCCCTGAGTTCAGCACGAGTGTGGCTCAGGACTAGGGAAACTCCCACCAGCAACAGGAACATGAATGCGGTTAGTCGGGCCAACCACCACAGAATTCCTGTTGAAACATCCAGGGTGTAAACTCCAAAAAAGGCCATATCAAAGAGTAAATGATAGGTCACCATCATCACTATGGCCAGGCCACGTATGGCATCTATTTCCCAGAAACGTTGGTCAAGATCCATGTTCTCTCTCAGTCACCGTTATTTAGTTCCAGTTTATAGCTGAGTTATAGCATCCCCCAACCGTAACCAGAATAATTCACCTTATATTAATTTCAGTTTATAGGGTAGAGGTACTTATTTGAATTGGTAGGTGATAATTAATAATAAATATTGATTTTATCTTTGGAGAATTAAATTTAAAAGGTGCAAATCATGTCAGGAACCCTTTTATTAAAGCAAAGTGAAATTAAAGAACTTATTAGTATGAAAGAAGTTGTTGATTCTGTTGAAACCGCTTTTAAGGCTTATGCTCAGCGTGATGTGCAGATGCCACCTAAAGAGTACTTATTTTTCCAGGAAGGGGATCTGCGTATAATGCCCTGTTATGTGCGGAGTACTGAAGAAGCAGGGGTCAAATGCGTCAATGTTCATCCTCACAACCCCTTAGAAAAACATTTACCCACAGTAATGGCCGTTATAGAACTGGTAAACCCTGAAACTGGTTTTCCAATGGCAGTAATGGATGGAACCCTAGTAACTGATCTAAGAACCGGCGCAGCGGCCGGAGTAGCCACCAAGTACCTGGCCCGGCCAGACGCAGAAACATTAGGCATAATTGGCGCTGGAAAACAGGCTTGTACCCAGTTAATGGCCTTGAATGAGGTTATGGACATTAAAGAGGCCAAGGTTTTCTGCCGGACCTGCAGCACCCGTACCAACTTCGCCAAGAAAGCTACTGAAACCTATGGTTTTAATGTGGAAGCCGTGGAAACTGCTGAGGAAGCAGTTAAAAATGCAGATGTAGTGGTGACTACCACTCCTTCCCGAAAACCATTGATAAAGGCCGACTGGATCAGTCCAGGAACCCATATCAACGCCATGGGTGCTGATGCCCCCAGTAAACAGGAGTTAGAAACCAAATTACTCTTAAAATCAAAGATCATTATTGACTCCTGGGAGCAGGCTAGCCATAGTGGTGAAATAAATGTGCCCGTTGCTCAGAAGGTTTTAAAACGAAAAGACATCCATGCCAAGTTAGGGGATGTTATCGTGGGAAATGAAACTGGCCGAGAAGGTGATGAAATCACTATCTTCGACTCCACGGGTCTGGCAGTTCAGGATATAGTCACTGCGGGACTCATCTACCGGCGTGCCCGTGAAAAAGGTATAGGAACAGATTTTGACTTTATAAGTTAGTTGGAATCTCTTATTTACTTTTGGTAACGGTTGCTGACGACAACCCATCCAATTTAGGTAAGATATATAGGTTGGGAAGTTCAATCTAGTTCTGGTGATGTGAATGTACCAGAAAGTAATTCGAAGCGAAGTCCTCCATAAAATGGGCCATTTATACAAACGCTTCCAGTTCTTATCCCGGACCAGGTCCCTGAGTGATGACCAGGTAGAAGCCATAGATCAACATCTATCCCAGATCATGGAAGTGCTTAACCAGCCCAAAAGTTAACCCTAGTCAGATCATTACTTCATAACCTCTCCCTAAAGTTTGTTGGATTTTTTTATACTGGGGAACGGATACTATCCCGGGATCTTCAGGTTAGACCACCTATCTTTCCATCCCGGTTTTAATTGTGTTCTAACTGGACAGGTACTTATTTTACTGATTAATACATATTATGGAAACAGTTAATTAAAGAAATAATTAATAATACCATTTCAAGGATTAAATGATTTAAATGTGGATAGAGGTTATTTTATTTGCTGCAGCCTCCTTTTGGGTGGGCTTTTCTGGTGCCATGGTTCCCGGACCTATGTTAACCGTTACCATATCAGATTCACTAAAAAAAGGGTTCCGAGCTGGCCCACTGGTAGTTTTAGGGCATGTTATTGCTGAAACCGCCTTGATAATACTCCTGATAATGGGTTTAGGATGGATTATTGGATCTCCAACTGTAACCATGATAATTGGAGGCATAGGCGGAGCTATGTTGATTTACATTGGATATAGCATTGCCCGGTCCCCAGTGCCCGATGAACTTCCGGGAGATGGAGAACCAATAGAAAAAAGGGGGTCAATTATAAGTGGAATAGTCACCAGTGTCACCAATCCTTACTTCTATATCTGGTGGGCCACGGTAGGCTGGGCTTTCATGCTTAAGGGGATAGAATTAGCCGGCATTATAGGGGTTTTAAGTTTCCTGGTGGGCCACTGGAGCTCGGATCTTAGCTGGTACAGTTTGGTGTCATTTTTCACCAGTAAAGGGAGGCATGTGCTCCCGGGTAAACGTTACCGTGTCATGATGATGGTATGCGGAGTTTTCCTGGTGTTTTTAGGGCTTTATTTTATTTACTCCACCCTGATAGTATGAACTAGAAACCATAGACAAACACAAATAGATGAACTGCCTAAATTGAATGGGAAAGATCAAATACACTACTTTCAAGGAGGAACCATCAAAACATGAAAGCAGTTGTTTTCGATAACTCGGGGACACTTATATCCCGCTACAGGGCTATCAAAGAGTTAGATAGTGGACGAATCTATGATCACATCAGTTCCATTGATCTGGTGGACAAACATCCCAATCGAGCACTGGTAGTCCTTCAAACAGACCCTTCCACCTGTCTGATTAATGCCAGACCAGACCAGACCATTTTTCAGTTTATAACGCGGAACAAGGTACCCTTCGATATCAGTTACTCTTCTTCCCCTCTCAACAAAGAGGACATATTAACCCTTATTAAAGATGAAAAAGCAAAGATCAGTGATATTCAGGACACTATACAAGCCGTAATTGATAAGGAATACAACGTGCAGATATGCAGTGGATCTGGATTCATTATGAACACCCGAACGGGTCATATCGAATTTACCATCACTGCCGGGGGCAAAATATTTCCAGAAGTGCCCATGGTGGTGGAAGAATTGAAGAGAAGATCATTCCATATCTACGTGGCCTCGGGAGACCGGATGAAATCTCTGGAAGAGCTGGCCAGTTTCATCAACATCCCCTCAGAAAACGTATTCGGCACTGCAGATTCCAAGAGAAAAAGGGAGATCGTATCCGGGCTCAAAGGAACCTACCGGGTGATGATGGTGGGTAACAGTGCCAACGATATCCTTGCACTTGAAGAAGCAGATGTGGGCGTTTTAACCATCCAACAAGAAGAAGAAACACCAGATAAAGTGTTTGAAGCTGCTGATGTGGTGGTGAGCAATATTAAGGAGATCCTGGATATTGAATTTTAAGTGTAATTGATTTTAATTAATGATAATATTTTTTATTTTACTCCACAGTTATTTTACTCAACTGATTTAGTGGGATCCAAAAAACTATCTTTAAAAATTATCTAAAGTTACTGGAAATGTTTTATTACCGGGATCAAAAGGTAGGCCAGGCTGGACCATCCGTAACCATACTCCTTAATAAATGGTAGAAAAGTTAAGGCCAGGGCCAGGAAGGAAATGGCCGGTAACATTAAATTGATTCTTAAACTTGATTTTTTCACTTCTTCATCCATTTTATCAGTGAGGCCACTGTTAAGTGCGTGGCGCCAATTGAGAAATAGCAGGAAACCTATGGCCAGAAGATTCAAGTCGAAGAATATGTTGGGTAGCTGGAAATTCCCATACTCTCCCACGAAGAATGCCGAAAAAGGAACTAAAGCCACGAAAAGGAGCCAGACCACGGTTATCCACAGTAAAGTGGCGTCAGCCCGCTGAATACGGTTGAATTGAAGGTGATTTATCCTCCAGAAAATTGCCAGAAGCATGAAACTGATGGCGTAACTGTAGAAATTAGGTATGAGATTATAAATAGCCTGGTAAAGTGCTGCTTCAGTGGGATTAGCAATGGATGGTACCGCAATCCCCAATACAAGCAGAGTCATGGCTATAGCAAATATACCATCAACCAGGGTCTCTATGCGTTTAGCATTGACTCCTGAAGAATTTTCTTTTTCAGGCACCCCTTTATCCTGCAAAATTTGGCCCCCACTACAGTGATCTTTCCAAACTCTTTATAGCACTGCGCACTGCCCTTTCTTCCAATATCTTGTAGGCCACCAGGAGACCTATCAACAGTAAAGGAATTAGTATATCCAGAACCAGGACCGCTCCGGCATTTCCGGCGGCATAATTACCGGTGACCATGATGTTACTGATATGACCTATGGCATCCCCCAGGAGGAAAATTGAAACTCCTATTACTGTAGCTGTCCAGAAATTACCCCTGATCCATATACACAGTATCCCCAGAACTCCAAAGG
Organism: Methanobacterium sp. BAmetb5; assembly: GCF_003491305.1. Classification (NCBI taxonomy): domain Archaea; kingdom Methanobacteriati; phylum Methanobacteriota; class Methanobacteria; order Methanobacteriales; family Methanobacteriaceae; genus Methanobacterium; species Methanobacterium sp. BAmetb5. Next base: position 1,449,728 of record NZ_CP022706.1, read on the forward strand.
CCAGATTGGCAAAGGCAACCTCCTGTTGAAAGGGACTTCCCGGAGCCCAGCCTATGGTGGAAGCTACCTGGTTAGCGAAAAATGAATGGCCAATGGAGGCCCAGATAGAACCTATACCTACAGTAACAACCAGTAATGATAAAAGAGTTGTTCCTATTATTCTTTTCAGGGTCAAAACTCGTTTGGAATAAAATTGAACTCCCAGCATTACCAATGCAATGATTATCCCCAATACCAGCCAGATGTAAGCTGTATCCATTTAAACCCCTCTCTTATCTAATTTTACTTCCTATATAAAATTAACACATTACTATTTGCCTTTTATTATCCTTTATTTAATACCTTGTTCTGGGACGCAAATGGAAACACTTATAAACGATTTTCTTTACCCGGCCAAATAGAGAATTTGACCGATTATAATGAGAAAAGATGATTATAGGTTTATTAAATGGTATTCTCTACTACCCATCCCCACTTCCTCGGCATATTCCAGTAGTACCCGGCCATCAACTTCTTCCCAGACCCCTCTGAATTTGTCACCGCCCTTCTGGTGGTGATGTTCCAGTAGTGAGTTTTCCAATCCCACCTGCTGGTTTACCAAGTCATAGCTGGCCGTATCCAGGGCAACTGGATCCGTGGAGGCCAATATCCCTATGTCCGGGACTATGGGAGCATCACTGAAAGCTTCACAGTCACAGTCTGGGGTGATATCCATCAGGAAGTTCAGGTAGCCCACCTTTCCTTTTTTGTTTTTAACGGCCCCATAAGCGTATTCCACCATTCGTTCCATGAATTCAGGTAGGGCATCAAAATCAAGGCTCACCGCAGATTCTGGACATACGGCCAGACAGTTGTTACAAGCTACACATTCCTCCAGTTCAATGATGGCCCTACAATCAGAAAGAGACATAACCGACAGGGGGCAGGAGTTTATACAGGTCCCACAGCCGGTGCAATTATCGTTTATAACTGGTCTGGCGCATTGGTGCTGTTCCACCTTACCCGGGGCTGAGGCACAACCCATGGCCAGATTTTTAATGGCCCCTCCAAAACCACACATCCCGTGTCCCTTAAAATGGGATAAAACCAGCATACTGTCCGCATTAATGATATCCCCGGCGATTTTCACCTGCTGGAAATGTTTCAAACCCACCTCCACTGGAATCCAGTTATCTCCACGAAGTCCATCGGCGATAATAACCGGTGCCCCGGTTACTGCATAGGCAAATCCATTTTTTATGGCCGTCTCCTGGTGCTGGACAGCATTGTGGCGGCTACCAAAGTAAAGAGTGTTGGTATCGGTTAAAAATGGTTTTCCATTCGAATTCAAAGTTTTTTCAACAACGGCATTTACTAGAACTGGTTTAAGGAAAGCATCATTTCCCCTCTCTCCAAAATGAAGTTTTATGGCGGTTAAATCCTCTTCCTGGATTAAATCACCGAATTTTGCCCCATCAAATAACTGTTTTATCTTACTGTTCTTGTTCTCTTTCTGGCCCCTGGATCGGAGATTGGAAAAATACACTTCACTAGTCATTTTTTAACTCCATAGAAGATTATTTTAAGTTATTTTCGTGTTTGAACCATTATAAATAGTATAAGTAGTTATTCCCTATTGATCTGCATCATGGCCCTTATCTGTATCAATGGCCTTTAGTTCATAATTACCGGTTCATTTAGCCAGTTGAAGTAGAAGATTTCGGCTTTTTAGGACATCCTCATAATTGTTCAATTCAATTATTCCCCTTTCAATACCATTAATCAAACTCAGATCAAGTGTGCCCTCGCCTAAAGCTCGGTGCTGGTCTTTATTACCATTGTTATCACTTAGATGATAATAATAGATTCTTTCCAGTTCTAAAAATGAAGCGGGATGATTGGTGGTATTGGCATGCCCTAAGTCTACGGTACCGTGGCAGCCACATTGTTCCAGGAAGTAAGAATGTTCAGGGGCAGTGTTACAGAAATAAGCGTAACGACAGGGCATGTTCTCCACCGATAGAATAACCCCCAAATCTTCTGCATAGTTATTTGCTTCTTTTAGAGTTTCAATGGCGAAATATTTACCCATTTCCCTGACTCTGTCTTCCAATCTGTGAATCATTCCTGGATGAGTGGTTATGGCCTTTGCCCCCATCTTCGAAGCCAGTTCTAATGTTTCATTAATCTGGCGCATAGTTTCCTCGCGGATACCCGGGTTCAGGCTGGCCGGGTTGAGATCAATGGTGGGAGCGTGCAGGAAAACATCCACATCGTAGGAGGAAAATACCTCCAAACCTTCACCCTGAGTTAAAATGTTTCGTGGCCAGTAGGGACCTTCACAGAGTATTTCCACCAGTTGGAAGCCATCGGCAGTGGCCATATCCAGGAAGTCTTCGAAGGACTTCATAAACAGCGCCAGGGTGGAGAATCCGATTTTCATGTTTCACTTTTTGTGCTAGTAATTGTGATATATTTTTCGAATAGGAGGGTTCCTTGCCAATTGTTGATCCTATTTTCACTCTACAGGGCTAACCCCAACATTTATATGGAAAGTGGATATATCTATTTAAACTATGTCGGAAATTGATATATCGATTACTATAATAGAGGTGTAAAGTGGATGGATGATGATTTAATCAGAGACCAGCCCGACAAAGAAGATGCTGAAATTTCAGAAGAAGATGCTGAAAATCTTGAAATTCCACGAGGGTACTACGCAAAGGCTTTGGAAGATAATAGACTATTCTATAACCTGAATAATTATGAAAAAAAACTGGTTAAAGGCATTATGAGGGGTTCGGGCCCCATAGTGATGCTCTGGCTCATCAACATGAAGGGCCAGCACGGCTACGAGATCATGACCAAACTACATGAATCTTCCCCCTTTAAGGATAAAATTAAAATGCCCAGTGCCAGCATCATCTATCCTAAATTACACCAACTCGAAGAGGAAGGCCTTATAAAGGGAACCTGGGAAAAACATGGAAAAAGAAAAGTTAAATATTATGAAATAACCCCTAAAGGTTCAAATACCCTTGAAAATATAAGGAATTTCTTTAAAAGCAGTAAAAATAATCTTTACGAAGATTTTCTAATAGATATGATGTCCATAAAAAACAACAGGAGTTAAAGGTATGAAATATGCCATTGAAACCTCTGATCTTACCAAAATATACAAAGACTTCACCGCAGTGGATGCTTTGAATTTGAAGGTTAAAAATAAAAGTATTTTTGGATTTTTAGGCCCAAATGGGGCTGGAAAAACTACTACCATTAAAATGCTTACTTGTCTTATCCCCCCCACATCCGGTACAGCCACAGTGTCCGGATACGACGTGGTTAAATCACCAGATGAAGTGCGTCAAAAAATTGGAATGGTACCCCAACTGGTAAGTTTATACGGCGACCTAACTGCCCGTGAAAACGCAGAACTATGTGCCGATTATTATGGTATGCCCCGGGACCTTAAGGAACAGAGAATTGACGACCTAATGGAACTGGTGGACATAAAATATGCTGAAAATAAGATGGTAAAGCAGATGTCCGGAGGACAGAAACAGAAGGTATCGGTGGTGGCCAGCCTGGTGCATCAGCCCGATATCCTCTTCCTGGATGAACCCACCATCGGACTGGACCCCACCACCAAAAGTGTCCTATGGGATTTGATCGATGAGTTGAACCAGAACGGCCACACCATCATACTCTGCTCCCACGATATGTACGAAGTGGATATGCTTTGCGACCATGTGGGCATAATCAACCTGGGTAAGCTGGCTGCATTTGACACTCCTCAGGGCCTTAAAGATACGGTACTTGTTCAGGAAGAATGTACGGAAAGCAACATAGGAGAAATTGTACGTGAAATGGAGGAATCCGATTCCAGTGCCAGTACCAGCACCCCATTTTGCAAGTTGAAGGAAGTTGCCCGAGAATCTGAAATTGATAACGCAAGAGAAATGAGTTTAATGATAACTGACACTGATCAGGAACTTATTAACAAATTAAGCCAAATCCCATGTGTTCTGGATATTGAAACCCATGCCTCGGGCCGGCTTGCTTTTAAATTATCCAACACCGAAACCGCAGTAACCCAGGTAATATCAACCATTATGGAAACCGGAGGGAATATTACCTCTATTTCAACTAAAGACCCCTCTTTAGAAGATGTTTTCATGAAGGTAACTGCAAGGAAGGTTAAAAAAGATACGGAGGGAGGTGATTAGGAATGGTGGAAACTAAAAAAATCTTGTGGATGCTTAAAAAGGATTTAATAGTCCTCTGGAGACACAAACCCCGGCTAATGTCCATCATTATTTTCCCCATACTCATGATCGCACTTTTCGGTTACGGAATGGGAGGAACCATTGAAAATGTTCCGGTGGTGGTGGTGAAACAGAGTGATGGTCCGGTAACTGACGCCACCCTCAACGCCATCAAAGACATGTCATTTTACAATGTGAAGGATATCATCGGTGATCCCCAACGGGGAAAGGAGATGGTCGAATCAGGCCAGGTAAAGGCAGCCATTATACTTCCATCCGATTATGAGGATTTAAACAGTTCTAATGCTAAATCCGTGGTAACTTACGTTGATTCTTCAGATCAAATGGCAGCCCAGACATTGATACCGACGACGCAGGGTCTTTTCAATCAGATATCAGCCCAGATCGGGATGAAAAAACTGGAAGCATTGAACAGCCAATCGCAAGCCATTCAGGTTCAGTCACAGGGAGTTCAAAGCACATCCACCCTGGGAGCAGTTAACTACCAGAACATAATGAATTCCATAAACTTCCAGATTAACAAGATTTACGGTGATATCAAGTACATCGACTTCCTGGTTCCGGCAATTCTGGCCATGACCATCATGATGGGGGCCATGTTCAGTATGGGTGAGGCACTGGCCGGTGAAAGGGAAAGAGGAGAACTGGCACGTTTATTCATGACCCCGACCAGTGTGGCTACTGTGGTGGGAGGTAAGATCATATCCAAACTGACCATAGAAACAGCCCGGGCTATATTACTCATATTTGCAGCCATAGTGCTGTTTGGAATTACCATAAACGGTAGTATGGTACTGACCATCCTTTTACTGGTCCTTTCGGCATTATGTTTCGTTGGATTCGGTATAATGGTTTCTGCTCGGGTTTCTACCCAGGAAGACTACACTCAAATGGTGATGCCCTTCACCATGCCCATGATGTTCGTTTCTGGAGTGTTCTACCCCATTGAAACCATGCCCTGGATATTCCAGAAAATAGCTTACATATTCCCCTTAACCTATGCTAACGACGCTCTTAGAGGAGTTATGTTAAAAGGAGCAGGAATTGGGGACGTGTGGTTAGATATAGCAGTTCTAGGAGGTTTCACCCTATTGTTCTTTGCTCTGGGTGTTACCAGATTTAACAGAGATATTTAAGGAGAATTCAGCTAACGAATGTAGATTGATAAGGTGATACAATGGATATTGGAAAAAAGCAGTTACTTCTTGGATTTATGATAACATGCCTGCTGGCATCGCCACTGGGCATCGCCACTGCTGCGGGTGCGGATTGGAATTCCTTCCATGAAAATGCCCAGCACACCGGTTTTACTGATCAGGCCTCAGATTTCACACCCACCGCCTGGTACTTCAGTACCCAGGGAGCTATAAAATCATCTCCCGCAATACAGAACAAGATAATCTATTTTGGTTCCAATGATGGCCACGTTTATGCGGTTAACATGGAAGATGGTACCAAAATATGGGATTATAAAACTGACGGGGCAGTAATCTCTTCTCCTTCAGTTGTGGGTGATGTTCTTTACGTGGGATCATCAGATGGATACCTGTATGCCCAGGACATTAAAAACGGTAATGTTAAATGGAAATACAAAACCGGAAATGCCATAGAATCTTCACCTCTGGTGCAGAATAACCGGGTGTATATTGGTTCCAATGATGGACGTGTTTACGCCATAGATATAAATAACGGAACCAAAGTCTGGGAGTACAACACCGGTAATTCAGTTAGATCATCTCCAGTTATCTCTGGAGAAAACCTGTTTGTAGGATCTGATGACGGAAAAGTGTACGCACTGGACAAAGACACCGGAAATAAAACTTGGGAATACACCACTGGAGATAAAGTACAATCTTCTCCAGCAGTGATGAACAACACGGTTTACGTGGGATCTGATGACGGAAAAGTGTACGCCCTCAGTGCCACCGATGGAACATTACAGTGGAATTACGATATGGGTAAATCTGTCACTTCCTCTCCCACCATTGATACCAATGATAACAGCCTGTTTATCGGGGCAGATAATGGAAAAATGATGTGTTTAGACACCCGTAATGGTGTTGAAAAGTGGAATTTCACCACCAGCGGTGCAGTGAAGTCCACGGCATCCCTCCGGGATAACAAAATAGTATTCGGATCCAACGGAGGCACGGTTTACATACTTAACAAGTACAATGGTAACGAAGAATGGAGTTACAATCCAGGTTACGGTGTGATTAACCAGCCCATGGAATCATCTCCCGCAACCTACGGAAACATGATTTACATTGGCGCAGATGACGGGTCACTTTACGCACTCAACAACGACAAAGAAACTGCTCCGACATCAGTATACATCTATTACATTGGTGGAGCCATTGTAGTCATCATAGCCCTACTCCTTATAGGTAGAGCTGTGTTAAACCGCCGTAAAAAGAATGAATAAATGAATAATAGACCGGATTTATCCTAAAACACAGAAGATAACCTTCTCTTCTGTTACTTTTTTTTATTTTTAAAATTAGAGAATACTATTTCTGAGAAACAATTTCAGGATATATTTTTGGAAAACTATTTTGGGAAATTACTGTTAATAAAAGAATTGTTAAACCATAAAATAGTCATTAGACATTAAAATTATTTTTAAGGCCTAATCTCCAATTTAATTAAAAAAAAATAGATATAAATCTTTCCAGTATTCCATAAACCCCATAGTGGAATAAAGAGAGTAGAGAGTTTACCCTACAAATTAACTAAAATCTTTGGAAAGTTGTATTTCAATGGCTGAAACGTTGGTTGAGGTTCCCTCATTGTTCATAATTTCTTCGGTACAGATGTCGATACCTCCGATACTCACGTCAGTAATGAATCTGTTTCTGACAATCTCTGCTACGTCAACTGCTCGGGAAATGGCTCTTCCCCTGGCTTTTAGTATTACTTCCTGAGTACCGCCGTTCATTTGTGTTACTACAGCCAATACATAGTTCATTACCGGTTTGTTTCCAATGTACACCACATTTTCCTCTGACATTCGCTTAACCTCCATTGATATACTATGATTCTAAACTTTATCTTGGTATTATATATATTTTGTGATGGGAGTTTTTTAAGGAAATTACGGTGTTAAAAACGTTTCTAGCAATAAATAGTGCTTTAAACTCCATATTTTTTCAGGAATGATCCTACGACGGAGATTTAATCTAGAAAGAAATTCGTGCTAATCCCTCTCCTTTCAAAATAAGTGAATTTTAGATGTTACTAAGGTTAACCTGGCGGAATACTATCACTAAACCATCAACATTGCCTTCCATATCTTTAATAATAGTTACACTACCATCTACGGTTAACTTCTCCCCCTCTTCTAATTTTAAAACCGTATTTTTAAGATAGGACACTTCACGGGACATGTCATCTTCCAGGGGGAGTTTGTAACCAACCGGATCAAATATCTCCCGAACATCATGGCCCAGAGCATCTTCTTCCAGCCAGCCAGTTAACTCTTCAGCCATGGAATTCATGAATCGTACCTGGCCATTGAGATCCGTGGCAATTACCCCATCACTGATACTTTTAAGCATGGCCCCTAACCATTTGTCATGTTTGCGGAGTCTTTTCTCCAGCCTGTCCCGGTAGAGAGTTATTTCAATGGTGGTGTTAAGTTCGCTCTCTTCGAAGGGTTTGCGCAAAAATCCATAGGGTTGTTTAAGAATAAATCCAGAAGGCTCAGTGATTTTGGCCCTTTGAACTGTTTTTTCATCAGAATAAGCAGTTAGATAGATGATAGGTATTCCCAGCTTGGAACGTATCTGTTCTGCGGCCTGAATACCATCCATTTCCCCCTCCAGCTTAATATCCATAATCACCAGATCAGGTTTAAGCTCTTCAGCAGCCTTAATAGCCTCTTCACCAGACGGTACAATGGCTGGAACCTCATACCCCACACTATTTAAGGCTTTTTTAATATCTTCAGCGGTTATCCTCTCATCTTCCACTATTACGATATTTATTTTAGCCATAACAACCTCCCCATCACCAAAAAATCACTTTAGTTAAATATCATCATTAACAACTTTAAAAGATATCACCATGCCGTTGTTTTTTTGTTTGCAATCTTTTATAGGAGTTACTGTGCCTTTAACAGTGAATTTAGCCCCATTACGGGATATTATTTCCGGTTCCCCCCCAACCAGAACATCTTCTAAAGGAGATTCATCATTTATTTTGGATAGAGGCAGGAATATCTCTTCCAGTTTCTTACCCAGGACCTCATTTTTAGGCCAGCCAGTTATGGTCTCGGCCAGGGAGTTGATGTACCTAATCTGGCCCGTGGAATTGGTGGCAATCACCGCTTCGCTGGTTCTAAGCAAAATCGCCGCGGAGATCTGGTCATGCTCCCTTTCCATCTCGTGCCGGTAGAGGGTTATTTCTATGGCCGCGTGGAGTTCGTTCTCATCAAAGGGTTTGCTTAGCATTCCCTGCCCTTTAACCAGAAATCCAGATGGTTCAGTTAGTTTAGCTCTTTCCACAGTTTTTTCATCAGAATAAGCAGTTAGGTAGATTACTGGTATGTCATAGGATTTTCTTATCTGGGCAGCAGCTTCTATACCATCCATTTCACCCTCTAACTTAATGTCCATCAGCACTAAATCTGGTTCCAGCCTTCCCGCCTTTTTAACGGCATCTTCACCGGTAGAGCATATTACCGGTACTTTGTAACCAGCAAATTCCAGTCCGGCCCGGATATCTTCAGCGGTGATTCTTTCATCTTCCACCACTAGAATAGTTGCTTTGGCCATGGTATAGTAGCTCCTGAATTGTTTGATATTATGTTATGAGACTATTATTTGATTATTATATCATTTCCTTCTTATAATGATCACCAGTGGAAGTAATCACGGCAACTGATCCATATCTCGGGCCAGGAGGATCTTATTTATGGAATCTAAAACCGCCTCAACACTGGCCATGACTACATCTTCCACAGTAGAACGACCAGTGGCACTGTGCCCATCTCCATCAGCCATTATTACAAATACTTCGGCCAGTGCATTGGTACCACCAGTTATGGCTTCAATATGATATTCTTTAAGTTCTATGTCGGCAGTTTCCCGTACCAGATCCTGTATTACGTTAATGGCCGCGTCAACTGGCCCCACACCGGTTTTGGCAGCGGTTTTTATATTACCGTCAATGCTGAGTTTTACCGTGGCTGTGGGGAGGACATTGTCCCCGGTCATCACCGTGAATCCTTCCAGTTTGACCTTTTCTTCCTTAGGTTTACCTAAAACTGTTTCGGCCAGTGCCTGGAGGTCAGCGTCAGTGACCATTTTACCCTTATCACCCAGTTTCTTCACCTGGTCGTACAGGGTGCAGAACTGGTCTTCGTTCATTTCAATTCCATAATCATCCAGTTTGGACTTAATAGCCCGGGCTCCCGTATGCTTTCCCATTACAATTCGACGGGTGTGACCTACCATCTCCGGTTTAAGGGGCTCGTAGGTTTCTGCCTTCTGCAGGACTCCGTGGACATGTATTCCTGCCTCATGGGCAAAGGCATTTTCTCCTACAATGGCCTTGTTAGGGGGCATTTTCACCCCGGTTATTCTGGAAACCAGTTCCGAGGTGCTCACTAAAAGTTCAGTGGTTATGTTGGTTTTAATACCGTAAGTGGTCATTAGGGCCATTACCACCTCTTCTAAGGAGGTGTTACCTGCCCTTTCTCCCAGGCCGTTAATGGTGGCATGGACCTGCTGGGCTCCGGCTTCCACTGCAGCCAGGCTGTTGGCCACGGCCAGTCCAAAGTCATCGTGGCAGTGCACACTGATGGGTATGCTCACCACTTCTTTAAGGTCCCCCACTAATTGGCGCATGGAAGCCGGTACCATGACTCCCACGGTGTCCGGGACATTGATCACGTCGGCCCCTGCTTCTTCCACAGCCTTGTAGATGTTTTTCAAAAATTCGAACTCTGTCCGGGTGGCATCTTCGGCTGAGAACTCAGCTATGATACCGTGGTCTTTGATGTACTCCACAGCATCCACAGCCTTGGTGAGTATTTCTTCCTGGTCCATGTGCAGCTTGTACTCCCGGTGTAGAGGAGAAGTTCCAATGAAAGTGTGAATGTAATCCACATCTGAATCCAGGGCTGCGTCCAAGTCTTCCTGCAGCACCCTTGCCAAACCACAGACCTTTGCATTCAGATTCAGACCCTTAATTTCCTGGGCTGCCTTCCGTTCACCCAGTGATGCTGCTGGAAACCCTACTTCAATCACGTCCACTCCCAGGTTATCCAGCCTCTTGGCTATTCTTATCTTTTCTTCCGGCGTTATAGCCACCCCAGGTGTTTGTTCACCGTCACGGAGGGTGGTATCGAATATTCGCACCTTTTCAGGTATTTTCATCTCTTGCTTTACTTTATCTATGTACATTGGGAAGACCCCTGTGGTTTGACATTAGTTAGTAGACTTATTGGGCGGTACTTAATTAAAAAAATTGTGTTAAAAACTGTTCCCCTCTAAAGAATCATGAGGAGATCATGTGCCCATGGCTAGGCTCAGGAAGTTCCTGATACCCGGTGCCAATCCTAATATGAATATAGCCAGTTTTAACATGTTACGGATGGTTTTATCCTCCACATAAGTGTCTATGATGTAGAGGGCCGGAAGTATAACTGCAATTTTAAGGGGATACATTATAATGGCACTGTCTGCCAGCTGAGTGAGTGCGTTGGGTAGAACATGCTGCTCACCGTAACCATAGTAATCCACGGCGATGAAGGTAGAACTGGCATCGAGCAGGTGGGCTGAAAGTACACTCAAATTGAATTTATCCTTTAGAAGACTCCATTTTCTACCGATTAAAACAAAAACTGCAGTCAGCAGGGCCCATGGACCCAGTACCTGGAAAACTACCACGGGGTTGAGGTGTTGAGCATAGTATATGTTGGGAACACACATGGCAGCCCCCACTGCAAATATTACGTAGCGGTAGTCCCAGCCGATTTTTCGTTCGATTAGAACTGATCCCAGCAGGGTGAAAATAGCGGTTAGTCCCGTTAAAATGTATATCCCTGGAGTTACCAGAGTGTAGGTTAGAGGATATATCCCATTATCCACCAGGGCCCGGGCACTGGATCCAAAGAATATGAAGGGAATTAAGGGTATGAAAAGGTCCTTAGGGTCTTTATCAATCCATTTGAACATCCGAATGATTAAGAGAATTATTAAACCCAGTATAATGCCGAACACAATGGTATTGTAAGTGGTGTAACCCGGATGCAGATAGACGAAGTTCTCCTGGATGTACTGTATTATAGAGTCGATACCCATGAATTAAATCCCCATATTTGATTATTTTTATTATAAAAATACTTTATAATTCCTTTTTCATTATAAATCTATGTTCACCGGGACCATAATAATCTTTAATGGCTAATTTTCCATTTACAGCTATTGTTTCATAAACCTGTTCCGGTTCGACTATTTTAAAACCTAAACTTTTATACAGGCATAGTGCCGGTTTATTCCCTGGCTCGACAGACAAACCAACATAACGCACTCCCCTCATACTCTTGAAAGCCTCGATACACAATTTTTGCAACGTTTTTGCTATGCCCCTCCCCTCGTATTTCTTTAAAACTGCAATTTGCCTAATCCAACCTTCTTCAGGATTATCCTGACTCCCCATTCCAAAAACATAGCCCACTGCATTATTATTATCTTCTGCCAGGAAAATAGTATTTCTATGGAGTCTTTCCCCTACTTTAAATGTTGTTAAGGAAGTTTTATTAATAAAACGTTCCTGGTTGATTTCATGAAGTTTAATAAAGTCCCCGTTGTCGCATTTTCTGTACTTAATCCCTTCTTTAAACATTAAATCCCTACTCCCCACAGGTTTTAGGTCAAATCTAGGCTATTTCACTGGGAAAATCTCATATTAGGGAAAATAGGAGGATTATTGAATCTTCCTGATCTTCTTGTTAATAACTTCCTTGAGTATCAGAGGGAGAGGGGTTCTGTCTCCGAATACATTGGTCTTCCCCGAGAGGATACCCTGAATGATGCCATCTACCGTGAAATCTGCTTCCAGTTCCGTGACACAGCTACCAATGGCTCCCAAAAAGTGGGCATCACTGGCACCGATCTGGGGGATGTTTTTCTCCTTGGCCAGGTTTTTAGCCCGCCAGTTAGAGTATCCAAATATGTAACGGGAGTTAAGAGTTTCCATGGCATCCACATCCACGAATTTCACCTGAGTGAAGAGTCCTTCCCGGTAAGATACAAATGGATGGGCGGCTATGGCAATTCCACCCTGAATCCGGATTAACTCCACAGTATCCTCCGGTGAGAGTCCCTGGGGAATTTCTTCACTTATACCCAGGGCCACGATGTGTCCCTTGCTGGAGGAGACTTCCATGGCCGGTATGATCACCAGATCTTCCAGGGGGCCAAACTCCTTTAAAGCTGCCTCCGAACCCTTGAGAGAGTTGTGATCAGCAATGGCAAGGGCATCCAGACCAATCTTCCGGGAGTGTTTGACTATGTCCCGAACTGAGGCTGTGGAGTCTCCGGAATAGGTACTGTGAATATGGGGGTCAATAATCATGGTATATCTCCTATCTTATTTTGAAATTTGGACAGTTACAGTATTTGTCAGACCAATAAATATTTTTACAGGGATTTAATGGATTTTATAAGACCTGCAGGTCCAGTCATCATCACATCCCCTCCCGGGGCAGCGTTGTGCACCTTTAAATCTGTTTCCGCCAGTATGGCCCGTTTCGGCCCGGTGGCCACCACGCATTCAAAGGAATCAATGGCATCGATAACCCATGCCCCGTGCCCATGCTCCTCATGAACCTCCTCATGAGTAATGGTACCTGCCGCTAACTTGTTAACCAATTCTTCTATCCGTTTAGGGGTTAGAATACCAGTATGGTGCTCGAAAACTCCGTGTATCTTACCATCCATGAAAGATGCAGCCAGTGTATGCCCATTACCCACATCCATGGCTATGAACCGGTCCATCTCTCCCACCAGGGGATCCAGGGTTGCTCCACAGATGGAAGCGAATTTAGAATCCATGATTAAGGGATTGTAATCTTTGAGTGTCCTCTGCACGGCCTGCATACGGGTGAAGTACGGTGGAACTTCCCCATAATAGGCGAACTCTTCGGGTGCCCGGGGAACATCGAGTTTTTCTCTTATCTTCTGGAAACGGAAGTTACGGTCCCCCATGCCATCCTGATAACCGTGATCCTGCACAGCCACACCTATGCGATCAAAGTCCAGTTCCACATCAAAATTTGAAAGGGCCTCCCTAATCGCAACCAGGTCAACATCGTTCAGTTCTAACTCGGAGATTTCTGGATGTTTTTCATTTAAAGGGACGATTTCCACCCCGGTGGATTTAACCCGTTCCAGGTCGTCACGTACTGTTCGGGCCGAATTTTCGTTCATTAGCACCCGGTACCCCTTATCCAGATGGCTTTTTATTGCTTTATTTACCGGACCCCCACCCATGGTTTCTCCACTTAAAAAAAGGTCATGATGATGTTGTCTTATCCGTCGGGCCATTATCTTGGTGGGAGAGGGGAGAACCATTTTCACTGCATTCTCCATGGAGTCATAAGAGTCATACAGCATTATATCCTGGGTCCCAGTACCCACATCTATTGCCAGTATTTTCATGATTTATAGTATGGGCCCCTTTACAATAAGAATACATTTATAATGTACAGATGTATACAACAAAGATTTAAATAGTACTCTAAGTATATTATGGTGTCAAGACAACTAGGGAAAATTTTATAATTCCCCAATTTAATTCATAAAAATACATTTTTAGGATCTCCGGTGTATTAGAATTAAATTAAGATCAGGTGTAAATTTTTAATAAAAATCTGAAATTTGAACTCATAATATGAATTTCAGAGGTGAAATCCATGTACAGTATAAGATTAACAGAAGATGAAATTCCCAAAAAATGGTATAACATTGCCGCGGATCTCCCAGTGGAATTCCCCGCCTATGACCAGACTGAAGAAGGAAAGCAACTGGAAAATCTGCCAAAAATATTCTCCAAAGGAGTACTGGAACAGGAATTGTCCACAGAACGCTACATAAAGATTCCCAAGGAAGTTAGAGAGGCCTACAAACAGATGGGTCGACCTACCCCCCTCGTAAGGGCCAAAGCCCTAGAGGACCATCTGGACACCCCCGCCAAGATATTCTACAAAAGGGAAGATACCTCCCCCACCGGTAGCCACAAGCTAAACACCGCAATCGCTCAAGCATATTACGCTAAACAGGATGGTATTGAACGTTTAACCACTGAAACTGGTGCCGGACAATGGGGAACTGCCCTTTCACTTGCCTGTAATCTTATGGACATGGACTGCACAGTTTACATGGTTAAAGTATCATTCAACCAGAAACCCTACCGTAAAACCATCATGCAACTTTATAACGGAGAAGTATTAGCATCCCCAACTACTCAGACTGAATTCGGTAGAAAAGTACTGGCAGAAAATCCAGACCACCCCGGAACTCTAGGAGTGGCCATATCCGAAGCTATTGAAGATGCATTAAACGATGAAAAGGTTTACTACTCACTGGGAAGTGTTTTAAACCACGTAATGTTACACCAAACTGTAATTGGACAGGAAACACAGAAACAACTGGAAATTGCCGGTGAAACACCCGATGTCATGGTGGCCTGTGTTGGTGGAGGTAGTAACTTTGCCGGAGCAGTGTTCCCCTTCATGAAAGACCAGTTAGATGAAAAGATCGACTGTAAATTCATTGCTGCTGAACCTTCCCACTGCCCGACCCTGACCCAGGGTGATTACTGTTACGACTTCGGAGACACCGCCGGACTCACCCCACTCATTAAAATGTACACCATGGGACATGACTACATACCCCCATCCGACCATGCCGGAGGCCTACGTTACCACGGTATGTCACCGTTAGTGGCCCTACTGGTACACGAAAAACTGGTAGAACCTCGTGCCGTTGAACAAAACGACATCTTCAAAAGCGGCGTGACCTTCGCCCGGACTGAGGGAATAGTTCCTGCCCCTGAAACCTGTCACGCCATAAAAGTAGGAATAGACGAAGCACTTGAATGTAAGAAGACTGGTGAGGAAAAAACCATTGTGGTGAACTTCTCAGGACACGGCCTTCTGGACCTCAAGGGCTACGATGATTATCTGGCTGGAAAACTGGATTAATCATCCTTTATCTATTTTTTTAACCTGTAAAAATCTCTATTTTTATTTTTGAACCGGTTTTTTTTGATTAAATTTCCCAGTATCCCGGGTCGACCATCAACCCCTACCTGGAACCAGCAGATAAATCTATTTATAATCTATCATGCATAGAATTAGTGTATAAATTTAGACTTTAATGGAGGATCATAATTATGTACCAAATAGGGGAAGCCTTAATTGGAAATGGAAATGAACTTGCTCACATTGATCTAGTAATTGGAGATAAAAACGGACCAGTAGGTACAGCCTTTGTGAATAACATGTCAAATCTTTCACTGGGGCACACCCCGTTGCTTTCCGTCATCCGACCTAACCTGATGACCAAACCGGCAACTCTCATTGTACCTAAAGTCAGTGTACGAGATCTAGATGATGCCAACAAAATCTTTGGACCAGCCCAAACCGCAGTAGGCCGAGCAGTGGCTGATGCTGTGGAAGAAGGAATATTACCAGCTGAAGAAGCTGAAAACATGGTACTGATTATCAGTGTGTTCATTCACCCTGAAGCATCTGATTTTAGAAAAATCTACCAGTACAACTATGGAGCAACCAAACTAGCACTTAGAAGAGCAATGGAAGGATATCCATCTGTAAACAAAGTATTAGCAGAAAAAGACAGAGGAGCACATCCAGTAATGGGTTTCAAAGTCAACCGACTGTGGAGTCCCCCATATCTGCAAGTGGCCCTTGACCTGGACAACATGCAGGATATGGAACGCATCATTGACAGTCTACCGGACCGAGAAAGAATCCTAATAGAAGCCGGAACACCCCTGGTTAAGAAATTCGGAGTGGGAATTGTCAGTAAAATCCGGGAACTCAAGAAAGATGCCTTTATCATCGCTGACCTTAAAACTCTGGATGTGGGGCGTATTGAAGTTAAAATGGCTGCTGATGAGACTGCTGATGCCGTGGCTATCTCTGGCCTCGGAACCCAGGAATCCATTGAAAAAGCCATCCACGAAGCTCAGAAACAGGGGATCTACTCCATACTGGACATGATGAACGTGGACAACTTCACTGAAAAACTGGAAAACCTCAACTTCAAGCCAGATATTGTTCTTTTACACCGTAACGTGGACCTGGAAACCCTGAAAGCCGAACGTGGTGAAGAACAGGCTGATATGACTGAATGGGGTAACATCAACCAGATCAAAGAGATCATTGGTAAAAATGGACGGGTGGCAGTTGCCGGAGGTATTGTGCCTAAGAAGATGGACCAGGCCCTGGACAGCGGTGCTGACGTCATCGTGGTAGGCCGTTACATCATCGGTTCCAGAGATGTGCGCCGTGCAGCCGAGGACTTCCTGGAAAAAATGCCCCAGGACCCGGACACCATGCGACTGGCCCTGGATGAAGATGAATCTATCTAATGAGCATCAATATGCTCATCCTTTTTTTATTTTTCAGAAAAATTTAAGTAATTTTTAGTATTTGGTCATTTCTACGCTTATTATTTAATTAAAAAGATATAATCGCTTACTTTCCCCTACTTCTAGATTTTCAATATTAATTATTACCGAATAAATTTCATCAATTCCATTTCAATTTAACTATTTTTATACTGTTTTTGAGTTAACACTGAAAATAACTTAATTAAAATAATGGAATATTGTTAAATTATCGCGAATCCGCCGGAAAAAAATAGATATTAATATATAGTAGGAATGTTTGAACCCATTAATAATGTTACTGATAGTAACATTTGTTACTGATAGTAACAATATTAAGGGAGGCTATGAAATGGTTGAAAGTAATGAAACAGGGAAAAAAAGTGGGAAAAAGGGTTTTTTAATACATTTGTTGATTTATATTGTGATTAACTTGTTTTTAGCGATTATGAACATATTAACAGCCCCAGGTTACCTGTGGTTCCTTTGGGTGGCAGGTGGCTGGGGAATAGCCGTGGTTATTCATGGAATAGCAGTTTTTGCTAGTTAAACATTTTAATTATGGCCTTTTTAATGACTATGAGGGACTGTTAGTGTCCAAAAGGAGATAAAGCTTATTTTATTTTTTTATTTATTACCCCCAAAAAAGGAGAGAATCAAAAATGAAAGTTATTATCCATGATCTTGACCCTGAAGAATTTCTCAAGGCATTTCCAGATCTCAAAAACCGTGACGATGTCAGGATAATTGCCGAAACAGAGGGTCCAATGAACAAATGTATCGGCTGTTTCGGCTGCTGGATTAAAACCCCTATGCAATGCATCATAAAAGACGGCTACCATGACATTCCCACTCGATTTGGCGGAGAAGAAACTATCATCATCAGCAGATGCGTGTATGGTGGATACAGCCGGTTTATAAAGAACATCTTTGACCGCAATATCGGGGGCGGTACCCCCTTCTTTGAGATACGGGACGGTGAATTGAAACACGTCATGAGGAAGAAGAAAGACAAGTCTTCGAATTTAACCGTATACATGTACGGGAACAACATCACTGATCTGGAAAAAGAGATGATGACCGGATTATACATTGCAAACAAAGCAAACATGGGATCGGATACTGCTGGTGAGCTGCATTTCATCAAAGATGTCTATGAGGAGGTTCCATTATGAAGTTCGCCATGATTATGGGCAGCCCGAAAAAAAGAGGGAGCATGTCCGCTCACCTGATTAAAGAAATGACCAAAGCAATCGGGAAGACGGGAGAGGTTCTTGTCTTTAATGCAGCAAAACCTGAACGATTTGATGAGGTTCTTTCCTGTGAGAGCGTGGTATTTGTGTTCCCCCTTTACTTCGACAGCCTTCCTTCACATGTTGTTTCCTACCTGGAACAGTTGGATGAGTTTATCAAAGAGCATCCACCAGATAAGAAACCTTCAGTGTATGCAGTCTGCAACCTGGGATTCTATGAAGGATACCAAACCAAGTGGGCCCTCGGGAGAATCCAGTGCTGGGCAGAAGCCGTTAATTTTCCATGGAAAGCAGGTATTGGCATCGGTGCAGGCCCTATGATAACACATATGCCCCCTGAGGCACTAAAGAGAACTAACAACGGGAAGAAACAGTTCCTGGAGCTGCTTCTTTCAGATGCCACCGGTGATAACATCTATACTGAGCCGGATATCCCCAAAGAGATGTTTATGAAAATAGGCAATGACAGTTGGATTCCACAGCTGGAAGCAAACGGCCTTACAGTGGATGATGTCATGCATCCAAAATTAAGGCCATGAAAATGGTTGAAATCAATTAAGCAACGAAAATAGTGAGAACCCATGTTTTATGATATTTCATGGCAACGGTATTATTTCACTCTCTATTCCGTTAGCTTACTTTGAATAACCAAATATTCCATGATTTATTAGTTATCCCCGAAGGTTCTTTTCTTAATAAAAACCGGAAGGATAATCACAGGCATAAAGGAGGTGAAATAATAAGAAAACAAACAAATAAAAGTACAATACTCATTTCCTTAGTGCTTCTCAGTTTATCTTTAGTTTTTTGTGTTAGCACAGCTTCCGCAGACCCCGGTATCATCTATGTGAATAATGCCACTGGAAACGACTCATACAACGGTGAAAGCGCAATATTCGATGGAGTAAACGGACCTAAACTCAGTATTAAAAACGCCACAGGAACTGTAACCCCTAACGGAGTAGTGAATATTGCAGATGGTCTTTACACTGGAACTAATAACACTAATATAAACATTGTTAAAAGTGTGAATATTGTTGGCCAAAGCCAGGCTAACACTATAATTGACGGAGAAAACACTAACTGGATATTCAAGATAGCTGAGACGAGTGAACCTGGAATTACCGTGACCCTCTCTAAATTAACATTAACTAATGCGTACAGTTACTGGGATGATGGTTCAGCTATCTGGACTAATTGCTCCAATTTAACAGTTTCAAAGTGTAGTTTCATCAACAACCATGCAAATAATGGTGGTGCAATCTACAATGAATACGGCAATTTAACAGTTACCCATAGTAATTTCAACGGCAACTATGCGGAAAATAATGGTGGTGCAATCTACAATGAATACGGCAATTTAACAGTTACCCTTAGTGCTTTCATTGACAACTTTGCCGACGATAGTTGTGGTGCTATCTACAATGAAGGCGGAAATTTAACAGTTACCCTTAGTGCTTTCATAGACAACCGTGTCATAGATGATGGTGGTGCAATCTACACTGATAACGGTACGTTATCCATTGTTGGCAGTACTTTCTCTAACAATGTGGCAAATCAGGATGGTGGTTTGTATGGTGGTGGTGCAATCTACAGTAATAACAGTACCCTAACCCTTATGGGCAGTAATTTCTCTAACAACACCGCATACTACAATGGTGGTGCAATCTACAGTAATAACAGTACCCTAACCCTTATGGGCAGTAATTTCTTTAACAACACAGCAAATCAGGGTGGAGCTATCATCAACTATCGGGGAACTGCAAACGTAACCGGCAGCACACTCACCAACAACACGGCAACAGATTATGGTGGAGCTATCGACAATGAATATGGAACTACAAACATAACCAGTATCATACTCACCAACAACAATGCAACATACGGCGGAGCTATCGACAACTACCATGGAACGGTGAACTTAACCAGCAGCACACTCACCAACAACACCGCAACATACGGCGGAGCTATCGACAACTACCGTGGAACGGGGAACTTAACTAACAGCACACTCACCAACAACACCGCAACAAATTATGGTGGAGCTATCAACAACGAATATGGAACTGTGAACTTAACTAGCAGTACACTCACCAACAATAATGCAACATACGGCGGAGCTATCTTAAATACAGGTACTGCTAATGTGCATTTCAACAGAATCGTGAGAAACACTGCAATTCAAGGCAGCGCCATATGCAATAGCGATGAAGGAGAAGGATTTGGACTTGTGAACGCTACAGCTAACTGGTGGGGTTCCAACAATCCTGACTTCAACAATCTGATTTTTGGAGAAAACGTGACTTACACTCCATGGTTATATCTGACCTTCAGTTCCATCCCCACCACTATTCCACAGGGAAGTACCTCTACTCTAACCGCCAACTTCAACAACCTCTTCGACGGAACCACCCTAACAACAATCGACCCATCAATCGGCCACCTACCAGACGGAACACCAGTGACCTTCACCACCAATCTTGGTAACGTGGGCAGTAAATCCATTATCATTGATACTCTCAATGGTATTGCCACTGCCATACTCCGTGGTGATGAAGGAGCTGGGGTAGCATTAACCTCAGTTTCTCTGGACAGCCAGACATTATATGCAACAGTGACCATTACAGCAGCAGAGAGTGCAACTAGCAATAATCAAGTAAATGCAGCATCAAACACCGTTGGAATGCAAACCACTGGAGCACCAATAATGCCATTGGCCCTAGCAGCACTCAGTGTACTTGGCGGATTAATAACAACCCGGAAAAACCAATAAGGGATCTTGAATCCCTTTCCCCATTTTTTTATTAAAGATTTCTGTAATACACCAAAAAAACGGACAAACCAACCCACACTCAACACCTTACCACACTATAATGAACTATAAAATTATGGTGATTAACATTTGTTATCATGAGTAACAAAAATTACTTACAGTAACTTTGGATACTAAAAATTGATAACTCCGGAGGTGATCTTTTGGTATCTAATAGAACAAAAAGGGAAAGAGAACGAAAAGCTAATGAAATCACCGATGCTGCTGAAAAATGCTTCTTCAAAAAAGGGTATGATAAAACTACCATGGATGAAATAGCCGCCCAATTAGAACTCACAAAAACCGCAATTTACAGGTATTTTGAGAATAAAGAGGAGCTTTATTTCTCTGTGGCAGTTAGAGGTGTCAAAATCCTGAATAAAATGATGATAGAAGAATTTTCATCTCAAAATAATGGTCGGGAAAAGGTATTAAAGACATGCTATGCCTTCAAGAAATTTTACAAACAATTCCCGGATTATTGTCGGGTGCTAACAGAGGCCCACGATAGAGACCCCGAATTTATGAACACGCCCCACATTCAGGAACTCATAAAAATTGACCAACAGAACCTGGGAATAATATGTGATTCCATAGACATTGGAAAAAAGGATGGTTCAATTAGGGAGGACATTAACACATTTCTTACTGCTCTATACTTAGTAAAATCAACTTTAAACATATTTAGCTCATCATTATCGACGATTTACTATTTAGGTTTATTTGGAATGAGTAAAGAGGATTTAATTGAACATTCATTGGATCTGATGATTCATTCCATTTCAAAATGAGGAATTCAAAATGAGATGAATAAAAGGAGGATTAAATTATGAAAGCTTTGATATTAGACGGTTCCAGAAGTCTCGACGGTCCCCTGGCTACAATCAACAATGAGGTTACCCTGCTACTGGAAAAAAACGGGTGGGAAGTTGAAAATTTCCATCTCCTTGAAGAAAACATTGCCACATGCGTGGGCTGCTTCGGGTGCTGGCTTAAAACACCAGGAGAATGCATTATAAAAGATAAAGGTCCAGAAATAGCAAAAAAATTTATTCAATCTGACCTTAAAGTATTTATAACCCCTATAACATTTGGTGGTTATTCTTACCAACTGAAAAAGATGGTTGATCGACTGCTACCAACTGCTACTCCATTTTTCAAAATAATGAAGGGGGAAATGCATCACGTGCCCCGATATGGAGATGGAGAGGATAATAACCTGATTTGGATTGGATACTTACCACAACAAGATACTGAAAGCGAGAATATTTTCAGAAAACTCACCGAACGCAACAATATTAATATGTACTGCTCTAATCCCTGTGTTGAGATCTTCACTGGTGATGTTGAAGATCTGGATCTCAGTAAAATCTCTCGTCATATCGAAGATAAGGAGGTGTTGGTATGAGTAAGCTCCGGAATGCATTAATTCTGGTTGGAAGCCCTAAAGGAAAAAAGAGCGCATCCAATAACATTGCATCTTACATTGAAGATGGATTCAACAAAAACGAAGTTCAAACTGAAAAGGTTTTCGTTGCAAGATACAAAAAACCAGATAAGCTAAAAGAATTGCTTAAAAAAGCATCTGAATCAGAATTAATCGTAATAGTAGCCCCTTTATACTTTGATAGTATTCCAGCCCTAACAATCAGATTTATGGAAGAATTCTCCAATTACAAAAAGTCTCTGCCCAAAACCCAGCAAAAACTGATGGCTGTATTCAACTGTGGCTTCCCTGAATCATATCAAAATGATGTGGCTATCAAAATATGTGAAAATTTTGCATCTCAGACAGATATGGAATGGATGGGTGGCATAGCAGTTGGAATGGGCCCTTCTGTTGAAAATAAATCTTTAAAAGATGCAGGGATGCCTGCTAAAAACCTTCGAGAGGGTTTAGATACGATAATTGACTCTCTTTCCAACAATGATACTGTCCCCCCTGAAGCCATAGCAACTGCTTCAAAACTTTCTTTGCCCCTCTTTTTAGTCAAATTTGGTTATGCCCATCTATCTAAATCATTATATTGGAAAAGGCGAGTTAAAGACAAAGAAATTATTAAAAAGATGTATGATCGTCCCTATGACGTAGATAATGTAGAATAAACGGCCATAAACTGTCCACAGGATAGGGAGTCATAGGATTAAGGTGAGGAGTTTAGAAAGGGGATGATCTTATGGATAATTCGGAGTATTACCAGAATAAAATATGTATTGTGACCGGTGCAAATTCAGGTATTGGTTATGCAGTGAGTGAAGAACTCTTAAAAAGAGGAGCAATTGTTTACATGGCCGGTCGCAATCCAGAAAAAGTTGCAAACGCGGCCAAACAACTCTCTTCTTACAAGGATCAAATTCACACACTCATCGTGGATGTGACTGATCAACATCAAGTGCAAAAGGCAATTGAAGATACAGTAGCAGAGGCCGGCAGACTGGACTTCTTATTCAATAATGCAGGAGTCGGCTTCAAATCCCCCTATGAGAAGGCCACCCTTAAGGACTGGAAAACAATCATTGATACCAATCTCTGGAGTGTTATTTACGGAGTCCATACAGCAGTTCCAATCATGCTGAAACAGGGATCTGGGCATATTGTTAACACCAGTTCTGTTTCAGGAATTATCCCTACCCCCTTTTCGTCTCTCTATTCTCTCACCAAATTTGGTGTCACTGGGTTTACTGAATCTCTAAAATATGAATATGCAGAAAAAGGCATCTATTTTTCAACCATCTGCCCTTCCAATATTGCAACACCCATCTTTAAGAAAGATATGAGTGGTAATGTTAACGATGAAGTGAAGATCCCTGATGATGCCTATTCAGTTGATAAAACAGCAGTCCTCATTCTGGACCAAGTTTCCCAACAAAAGGGAATTATTGTAATACCTGAGGAACCCAACACTCATAATTGGAACTGCTACATAAAAGGAGAAGACGAAGTGTTGTTTCAGTTGGCACATTCCCTCAGGGCATCGTATGAAAAGGAGGGAAATTAATAAGGCACATTATAGGCGGACAGGAATATGTAAGGAAATGGTAAGATGACATCAAACAAACAACAGGAACAAATACCCAGTCCATCAATGAGCAAGGGATCCGAACCTACCCTTGAAATTGTCATTTTACTGGTTTTCGGAGTATTCCTGTTCATCTTGGGCCTACTATGGTTTAAAATCCAAAGTGGAGAACTGCCCTATAACTCCAACGGCACGTATGGACTGTTACTGGTAATTTTTTCTTTAGAGATTATCACATTGGGAAGGAGCCCTTTTGGTGATTTCCGTCGTTCATGGACTTTAATAATACTCGGAGCAAGTATGGCTGTCCTTGGAACTGTAGCCTGTTTAATCCCTGGGCTCATGGAAGGATTCATCCGTGAACTGGTTGGAATCTTTATTTTTGCCGGAGGTATAGTTTCCTTTCTGCAACTGGTTGTTGGCAAAGATCAGGCCAGAATGTGGATCCAGACTTCCAGCATACATAAGCACCTAGCCCTTGCCCTGGGCCTTTTGTACTTCATAGAGGTACTTGTCGGCCTTGTTACGCTCCTCCCGGGTATCACAACTCATTTTCAGACTACCGTACTTTACATTATCTTTGGTATCAGTTTTTTCTATCTTGCATGGTGTCTTCAGAAGGTCCCCAAGTTAGATTCCCCCGGAGAAATTACCTCCTCACCTTCAGAGCCATCAGCAACCCAAACTGATCAAAAAAGTAGTTTTTTCCTTTTCCAGAATGCTAATATCTCCACTAATATTGTACTCACCTTCATGTCTGGATTAATTGTAACTCTGGTTGCAATCCTGCTCATTCCCACAGGCATG
The DNA here is from genome assembly GCF_003491305.1 of Methanobacterium sp. BAmetb5. NCBI lineage: Archaea > Methanobacteriati > Methanobacteriota > Methanobacteria > Methanobacteriales > Methanobacteriaceae > Methanobacterium > Methanobacterium sp. BAmetb5. The sequence continues at coordinate 1,474,527 of NZ_CP022706.1, forward strand.
GGCATATTCACATTCTCCTTTGACAGCATGTATGGTCTGCTGATGGTTATGCTGGCCCTCCAGGTAATGGCATTGGGAAATACTCCTGTAGGTCAGTTTAAACTCTCTTGGCTCCTGATAATAATTGGCCTAACATTTATCTCCATGGGAATTGTCTCCTGTATCGTTCCTGGACTCCTGACCAACATAATGATAATACTCCTCGCAATCTGGAACCTCATCACCGGAAGTGTAGGCCTATTTAAAATAGGCCTTCCGATTCTGGATGGTATCAGGCATCCACCGGCTGAACCCACCCCCATTCCCCCAATGATGAAAAAAATGCTGATTACCGGGATTCTCCTGCAAATAGTGCTAATAATTTTTGGTATCAACAATTTATTACCGTTTGTTCCAGATATGGCTCTTCTAGGAATTCTATTCATCATGGGAATCCTCCAAATTAATATGGCACGCATCCTTCAGAATCCTCTGGTTCAGCATATGAATCTATGATAAAGTAAATTCGATTTAAAACGCCATAAGACTTAAAATAGGTAATGTCAAGACATTGGGCGAAACTGAATTCAATTAGAATTACCCTGCAAAATCCTTTTTTTTATTTTTATGAACAAACAATCCACTATGGAATATATCAAAAAGATTTCAGGAACTAATTTTTGTTCATTTAACCGCAGCGTGAACTAATTTAATGAAAATATCAGATTATTAAAAGGCAGAACTCCATAATCTCATTCGGATCATAGACGGCCGTGGTAATCACTGCTTAAAGTATAAAAATAACTTCAAATTGGTTTCCCCTTCGAAAAAGTATTTCTTTAACCAATACAAGAAAAAAAGTTAAAACCTAATAAATTCAAATTATATTTGATGTGGGGGAATTATCAGTGCAAAAAGTAATTTTAGGAATATGCGGAAGCCCCAGGAAACAGGCTACAGAGTACGTTCTAACTGAAGCTCTGAATACCCTGGAAGAAAAGGGTTACCAAACCGAGTTGTTCACTGTGAGGGGAAAGAATATCAGCCCCTGCAGAAACTGTGATTACTGCCTGCGGGAGAAGGAATGCATCCTCAAAGACGACATGTACGAGCTCTACCCTAATTTTAAGGATATTGACGGGATTATAATGGCCACACCCATCTACAATGGGGGAGTCAGCGCCCAGATAAAAGCAGTTATGGACCGCACCCGTGCAGCAGCAGCTGCAAACATGGATTTCCTTAAACACAAAGTGGGAATGGCCATTGCTGTGGGAGGAGACCGTGTAGGAGGCCAGGAACTAGCAATACAACAGATCATGACCTTTTACATCTTAAACGGAGCCATACCAGTTAGTGGTGGGCCATTCGGGTCTAACCTGGGAGCGAATTTCTGGTCACAGGATACATTGAAGGGTGTAAAGGCCGATGAAGAAGGGTTCAGAAGCCTTAAAAAAACCTTAAACCGGTTCCATGAATTCATGGAAACCTATCAAAGGAAATAGAATTGGAGAATGGTAGTTGTCCTTTGAAGATGGTTGTTATAAGGTATAAGTTATAAGTAATTGAGCATTTTTATCACTTAAATACCGAAAATATTATTGAATAACAGAATTAAACTGTGAGTTTGAGTTATAACTTATAAGTTATAAGGAGATGGGTTATGAGAATAGAAGTTGATCCAGAAAAATGTACTGGTTGCGGAGTATGTAAGGAAGAATGCCCCAAGGGTGCCAAGATCTGGGATATTAATAAAAAGGCCATGGCCACCAATTTAAGATTCTGTCACCTGTGCACGATCTGTGCTTCCAAGTGTCCAGAAGATGCAATCCGTATCATAAGGGATGATGAAGATGAACCGAAAAAGCAAGATACAGAGGAAGACCGCTGAAACCAATATAACCATTGAACTTGATGTGGATGGTACTGGCCAGTACCAGGTGGAAACCGGTATCCAGTTCTTAAACCACATGCTGGAATCCTTCACCAGACACAGTCTGTTCGATTTGAAGGTGGAAGCCCAGGGTGATACGGAAATAGATGACCACCACACTGTGGAAGACGTGGGAATAGTGCTGGGAGAAGCTCTGCACCAGGCCCTTGGTGACAAGAAAGGTATAAGAAGAATGGCCCATGCCCTGATACCCATGGACGAATCCCTGGCCATGGTGGCCGTGGATCTCTCAGGACGCAGTTACACTGTGCTGGATCTGAACTTCCACCAAGACAAAGTAGGTGACCTCAGCACCGAGAACGTGGGTCACTTTTTAGAGTCACTGGCCCAGAGTGGGAAGATAAATCTCCACGCCCGTGTGGAAGGGGAAAACGACCATCACCAGGTGGAAGCAATATTTAAGGCCCTGGCCCGTGCCCTGCACGATGCCACCAGAGTGGTCCATGACCGGGTACCCAGTACTAAGGGAGTCATTTAAATAAATGGGGGGACCGAGGGCATGACTGAGGAGAAAGAACCTTCCACACCAGTACCACGCATTCCAAAGGGTCGGATGGAAACACTGACCGACGGAATATTTGCCATAGCCATGACCCTACTGGTTTTAAGCCTGGAAGTACCCACCTTACCCGCCAGTCCCACCCCCACCATAATCAACAATTATATCTTTAACCTACTGTTACCCCAGATAGGAATATACATAATCAGTTTCGCGATTTTAGGCGGTTTTTGGTTAAACCACTACGTATTTTACGGTATAAAACACGTTGACAATTCCCTGCAGTGGTTAAACATTTTCTGGTTAATGTCCATTGCCATAGTGCCCTTTTCCACATCATTAATGAGTACTTATGGCCAGTATCAATTTGCAGAGATTATATTTGCTTTGAACATGCTGGTAATAGGTATTTTATATTATTCTCTCTTTAATTACGCTTTAAATCATGAAATGCTTTACGAGCAGATCCTACCCTATGCAGATAAGATCAAACGATCCAACCTTTTACTGCCGGTTATATCTTTTATAGCCATAGCAACTTCCTTTATCATTCCCGTAGGAACTATTTTAATTTTTTTACTGGTACCAGTTCTGTTAAATATACGTAACATTGCCCATAAAAAAAAGCAAACAGAATAAACACTGCAAAATTATTAACTTATTCCCTTAACAGATAACTTTCAAATAAAGAGGAAAGTCAATTAAGGAGACCCTATGAATCCCGAAGATGAAAAAAAACCTGGACTGTATTTTCCCACCAATAGACTGGAAACCCTGACTGATGGTCTCTTTGCCATAGCCATGACCATTCTGGTGGTGACCATCGAGATACCCATGGGCCCTATCCACACATCACAACTGTTTCTACAGACTACTGGAGAAATTTTACCCAAATACGTGGTTTACTTCCTGAGTTTCCTAATATTGGCTGGTTTTTGGATAAACCATCATATATTATTCCTGATTAAAAAGACCAATCTAACTTTAACCTGGATAAATGTCTTCTGGTTAATGTTCATAACCCTGGTGCCTTTATCCACTTCAATAATTGCACAATTTCCCCAATATCAGCTATCACAGTTTATTTTCGACTTAAATCTTCTCATGATAGGTTTGTTCTCCTATATGATCTGGAGGTATGCCCTAGACCACGATCTAATCCGGGAGAATGCCAAACCATACGACCCTTACATTAGAAGGATCACCCTGTTCATGCCGGCGATAGTTTTCCTATCCATATGCATCTCTTTTTTCAACCTAAAATTGAGCTTATTGATTCTGTTCATGATCCCGGTGCTTTTTGTAGTGGCCATTAAGGTGTGGACCTGGAGGGATCTTAAAAAATTGATCCTGCGCACCAAAGACTAAAAACTTATTCCCCCTAAAAATAATGAATATCCTTGTAAATAAATTCTGGAGATAAAAAGATGAAAACTCTCATTGCCTGTTACTCCTACTCTGGGAACACCCTAACGGTGGCCCAGAAACTCCAGGAGTTAATAAATGCTGATTTAACACGTATAGAACCTGCAAAAGACAGATGGTATGTTATTAAGGCCATCCATGCCTATTTAGAGAAAAAATGGCCAATAAAACCATGCATAACTGATATCAGTGAATACGACTGTTTAATTGTCTGCAGCCCGGTCTGGGCCGGACGCACCACCCCCGGTGTTAACCAGTATCTGGAAGAGCTGGAGAATATTTCCGGTAAGAAATGTGCTGCCCTGGTGACCATGGGCGGTGATGGTTCACAAGTAGCCACCATTAAAATCCGTGAATCCCTGGAAGAACAGGGAATGGACTTTATCGGGAACCTAGTCATTGGAGGTAAAGAACAGAAAAGTGGAGAATGGGAAGGCAAAACCCAGGAATTTGCCCAGTATTTTAGGGAATAATTAGGGTTTATGACTTGATTTTTCCTTCAAACCCCTTATTTTTTTACCCGTATTTTTAAAGGTTATGGAAGTAATGAAAAATTCTACCAAAATCAATTCCCGAAATAGTTTCGCGGGCGTACTCATTATATATATTATTTGAAGCTTCCTTTAATTCATCCGACTTTATACCATGGTTTATGGACATTTTAGCTTCTATAAATGCCGCCAGCCGATCAACAGCCTTCAAAAGTTCCCCATCCAATGGTGAGAATTCATCTTCATTGTAATCTCGGTTGATATTTTTGAAACTCAACCCCAAAATAACCTGTTGATTATCCTGAATTTTGTTTTCAAATTCTGATTCTGAAAAATACTTCATATCCCTGTGCCATGGCCGGGGTAGCAGGGGGAGAAGTTCTTCATTCATCTGGAACTCTTCATAATCCTTAATAATTTCTTTGAGACCTTCTACCGAATCTTTAACCGGAGATATAATATCTTTGGTCAGCACTTCAGGTAGATCGTGGAAGAGTCCCGCATAAAAATTATTGTAAAAACGTTTAGGGCAGGCTTCAACGTTCATTTCCATGGTGCAAAGGTAACTGGTGGCCGCCACAATAAACATGTGCCCCAAAACCGATGTTTCAGGTATACGTGGAATGTGGGCCCATCTTTTCTGGAAGCGAAGCTGGCCACACCGGTCGATGAAACCAAAGGATTTTTTCCCCAGAAGGATCTTCTGCACCCCGATAAGGTCGTAGTGATCCTCGATCTGGTTTTCGATGTTCTCTTTGGTCTGTTCAATACCGTGAATGAACGGTGCGGTATGGTAGATGATCTTGAATTCCCACTGTGTGGCTAAATAGTGGGCCGCACGTAAAATTCGTCTTTCCAGTGTGTTGGAACTTTGCAAGTAGTAACTCTTAAACCGTTCCTGGAAACCATGATTCAATCCTTCCATATCATTTTCAAGCTCTTTAAACACGTGTTTATTCAATTCCTCACCCTTTTCTTTCATCATACGGTGAAAAACGGGGGGTTTGATATCAGTTAAGACTGTACGGTGAAGAAACTCAAAAATTCCCCCTTCAATCAGGGCCAGCCAGTCTACACTATGAGGACCCATGCGATCCTCTTCGAACCGGGCGATGACATAGGCAATTACCATTTTATGGGCCTGTTTGTCCAGTTCTGTGAATTCCACCGGACGTATATGGTCGTTCCAGCGCTGCATACTGGCTGCCTTGGAGAAGCGTTCTATTATGTTTTCAATCACTTTATGCACCACGGCTAGTTATGTTTAATTAACATTAATAATAATTTTGTTATTAAAAACTAAGGATGTGCGAGGAACGGAAGGGATTGGAATAAAAAATAAAAAAAATAATTGCAGTCTCGAAGGACTGCAAGGGAATATATTTAACTTATTCTGGTTTGGAAACTAACACGGTCTTGGACATGGTCTGTCCCTGAGCACCGTGTGGTTTACGCAGTACAGTGTCGTTTGCTTTTTCGATTTCACGTGCTTCAGTTGCGAGTTTAGCAGCTGTAGCAATGAGTTCGTGAGCTGAAGCCACGATAGGTACGTATTGTTCCATATCTTTAACCATGAAACAGCCTTTGAGGTCAATGTCACCCACTTTAGCAGCCATTTCGTAAGCAGCCATTGCTTTTGCTTTTGCGTATGGGCTGGCGAATCCAGCGGTTTCTGTAGCTTTAGCAGCGTCAATAACGACTTTTGGTAATTCAATGTCTTCTCCTGCTTCGCAGGCAGCGATCATTCCGTCGATGGTTTCCTGTACCACTCGGTATGCGCCAGTGGCAGCCAGTACTTTTATTACATCTGCGTTGAATGAGGCCATTTCAGTTGGGTCCAGGAATTCTCTTCGAGCTCCGATCATTGGGTCTCCGAGAACAACGATGTATCCTAATCCTTGTTCATCCATTTCTTCCCTTTTACCCATTCCAGGAGCGTCACCAATGATTAATGCTGGGACGTCCATTCCAGATAATAATTCTCGAGCTTTAGCTGGTCCAGGAGCACCAGGGTTTGGGCTGATGAATATCACGAAATCAGGGTCGAAATCTGCAATTTTTGGTACGATTTCTTCAACCTGTTCTGGGTTCATCTTTGCTCCAGAACTCACTCCTCTAACATCTATGTTAGGTCGGTCTGCTCTCTCATCTAAGACTAAATCAAGGACAGGAGAGGTACCAATGTTACCGCTTTTAATAACTCCTATTTTTACAACCATATTATCACCGATTTGCTATTTGGAAGATCGGCTTAAATATTTTTTCATTTAATTTTTAGGGGAAGATTTATATAGGAGATTCCGGGGAAGGCCTGTAAAAAAGGGATATCATCTGTACTACAATAATCTCCAGATTATTATAAATATATTTAAATATAATAAGATACTATTTCTTTGTGGTGATTTCTGTGGGCAGTGGTCGTAATTACATTCTCTTAACAGTTGGATTTCTGATTTTGGTCGTTTTTACCTCTGGTTGTATTAATTATAATAATCCCCTTTCTTCAAGTAACTCCACGAAAAATTTCACCTTTAATGAAGTAAGCTTTGATTATCCGGCCAACTGGCAAGTGACAGTATCCAATGATAATACCGGTCCCAGCATCGTGGTTAGCAAGGATTACTACACCCAACTGCAGATAACCATCACTCCCAATTATGGTATGTCGGAAGAAGGAGTGCTTAAAGAGCGAAATAATACTGTTTATCCTGGTTGGGAAAAAATATCAGAGGATACACTGGTGATAGATAATCAAACCGCCCATCGGAGCATATTTAAAGGTAGTGATATCATGTTCTTCTTTAAAGATATGCGGTTTGAAGATATGGTCTTCGTCAAGAACAACAACACCTACAACATTATCATTAACGTTCCCCGTGATGAGTACAACAGTGAAAAACAGAACCTGGAACTGATTTTAAACAGTTTAGACATTAAATGAATTAAACATTAATTAAACCTGCAAAAACTCTTCATCACCTTTTTTTAGCAATATTTTTCCCTATTTTTGAAAGGGGGGAATCCATACCCTAAATAAAAGAGGTGTGTTTCCAGTGTAAAAATATCCCTTATTTATTTCAAAATCCTTATTATTATTTTAAAAAATAGAAAAAGAGGTATTGGACCTCAATTTTTATTAAAAATTTATTAAACTCTTAAAAAGTATGAAAAGCTATGCAGCTTTAGTTTTTTTGCTTCTCCCCAGTTGAGTTGCGTATAAACCCACCGCCACCAAAGCCAATAGGTAGAACAGGTAAACCACGCTGTCTGTGGGACCAGTTTCCACCCATATCATGGTGTGGGTTAACACAATAGCGTACAGGGCGGTGAATGCCCCATTAGCCTTTACCTGTGTGGCGTATATTATTCTAAGCACTGCCCCAATTATGAACATCTGCAGGGCCATGGCGTAGAATCCAAAGTCCAGTACTGCTGGTCCGAATATGGTGGAGGTTATACTGGTGGTGGGTGTGCTCCCCGATACGGGGTAGTTGAGAACTACTTGCCCCACTGTAACCCGGGGATGTCCGGTGGAAAGGGCTTGCTGGAACAGGTCTCCGGCAGTGGCTCCGGCCATGTGCACGATCTTGTCAAAGACCATCATGGTGAACCCGGCACGGTAAGCTACCAGTTGCAGTGGATTCAGGGACCACTGCTGCCATTGGATGGACATTACCGCTATGTAACCAGCGGCTACTCCCACTAATCCAATTAATAAAATGGCAATCAGTATGTGACTGGTTTTCATCTTCCGGGTGTAGTACAGGGTTACAAAGCCACTGATGAGTATGGCCATGGTGGTGGTTCGGTACCCGTTGATGGCGAAAACTGCCAGGCCTATAACGAAAAGGATATAGTACCATTTACGAGGGTATTTGGCCAGGAGAATGGTGATGGCCGGTAAAAATATGGGGTAAGCGAATCGCCAGAGATCCGTGGTGGCCTTGAATTTCAGGTATCCGCTCAGGATGGGTATACCCCCCAGGAGGTAGAGGTTCACAACCTGTAGTACGATACCAATGATTGCTACGGTCAGTACCACCCGTTCATCCAGCAGGATGCGGAGCTTGTTGTACCATGGTGCTGAATTTTCCGGAGTAACCATGGCCCCTCCCCACAGGGATTTAAGTTTTGCACTGCGGTTGTAAATGAATTTAGGCAGGAATACTCCGGCCATGAAAAACAGGGTACCCATTAATACATAGAGCCATGTGGTGCTGGAAATCCATTGAAGATTCCTTAAATGTTCCTGGTAGGCTATTGCCGCCAATCCCACATAGATGGCTATTATTACCACCATGATGTAAGGTGAAAAAAGATCAACGCTTTTAAACTTCATAAATCAGTCCCCTGAATTTAATCTCTTAATATCCTTGAATACACCTGAACAAATCTAATTTCCTATGAAACAAACCTTGAAACAAATTTAATTTTTTTCGGATAATTGAATAAGGATATTTCCAGTCTTTTTTTATTCTTACAGAATAATCTGTGAGCTTTAAAAATTATTTTAATGTTTATGTCTAACTCCTTTATTTCACTTATTTATAAACTTTTTAGTTTTCGCTGATTTATCACTGATTTTTTCCAAAAATGAGACCATTGGGGATTAATGTAGTACCAAAAAAATTCTACAGTAGAATGAGGGGTGAAAATACAATGTATTTGAGTCTACAGTAGAAATTTTTAAAAACATAAAAAAATGTTTTTTTAGATTTTAAAGTCTTAAGAAGGTTTTTTGCATTTTGCAATCTTCCACTTTATTAATCCTCTGCGGCCGCCCTCACCAGTCTACTGGCAAAGGAGGGGCAAGCTGCCACATGGGTATGCACGTAACTGGCCAGTGTTTTTTTACTCATTAGTCCATCACAGTTACCAGTGACTCCGCGACCCCTCAGGATATCAAAGGCAAATTTTGGTTGGGCTCCATCAAGTTCCAGTTTGGAGTAGTGAAATTCATGACCATGGAAGACTTCTCGTTCATGAATAATGATGTTGTCATGGGCGGCCCGGGCAATAACGTAACTTAGGGCCTGGGGTTTCTTGGTCATGTGAGAGTCATAGGGAAAAACATCACACATCTGGTGCTGGTTTATGGAACGAGTTAAATACATAAGCCCTCCACATTCAGCATAGATGGGCCTTTCCTCCTGGTGGAACTGTCTCAGGGAGTGGCGCATGGACTTATTGGCCTCCAGTTCCCGGGCGAATATCTCGGGATAACCTCCCCCAATGTAGATCCCATCCACATCAGGCACTTCCTCATCATGTAACGGGCTGAAATAAATCAGATCAGCATTATTAGATTCCAGGGCCTCTAAATTATCCTGATAATAAAAGGTGAACACTTCATCTCGGGCTATGCCCATTTTCACCCGGCCACGGTGTTCCTGCTGGAAAAGAGGTTCCCTACCTGATGGTAAGTTCCCGGCCCCCTTCATTATACTGGTGAGTGCGTCCAGGTCTATGTTTTCCTCCATGACCCGGCCCCAGTCTTCAATGTTTTTCTTGATGTTCTCCCTTTCCACGGCAGGCACCAATCCCAGGTGGCGCTGCTCCACCGTGAGAAAATCATCCCGGGGAATACCCCCAATTACCGGCGTGTCAGCCAGTTTTTCCACAGCTTCCTTGGTTTTGAGGTAGTGCTTCCTGTTTTTAACCATGTTCAGGATAACACCTTCAATTCTGATGCTGGGATCCAGGGTTTTAAACCCAATGACAATGGCCGCCGCGCTTTTCACCAGGCTGCGAGAATTGAGAATTAGAATCACCGGGGAGTTAAGTGCCTTGGCAATGGATGCCGTGTTTCCCACATCTTCAGTGGGACTTATTCCCTCGTAAAGACCTCTTACTCCCTCTATAATTCCCATACCAGAATTGGAAATCTTTAAACCTCTTTCGAAAGCTTCCCTGATCTGACCGTCACTCATGAAAAAGGAATCCAAGTTACGGCTAACATTGCCGGTGGCCAGAGTGTGATAGGTAGTATCAATATAATCAGGGCCTGCCTTGAAGGGTTGAACTTCCCTCTCCTGGGAAAGGGCCTTCATTATCCCGGTAGAGATGGTGGTTTTCCCCACGGCACTGCCTGTGCCTGCCAGTACTAATCTCATGTTTCTAATTAAGAACTGTCTTTTATAAAAAGGTGACCAGATAAGTGGTAAAGATAAAATTCAAAAAAATAAATAAATGGTTAAAAATTATTCTAATGCTTTTGCACTTGTGTAAGAATCATATATAGCGTATAACCAAAGGACTATGTATATTATCCATGCATAAAATGTTACCATGTATATGGCTGCAGACAATATGAGTGCTACAATTACAAATACAATTCCCATCATGGTCTTTCCTACGTATATTTCCCCTAAACCAGGGATTATGAAAGACAAAATCGCTGCTATAATTGGATTTTTGGCCATTTTTTATTACCTCCCTTAAATTGTAAATAATATCTTTATTTACCTTAATTATAAAGATTTCCATTGTTTCATGGAGAAATTTCTCTTAAAATATTATTTTAAAATTATACAAATGTCTTTATGTTAAAAAACTTGATTTTATGATATATTTGAACAAAGAAAATTTGAAAACTGAAAAAATAATTCTCCTTACCTGACATGTTACTTTGCATCTGCACTCTCTAAATTTTTATGTACCTTAATGGATATAGGATAAGTCTGTATGGAGATGGAAAAACTTCGAATTCTGGGTGAAGCCTCCCAACATGATCTCTGCAACTATGTCAGTCTTAATAAGGAGAATTTCACTTCTCCCAAGTTACCAGGGATTTATCATGCCCGCACGCAGAATGGGTGTCAGGTTCCGCTTTTTAAGGTCTTAATGAGTAATCATTGTACCAGTGATTGTAATTACTGTATTAATCACTGCCATAACCGTTTTGATAGGGTTGAATTTTCACCCCAAGAGTTAATATCACTTTTCCTTCACTACTACCAGAACCACTATGCAGAAGGCCTATTTTTAAGTTCAGGGATGCCGGGTGACGCTGATGTGGCCATGGAGAACATGGTGGAGGTGGCCCGTAAATTGCGTTTAGAGTATGAATACCAGGGTTACATACACCTTAAGGTGATTCCAGGAGCTTCCTATGATATGATCAAAAGGGCCATGAGCCTGGCAGACCGGGTAAGTGTGAACCTTGAATCAGCCACTGTCACCGGTTTTCAGGAGCTCACCAGTACTAAGGATTATCATAATGATGTTCTGCGTAGGATGAAATGGATTGGACGTTTAAAAAGACGTCACCCTGAAATGGCCCCTTCCGGCCAGAGCACCCAACTCATTGTGGGAGCCAACAATGAAACAGATCATGATGTTTTAAAACGTGCACAATGGCTACACAAACACCTGAATATTAATTTAAGTTATTTAAGTCCCTTTGAACCTCTTAAAGATACTCCCCTTGAAGGCCATACCCAACCAGAGGAAAAACGAAGCCCTCGCCTATATCAGGCCCAGTTTCTTCTGAATTCCTATGGTTTCTCCCTGGATGAGATTACCCTGGATGAGGAAGGGTTTCTGATCCTGGATGAAGACCCTAAAATGCTCTGGGCCCAATCACATCCCGATGTATTCCCGGTGGAAGTGAACGAAGCCAGCCTGAAAGAGTTGATGCGGGTCCCGGGTATTGGTAAAAAATCAGCCCAGAGGATCATTGAAAACCGGAGAAGGGGAGTGAAGTTCACTGAAATGGATGAACTGAAAAAAATTGGGGTGGTGGTAAAACGAGCCGAACCATTCCTCCAGTTGAACCATGCCCGGCAGACCACCCTTTCTTTTTAAAAACCTATTTAAAAACTAATATTTTATAAGAATTTCACCGGAAAAAATAGAGTTATAAGTTATAACTAATAAGTTCTAACTTATAATTAATTATAACTTATAACTAACCGCCTCCATTTAAGGAGTTATATCTATAAATTTTCCTTTTCAAACATTTCCCAGATCTCGGGATATTTCTGTTGCACTGCTTCCTCAATGAGGGCTGAAGCCTCTTTACTTATACTGAATGCTGGTTTAGTATTCTTTAAAAACCTCAAAACCGCAGCAGATCTGGCAGACCATAAGGATATGCGAGGATTCTTACGTACTTCCATGATTACGCCATCCACAATGATTTTATTTGGATCTTCACTGGTTTTGGTTTTCCGGGGTTGGGGAGAGGTTTTAGCCTTGGAATTCCTGGAAACTGTTTTGGTGGTCTTCTTTTTTACAGATTTTTTTCCTACTGTTGCTTCCTCTTTTTCAGGCTTTTCTTTACGAATCAGGGCATCTAATCCCCTTCCCAATGCACTTTCACCCTTTTTAGCCGTCATTTATTGTCCTCCAGATCATTACTCAATGATAGGAATTCTTTAGCCAGGTCATTGTAGGCTTCCGTGCCTATGCATTCCTCATCGTAAATTATACATGGTTTTCCATGGCTGGGGGCCTCGGCCAGTTTCACATTACGGGGAATGGTGGTTTTGAAGATGTACTCCCGGTCTCCGAAGTACTGTTTAACATTATGGTAGACATCCCTTCCCAACCGGGTTCGGGAATCATAAAGGGTGATTAATATTCCTTTAATTGGTGATGGACTCTTTAGGCGACTTTCCACCAGGTTCATGGCATCTAACAGATCAGCCATCCCCTCCAGTGCGTAGAATTCCGCCTGGATAGGAATGATCACACTGTCCGCAGCCACCAGGGAGTTGATGGTTAGTATACCCAGAGAGGGAGGCACATCCAGCAACACATAGTCGTAATCATCCAGAAGGCCATCCATGGACTCCTTCAGGATGAAGGGAAACCCGATATCTTTACTTAACTCTACTTCTGCCCCACTAAGGGAAATGTGGCTGGGGAGCACGTCCAGTCCTGAAATTTCCGTGGGGACAATGGCTTCATCCATGGTTTGTTCCCCGGTCAAGACCCGGTAAACAGAATTTTCTTCGTTCTTTTGCACTCCAAACGCAGTGGTGGCATTGGCCTGGGGGTCCATGTCAATTACCAGAACTTTCTTTCCTAAAAGGGCTAGTGCTGCCGAGAGGTTTACTGCTGTGGTGGTTTTACCACAACCTCCCTTCTGATTGAGTATTGATATTATTTCTGCCATAATGGTTCTCCATAGTTATCTTGAATTATAAGTTATAAGTATAAGTTATAAGTTATAATATTTATAGTTTGTAGCGCGTTAATAGGGGGATTTAAAGGCATTTATGAAAAAATTGGAAAAATGATAAAATTTAAAGAAATCAAAAAACAGGGACCAGGCCCGGATTATCACCGGTGATACATTCCCCACCACGGGGGGTTACAATGAAGGTATTTTCGATCCCCACCATACCCACACCCGCAATTCCATTTTTAGGTTCCACTGCAAACACCATTCCTTCCTGTAGTGGTTGGTCGAATCTTTCAGCAATCACCGGGAGTTCATCAATCAGAAGCCCGATGGCATGCCCCAGGAACTTCACCTTACGAGGGCCGAACCCCATGAAGTTTTCCAGGAAATCTTCATCCAGGTTGTCCATTATCCGGTGGTATATCTGGGAAGGGATTGCACCGGGTTTAAGCATTTTTGTAATCTTATTCTGTATTTCCAAACACTTTTGGTGGGTTTCTATGGCGTGTTGTGGTATGGAACTACCGAACATGTAGGTCATGGTCTTATCAGTGTTGTAACCGTTAAAAGCACACCCCACATCCACAAATACCAAGTCCCCATTTTTAAGTTTTCGCTGGCGGCTTCCCAGAACTGGTGCTGCCGGGCTTAAACCCCGGGTTCCGCTGGCACCGTCAAAATAGGTGGGATAGATGGAACTATCACCAAAACCAACATGTCCCACCACCATCTCATTATCGAACATCCCAAAACGGGTTAGGCCATCATGTCCTTCTTCTACCAGGGTTTTAAAGATTGTAACCGCCAGATCAGCCTCACTCATACCCTCCTGCAGCATATCCGGTAGCAGATCTTCGATGACACGTTGATGGATTTTTCCGGATTTCCTCATGAAAGAGAGTTCATAATCACTTTTAACTGCCCTTATCGTGGCCAGTTGTTGATCAACTGGTTTGAATTGTTTAAATGGGAAGTGCTTGTTAAAGCGCTGGTACAGGGCCAGGGGCACTACTTCCGTTTCCAGGTACACTGTATCGGGAAGAGTTTTAAACTCTTTTTTAGCATCACGGAAACTTCTCATGGGTTTAATGGAGGGGAAGAGGGATTCGTCCTGGGATCGCTCGTAACTGCGCCTTACCCATAGAGTGGGCTCTCCTTCTCGAGGTATAATGAGCATGCCGTCCTGCATGGTCCCAGTGAAGTAGTACTGGTTGATTTTACTGAAAATCACTGCCATTTCCCATTCTGGATTCGAAACCGCCATCATGTTCCGGAAAGAATTTATTCTTGCTTCCAGTTCAGATAAAGGAACTTTTTCCATGCGATTATCCTTCTTAATATAGGTGATGTTTGTTTTTTAAAAAAGGTTTAAGTTAACTTTTTTAGAAGTTGACTCGGCGGGAAAGGTCCACTGGCAGGGGCAGAGGACGGAAAGGCATCCCTTTGGTCTCCAGTTGTATGACATCTATGAGTTCCTGGAGACCCATGGATACTTTCTGACCGGTTTCACGGACATTAACGGTTAATTCAGAACCTGTTTCCATTTCACGGTCCCCAATCACTATTACATAGGAAACCCATTCTCCTCCGGCATTTCGAATCTTTTTACCCACTGTTTCTGGCCGGTCATCCACGTCCACCCTTATACGGGCATCTTTGATTTGCTGTGCCAGTTGGTGGGCGTATTCGTTGTGTCTTTCGGCAATGGGTATGACCCGTACCTGGGTGGGTGCCAGCCATACCGGTAACATGGGCACCTTATCCTTCATGTCCAGAGCCGATTTTTCCAGTAAACTGCATATAACCCTTTCAATACTTCCAGTTGGACTGCAGTGCAGTATATAGGGATGATGTTCCTTCTCTTCCGAGTCTATGTAGGTGATTCCGAATCTTTCCCCACTTTCCACGTCGATTTGAATGGTAGGGTTTTCAATAGGTCTTCCCAGTGCATCCAGGGCTGCGAAGTCCATTTTACATATCCAGTAATGTTTACGTTTCGGGAGGATTTCCATCAGTACTGGTTTACCAATGCGGGCTGCGGCCTGGTTGATCCATTCCCGGTTTTCTTCCATGAAGTCGGCGGTGGCCCGGAAGATTACCTCGTAGTTAACATCCAGGTCTTCACCGGTACCCTTGCACATCTCAATCTGGCTTTCAAATTCCTGGAGAGACTGTTCCACATCACTGCAAACTGTGTGCAGGTCGGGCATGGTGAATCCACGGAGTCTTTTCAAACCTACAACTTCTCCTTTCTTCTCCAAACGGAAGCTGTAGGTGGATAGCTCGTAGATACCAACTGGTAAGTTTTTCCAGGTTAAAAATGAGTCGGCTAGAATTCTAAATGCTCCGAAACATGCGGCGAATCGCAGCATGAGGTCTTTTTTACCGCTGGTCATTCTGTACTGCCGTTCTCCGAATTTTTCAGCGTGTACCCTGATGGCCTCATCAGCCAGGTCGTACATTATGGGTGTTTCCACCGGCATGGCTCCCCGGTCAGTTACCAGGGTGTAAACATAATCTGATAGGAGGTCACGGATGAGACGGCCCTTGGGGTACCATCGGAGGTGGCCCACATCGGCGGATGGTTCGTAATCCGCCAGTTTTTTCTCCCTCATCAGTTTCACATGGGGTGGTTCTTCGCCAGTGGATTCTCCCCGTCCCAGTTCATAGTCCACCAGTTTCTCCAGGTCTTCACTCTGGTAAGTGTAGTCCTCAATGTCCAGAAGCTCCCCCTTGTTCAGTATGTAAAACTGAGATTCCTCTTCTTCAGATTCTTCTTTTACGTCCTCTGTTACCTCAGAACTTATGCTCCGGGAAAGTTCCGATAGAGGGTGTCCTTTACAGGATACCTCGAATGCTTTGTACCATCCGAAGGGCACTCTGCTGACTGGCAGATCCCGGGACAGCAGGGCAGACTCCATGTTAGCCAAAATCTCTTTAGCTATATCTGGAGCGCCTAAAGATGAACTTAAATGAGCGTAAGGATATATTACAATGTTTTCTGCCTTAACTTTCCCTGCTACATCCATTATTTCTTTAACTGCATTGTCAACCACGGCAGTTGGATTTTTTTCATCTTCCTTCTCTACGGCGGTGAAAGCTACCAGTGCATTTTCAAACTGGCCTTTTTTCTTTTCTTCACCTATTTCCTCTGCTATTCGTGTTTTGGATTTTGTTTGGTACTTTAAATGATCAGAATGAATCAAAAGTATGCGCATGCTACCACCTTAATTGTAAACTCAGTAATTAAACTTGTAATCTTACTCTAATACGAAGCATTTAAAAATAGGTTTCTGTTGTGATATTATTTATAAACTACCTCTCTTTTATAGACCTCTCCCGAGATCTTATTAATATAGCCCAATAAAACCCCATTAATTAAATAAAAGATTAATCAAGGCAAATAACATAATTAAGTTTAATTCACTGTTTTAAATGTTAACCAATGCATTTTACTGTATTTAAACAATGATAAAACAACTCATTTATTTCTTTTTTACATTTCCCATTCCATTAGATTCATGAAAGTTTCAAATCCCATTTTTTTCCAGAATTTAACTGACTTGGGATTGAAAACAGCAACTTCCAGTTCAATACGACTTAATCCCTTTTTTTTAAACCATTTGACTGACTCCAGGAACAATTGTTGGCCTACCCCCTTCCTCTGGTATTTCTCGGCCACAGCCAGGTTATCTATCAGACCATACTTAACATTGGCATATACCGGGGGTTTCTCACCTACTTTAGATATGCAGTACCCCATTACCCCCTTATCACCTGCAGCCACCAGGACCACGGCATCCGCAGATTCCATTAACTCCCCAACATACTGCAGGAAAATCTCCGGAGCATCGGGTAATTTCTTTAGAGAATAACCATTTTTTTGATGGAATTCAACGCATTCCTGGTATATCTCCTTTAAATCCCTAAAATCTCGTTTTTGACAAACTCTTAAAGTATATTCCATATATTTACCCTCTAACATCGTTTCGTTTCGTTTCCAGTATCCATTCCTTCCACGAAGGATTGTATTCATTATCTTACAGCACCAGAACTGAGATTATACCGGCGATTATAATGATTAAAAATATAATACCAATATTTCGGGCGAATTTCCTGGTACCCAGAAATAATGCTATTAAAAATTTGAAAAATGTATTGGAAATGGCAGCCAGGGTTATGGCAGTTACTGCTGTACTGTTGGGAATGGTTTCCGGTGCCAGTAATGCCATGCTTATGGTAATGGCATCCACATCCGCTACTCCCGATATGATACTGGCCAGGTAGACACCACTGCTCCCCAGGTACATGTTGGCTATCTTGGAAAGGAATAAAATTGCCAGGAACAGTGCTCCAAAGATCAGGGCCGGTTTTAATGAGAAGGGATTCTCTAGCTGAAGATCGGCATCCATCTGTCGAATTTCAGCCCTTCTCCAGATGATAATCCCCAGTAAAATACCCAGAACACCCATCACTATCATGGGGGCTGACAGATGGGGAAGGAGTAAAGGGTTGATAACCGAAACCTCAAAAAGTATTCGCAGGAACATCATGGAACTGGCCACTGTTGCAGCGAAAACTGCAGCCTTCATCAGAAATTGTGATTCCTTAACTCTGGCGGCCATGGAAGTGACCACCGCTGTGCTGGATACCAGTCCGCCCACGATTCCCGTGACCCCTAATCCCTTCTCCGGTCCAATGAATTTCATGAGAATGTAACCGGTGAAACTGATGGCCGAAATAAACACCACCATCAACCATATCTGGAAGGGATTGAAAACCGCCAGGGGCCCGATGGCCTCGTCAGGGAGGAGTGGTAGAATAACAAAGGCTATTATCAAGAATTTAAGTGTGTTTAACAGCTCTTTTTCACTCACCTGATGGGCAAACTGGTGAAGGTGCGGTTTAACTGCCAGGAGGGTGGTGATGATTATAGCCAAGATAGGAGCCAGAAGCATCCCTTCATCGGTGAAACAGAGCAGTCCCAGGATAAAAGTTAAAAATGCAGCAATTTCAGTAGTTATACCCACATCACCATTTTTTCGAGTGGTAATCAGGTAACTGAGGCCTACCAGAACCACCAACCCTGAGAATGATAGCAACCAGAAGTAGGGAAGGTCCTTTGACATATAAGCAGATAGGGTTCCCATGAGGGCAATTAAAATGAAGGTTCTTATCCCAGCAAACTCCGCTCCTTCCTGTTTTCTCTCCCTTTCAATGCCTATCAGGGCCCCCAAAGCCAGGGAAATTAAAAATTTTAGGATTAACAGCATATCCATATTAATTATAATAACCCCCAGATCATATGAAAATTTTCACCATAAAAGTATATTTTCCTAAAAATTATCCACTGTATTTACTGGGAAAAAAACTACGGAAACTGTACAACACTTTATTGGCCAATTAAAAATCATGATTAGCCAATATAACCAATTAGAATATTATAACCTCATAATCAAGTAAATAAACCTTACAAATCCAGAGACATCAGTGGGAAGAGTACTAACTGAAAGCAAGATAGTATTTAAAAGAATGTAGGAACAATATCTATAACATTATAAGTATCGATTTTATAGGACTCACAGGAGATTTTGGATGAGAAGTGATAACATAACTAAGGGGATGCAAAGAGCCCCTCACCGCTCCCTTTTACGGGCTTGTGGTGTAACCGATGATGAGATGGATAAACCATTCATTGGTGTGGCTAACAGCTTTACTGACATAGTTCCCGGACATATCCATTTAAAACAAATTGCTGGCGCCGTTAAACTGGGAATCAGCCAGGCCGGAGGTGTGCCCTTCGAGTTCAGCACCATGGCTATCTGTGATGGAATAGCTATGAACCACGATGGAATGCGCTATTCACTGGCCAGCCGCGAGATCGTGGCCGATACTGTGGAGAGTATGGCCCAGGCCCACAGTCTGGATGCTCTGGTTCTTTTACCCACCTGCGACAAGATCGTGCCCGGAATGCTCATGGCTGCAGCCCGACTGGACATACCATCCATAGTGGTTACTGGTGGCCCCATGCTCCCTGGAGAGTACAAGGGCGAAGCTGTGGATCTTATAGATGTTTTTGAAGCAGTGGGCCAGGTTTCTGCCGGTAAAATGAGTGAAGAGGAACTGGACGAATTAGAGCATTGCGCCTGTCCTGGGGCCGGATCCTGTGCCGGATTATTCACAGCCAACAGTATGGCCTGTTTAACTGAAGCCATGGGCATGAGCCTGCCCTACTGTGCCACCACCCATGCCGTGGATTCCCGGAAGATCCAGATGGCCCGGGAATCAGGGGAGAAGATAATGGAGCTGGTGAAAAAGAACATCACCCCCTCCATGATCATGACCCAGGAAGCCTTCTACAATGCAGTAGTGGTGGACCTGGCACTGGGAGGCTCCAGTAACACAACCCTACACTTACCAGCCATTGCCAATGAACTAAGGGATAAAGGAGTTGAAGTCAATTTAGACCTGTTTGACAGCTTAAGCAGAGAAATACCTCACCTGGCTGCCATCAGCCCCTCAGGTAAACATACCATGCTGGACCTGCACAAAGCCGGAGGCATACCTGCTGTTTTAAAAGTGTTGAAGGACCAGATCCATGCCAAAGCCCTCACTTGTACTGGTGATCCCCTGGAAAGTAACTTCCAGGACGCTGAAGTTACCGATACCACAGTTATACATTCCCTGGAAGATCCCGTACACCAGGAAGGAGGCATAGCGGTTTTAAAGGGCAATTTAGCCCCTAATGGTTCGGTGGTGAAACAAGCTGCAGTTAGCGCAGACATGTTGACCCACGAAGGCCCGGCTAAGGTCTTTAACAGTGAAGAAGAGGCAACCCAGGGCATATTTAATGGTGAAGTTAAGGAACAAGATGTGATTGTCATCCGTTACGAAGGCCCCCGTGGAGGTCCAGGTATGAGGGAAATGTTGAACCCCACTTCCGCCATATCGGGAATGGGTATAAAGTCTGTGGCATTGATAACCGATGGAAGATTCTCTGGAGGAACCAGAGGCCCATGTGTTGGCCATGTTTCCCCAGAAGCCATGAGTAACGGACCTATTGCCGTGGTAGAAGATGGTGATATCATAAGGATCGACATACCACAAAGGAAACTGGAACTGGATGTTACCGAAGAAGAGATCAAAAAAAGGCTCGAACAGGTTAAACACCCGGAAAAACCGTTGAAAGGGTGGTTAGCCCGCTACAGTAGACTGGCCAGCTCAGCAGATGAAGGTGCTATTTTAAAATAGGTGATCCCATGCCTAAAAAACAAAGGAATAAAAAACCAGCCCCATCTTCTTCTGAGGAAAAAACAGGGATGTGGAGGGAAATAGCCAGTTACGTGATCATCATACTGGTGGGGATTGTGCTGGCCCAGCACCTTAACGTGGTTGTTTCCGGTAGTATGGAACCTGTTTTCTACCGGGGAGATGTGGTGGTCATTGAAAAATCCAACTTCATTGGGCTCCAGGAAATCAATCCCTCGGATCTGAAGGTGGGAGATATTGTTATATACAATGCCACCTGGTTCCCCGAGCCAGTGATCCATCGCATAATCAGTATCCAGGAAGGGTCAGATGGGCAGAAGTATTACGTTACCAAGGGTGATAACAATCCCAAAGCCGACCCGAGTCTGGTTTCAGTTAACCAGGTCCAGGCCAAAGTGGTTAGTATAGGAAACCAGCCCCTGGTAATTCCTAAAATAGGGTACATTACCCTGTGGATCCGTGGACTTTAGTCCACTGATTCTTAATTTTTAACATCACCCTCCCTTAAAAAAAAATTAATTAGATTCATGCCTTATTATCAAAGATTAATTATTTGATTATACATTTAGTTAGACCAGGTTACAATTTTAAAATTATCCATTCAAAAATATCCCTTTTACAGGTGAATTCATGTACAAGAAATTAGAAAATAAAGCTATCGAATCGGTGCAAAACACGATCCAAACCCTCGGATGGGAAGAACCCTCCGAAATCAAATTTGAAATCCCTCCAAACCCTAATATGGGGGATATGGCCACTTCAGTTGCTTTTCAACTGGCTTCAACACTGAAAAAATCTCCAGTGGATATTGCCCAGAGTATTGTAGAAAACCTTGAAGTTAAATCTCCTTTTAAAACCGTGGAAACTAAAGGACCCTACATCAACTTTTTCTTTGCCCCGGAACTGTTCTCCCGGATGGTGTTAGAATCTGTGCAGGAAGATTACGGCTTACTGGAAGAGAAAAATGAAAAGATAATCCTGGAACACACCTCGGCCAATCCTAACGGTCCACTGCACATTGGACATATCCGGAATGCCATTATAGGAGATTCTTTGGCCCGAACTCTCAGATCTGCAGGTTATCAGGTGGAAACCCAGTACTATGTGAATGATATGGGACGGCAGATTGCCATGATTGTGTGGGGCCTGCAGAATCTGGATTACCAAATGGATCCCGAGGGAAGGGGAGACGTTGAAATCGGAAAGCTATATTTCCAGGTTAATCAGGAATTAAAGGCAAATCCTGAAATTAAAGGTCAGATAGATTCTATTTTAAAAACTTATGAGGAAGAAAACCCTCCAGAACTGGAATCAATGTTTAAGAAAGTGGTTCGTAAGTGTCTGGATGGAGTGGAGGATACTTCACGTCGCATGAACATTGTACACGATGATTTCATATGGGAAAGTCAGTTTGTTCGGGATGGATCCATGGAAAAGATACTGAAAGCCCTGGATGAATATACCACTCAAAATGAGGTTCTTTACCTGGATTTAACTGATTACGGGATTGAAAAGGAACTTATTTTGACCCGTTCCGATGGTACTTCACTTTACAGTACCCGGGATCTGGCCTACCACCTCTTCAAGTCTCAAAATTCAGACCAGGTGGTAGATATTCTAGGTTCTGACCATAAATTGGCCATTGATCAGTTGAAGATTGCCCTGGGACTGGTAGGGGGAAAAAGTCCAGATGTTGTCTTCTACGAGTTCATAACCCTCCCTGAGGGGTCAATGTCCACCAGGAGAGGTGTTTTCATCAGTGTGGATGAACTGATAGATGAAGCCACTCAGAGGGCCCGGGCAGAGTTAGAAACAAGAAGACCGGAATTAGGGGAAGATGAAAAGAATAACATTGCAAAAATCATTGGTGTGGGAGCCATTAGATATTATATCTCTCGTTTATCCCCTGAAAAACACATTGTGTTTAAATGGGATGAAGCATTGAGTTTTGAGAGAGGATGTGCATCTATCCAGTATGCCCATGCACGAGCATGCAAATTACTGGAAAAAGTTAGTGAATTCAATCCCGCTAATGTTGATATGGATTCTCTGGACTTCCAGAATATGGATACACTGGAAATTGACCTCTTGAAAACACTGGCCAGATTCAGTACCATCATCGAAGATTCTGCCCGGGATTTACGGGTTCATCCTGTGGCCCAATATGCCCTTGAAGTGGCAGGAGCATTTAACAAGTTCTATAAATCAGTGCCTGTGATTGGATCTGACAAAGAATTGCTAAGATTACTTTTGGTTGATAAATCCAGGATAACCATCAGGAACGCACTTGATCTTCTGGGAATAGAATCCCCCTCATCCATGTAGGTTACCAGAGGCCAGTAAAAAATGAAATTTTAGGCCATTTTAAGGTTATTAAAGGTTTATTAAGGTGACCGGACAAAAGAAATTGATGACCTTAACATGATTCTTGCTCAATTTAGAGAAATATAGGTGTCATCGGAAATATTACTTAATAAAAGGCTACTAAGAAAAGATTCAAGGATGAAATTCAATGTCTAATGGTACTGAACAGAAAATATTGGAAGCTGCTCTAAAAGTTTTCTCAGAAAAAGGTTATACGGGAGCTAGAACCCGTATAATAGCCGAAAGATCTGGTTTCACAGAGATGACACTGTTTAGAAAGTTTGAAACCAAGGAAAATCTTTTTAATCAAGTGTTAACTGTGAATCAGCAGAAGATAATGGAAAAGGTGAACTCCCTAGTGCCTTTGGATGATGAAATAACTGATCCTAAAGCCCAGTTCAAGGTTTTAATATTCAATTTAGTGGATTTAATTGACGAAAACTTTGATTACGTGAATATAATCATCTACGAAAGGGACCGGGCATCTAAATCCATTACTGAACTCTTTATATCCCATCTGGGTGATTACTTAAAGAAGTTTCCCCAGGACAAAATAGATTCCAATGTACTGGCCTACATGATCCTGAGCTTCCTGTACTTCATCATTTTAAACAAAGAATCGGAAGATGCTATGTTAAACATGGATGAAGCTGTGGAAGAATTTATAACCTACCATTCCAACTCTCTTGAATTGTAATCCACACTACCCTTTTCCTTTTTTTCTAAAATCAGTAGGCCTTTAATAAATATTTTAACCCAAGGATCCATTTTAAAAGTAACCCCTGTTAAAAATTGTTAAAAATTAATAACTCAGGGAAATACAATCCCCTATTTATTCAAAAATATAAAAAAAATAGAGATTTGAGAAAAAATAGTAGGAAAATCTAATCTTTAAGCAAATGGTAGAGTATAGCCTTCTGGACATGCAGCCGGTTTTCTGCTTCATCCCATACTGCAGACTGTGGTCCGTTTAAAACTTCTTCAGTTATTTCCTGACCCCTTATTGCGGGGAGGCAGTGAAGTACCATGGCATCCGGGGCGGCCATATCCACCAAGTTCTGGTTAACCTGGTAATCCTGCATATCCCTTATTCTCTGGGCTTCTTCTGCTTCGTCACCCATGCTGACCCAAACATCAGTGTACAAAACATCCGCATCTTTAACTGCGGCAGCAACATCATCGGTGATGTTTATGATGGAACCTGATTGTTGAGCTATCTTGCGGGCCTCTTTGAGGATAATGGAGTCGGGTTCATAGTTAGGGGGGCACGCTACAGTGAAATCAATACCCACCATGGCGGTGGCCAGCAATAAAGAATTACAAACATTGTTCCCATCCCCGAGGAAGGTCATTTTAAGATCTAAGGTGTTTTTGCGTTCCCTAATAGTAAAAATATCCGTGAAGGCCTGACATGGGTGTTCCAGGTTGGTTAAACCATTTATCACCGGTATATCTGCGTACTGGGCAAACTGGAGAACATCGTCGTGCTCACGTGCTCGGATCATGATCCCATCCACGTAACGGCTCATGGCCCGGGCAGTGTCGGGTATTATTTCTCCTCTTCCTAACTGTAGATCAGAAGCCGATAAGTAGAGAGGATGTCCACCCAACTGGTACATGCCAACTTCAAATGATATCCTGGTACGAGTTGAGGATTTTTCGAAAACCATGGCCAGAGACTTACCTTTTAATGGTGCTTCTGGACCTTCCCCATTTTTAAACTTCTCAGCGTCTTCTAATATTTTCTCCAGATGATCTCGTGCGTCTAACGCAGATAAAAGGTGCTTCATAACCTCATCCCTATTAATCTTTTATGAAATTAAATGCAGTTTATAATTAAAGCTTTATTGCTGTCCAAACCTACTAACCGCAATTATAATTCAAAGCTCAATAAATATTACTCTGAAGTTGGAATATCTACTGGTACCTTTACTTAAAGTTTATGAAAATGCTGAAATGGTATTAAAGAATTTTTAACCGAATTCCAGCCTATAAACTCTTTTAATAGCTTCCAGTTCTTTTTCGCTCCTTTCAATCCTTTCTTCGTCTTCAATAACCCTTTGCACGTTACTAATCCACTGGTGATGGTACTGGGGGGCTTCTTCAGGAGAACTATTGGCAAATTTGTTATGTGCTTCATCTGCCAGGTTCTGGTGCCTGATAAGATCTTTTAACCCTTCATCCCTTTCTAATTTAGCCTTTTTGTAGATTTTAGAGAGTCCTTCCCTTATTTCATCATTAACCATGGACTTGGAATCGGAGATATTCCTCTTCAAATCGTTTATTTTCTTATCAGTTGCCACCAGGTCATCAGAAAAATTATTTAACTTCATCCGTGTTTTTTCTCTTTTCGGAGAATATTCTCCCCTTTCCCTGGCTATTAACTTTGTTTCCAATGCCAAAATCTCATTTTTGATCCGTGATCTCTCCTGTTTGGCCTGGTCCAGTTTCAATTCATAGTCCAGTATATCATGGGCGAGATCCTTGATCCGGGTAATGTTGGGTAAGTTATTCAGGTATCTACGGGTTCTGGCCATTTCAAATCCCTCCCCCATAAATATTTCTTACTGTTCCCGAATTTCCTGCATATGCTGGATTCTCTGGGCAATGAGTTTCTCTGTTCCCACATCACGCCGGTGGTACAGGTCTCCCTGAACATACTGGGTGGCCCTTTCACACCGTTCTTCTGCCTCGGCTATACTATCGGCAGTGGTAACCAGGCCCAGAGCCCGGGAACCTGTGGTTAATATATTTCCGTCCTTTTGATTCACTGCAGCGTAAAACACCATGCCACCTTCTTCCTTTATCTTTTCTTCATTTACTTGGATGGGCTGTCCAGCTTTACCACTTTCTGGATAACCATTGGGCACCAGGTACTTGCACACCGTTGCCTGGGGTTTGAATTGAGCCTTTTTAAGGTTTCCATCCACCACTCCCTGGCATAACTCTATCATACTAGTTTCCAGTAGAGGTAAAACATTCATGGCCTCCGGATCTCCGAAACGGGCGTTGTATTCCACCAGTTTAGGTCCATCACGGCATAACATGAACTGACCATAAAGAACTCCCTTATATGGACTTGCTTCTTTTTTAACAGCGGCAATGGTTTCTTCCATTACTTTAACCGCAGCATCATAATCTTTTGAATCCAGGAAAGGTAATAACCCATTTTTATCTGAGTATGATCCCATCCCTCCAGTTATTGGACCCTGATCCCCCTCGTAGGCATGGGGATGGTCCTGTACGGCTGGCATGGGAATCAAGTGGTCCCCGTCAACCAGGGCCTGTACTGTAAATTCTTCCCCTATCAGGCGTTCCTCAATAACCACACTGGCATGACCACCTATTTTATTATCAATAATTTCTTTTACGTAGTTTTTAGCATCTTCAGCATCTTCCAGGTGTTCACCTACGATTTTAACACCTTTTCCACCGGTTAAACCCACCGGTTTCACCACTACGTCCTCTCCAAAATCATCAATGAATTGGGCAGCATCTTCCACTGTATCGAAGGCACCATAGGCAATTGAACCCGATATTTTGTAATTGGCAAATAATTCACGCATAAAAGCCTTGTCAGTTTCAATTCTGGCTGCCTCCTTTGTTGGACCCACACAGGGGATTCTTACACCCTGAAGTGCATCCACAATGCCCTGTTCCAGGGGTGCCTCGGGACCGATGATGGCCAGGTCCACTTTCCGGTCTTTGGCGTATTTTTTCACCCCTTCAATGTCCATCTCACTTCCAACCTTGAATTGAGAAATGCGGGCAATACCCGGGTTATGATTACTCATTATTGAATAAATATCAGCTTCTTCATGTAACGTCTGACATATGGCGTGTTCTCTTGCTCCAGTTCCTATCACCAGAATCTTCATCTTGACCCTCCGAATAATAACTATAATTTTAATCTTTCTTTTATTTACAACAACATATAATTCCTGCCATTATGTTGCCTTATTAGTAAGTTGTAAAGGAATCACGGCCCCCTTTAATTACCCAGATAAAGAGTGTAGGGGCTTACCTATCTTAGTAATTCCAATTATTATTAATACACACAAATACATATAACATGAAAACTAAAACCGGGATATACAAAATCCCTAATAGATTTTAGATAAAACGTAATTTTTAAAGAAAATACAACTGGTGTCAAATATGAAGGGCAGTCAAGCCATAATCAAGTCACTAACCGATGAGGGAGTGGACGTAGTCTTCGGATATCCTGGAGGAGTCTTACTCCCCCTGTACGATGTAATCTACGATTCAGACCTCAAACACATACTGGTAAGGCATGAGCAGTGTGCAGCCCACGCAGCAGACGGCTATGCTCGGGCTTCCGGTAAGGTAGGTGTCTGCATAGGCACTTCCGGTCCCGGTGCCACCAACCTGGTAACCGGTATTGCTACGGCCTACATGGACTCCGCTCCTGTGGTAGCCCTGGCCGGACAGGTAGGCACCTCTCTGATTGGTAACGACGCCTTTCAGGAAGTGGACACCATCGGCATAACCATGCCCATAAGCAAACACAGTTATCAGGCCATGGATCCATCAGAAATACCACAGATGATCAGATCGTCATTTTACATTGCCCGGACTGGAAGACCGGGCCCAGTGGTGGTGGATCTTCCTAAAGATGTCCAGGAAGGAGAGCTGGATTATCCAGAGAACATAACCATCGATCTACCCGGTTACAAACCCACCAAAAAGGGGCACCCCTTACAGGTTAAAAAGGCAGCCGAACTGATATTGAAGTCTAAAAAGCCAGTGATACTTGCCGGGGGAGGAGTTATACATTCAGAATCATCTGAAGAACTTCAACATATATCAGAACTCATTGGAGCACCGGTTACTACCAGTTTA
>NZ_CP022706.1:1507500-1560000 GCF_003491305.1 Methanobacterium sp. BAmetb5
ATAAAGAAGTAGAAAACAAATATTATCATCTATTAAATTAAGAAATTATGAGGTGATGTTATATCATCACTGTTAGAAGGTGGGGGAATTGGATAAAAACAGATTAGTCAAATTCATGGCAAGGATAATGGAAGAATCAGGCTTCAAGGTCTACCGTAACTTCCAGACTTCCCGACACATCATTGACATCTACGGAGTTCTACCCACTATCCTCGGAGACATTGGGGTGGTTGTAGCCTGTAAAAACTATGATGACCGCTGGGAAGTGGGTCTGGACGTTTTAAAGGAAATGGAAATGGTGGCCAAAACCCTGAAAGCCTCCAAGGTCGTGGTAGTTACTACCTCCTACTTCACCAAAAGCGCTGAGAATTATGCTAGCCGTAGGAATATTAAAATTCTAGATAAAGAGGGTTTAATGGCACTGGCAAAAAAATTCTCTGCCCAGCATGGTGAATACGGAGGAGTGCAGGTATACGATGAAAATGAAGGAGAAGTGGGAAATCCAGAGGTTATTGAGGATTACACCCCGTCTTCCAACACCGCATCATCCTTTCCCAAGACATCAAACCCCCAGAGTTTCTTCAGCAGAGGAAAAGGCAGCCTGGACAAGGCAAAAAGATCATCATTCTCCATGCCCAGTAGTCCCGGACTCAAACCCCTACTGACCAACACAATCTCGCTGATAATCATTGTATTCGCACTTTCATCCCTAATAACCTACTTTATCAGTACAGGATACTCTAACACCGCCATTCTAGGAGTTACCAAAATTTTGATTTCTGCAGTACTGTCCTACGGGCTGGTTATGGCCATTGAACGCGACATAACAACCACTCTCAGTAAGGGGACCATAGTATTCTTTGTTTCCCTGTTGATCTACGTCATCATGATCATTGCCTTTTAATCAACACCCGGGATCATCTAATTACTACTTTTTCATTTTCTGTTTAACGTTCCCTCTTAATTTTAAAAAAACTGATTTCACTCTCCCTACAACTACCATGATCCTGTAAATGCAGCAGCATAATCTGAAGGGTAGTGAATTTCTATCTTATTTTCTAAAAGGAGAACTTCAATTTGTGAAGGAAGTAGTTTATATCAAAATTAGTTGATGGTTAGAGGTACATGAAATGGGCCGGAGGAGATTCGAACTCCTGATCACCTCGGTGTGAGCGAGGTATCATACCCCTAGACCACCGGCCCACCTACAATAATTCCAAATACAATTTAAACTCTTCAAATATCTTAGAATAACAACTTATTGGCTATTAAAGATTTAAAATATCAATAAATGATTTTAAATGGGCCGGAGGAGATTCGAACTCCTGATCACCTCGTTGTAAGCGAGGTATCATACCCCTAGACCACCGGCCCACATTGGGTACTTCCATGGTTTGGCAGGGAAGTTATATAAAGTTTTCCAAGGATGATGGTGAGAAGGTAACTACTGAATTAACTGATAATAATTTTCCGTCCAAAGTGTGCAAACACATTATTAATAACTAGTTTAACCAATAGATTCTGGATAAGATCATTATTTAATTTTGAGGGATAACATGGCCTTTGACGAGTCAGGAAAAATATGGTTCAACGGAGAGTTCGTTGATTGGAACGAAGCAAAAATTCACGCATTATCACACGTAGTACACTATGGATCCAGTGTTTTTGAAGGTATACGGTGCTATGATACTAAAAAAGGGCCGGCAGTATTCCGGTTGGCAGAGCATGTTAAAAGACTCTACAATTCAGCCAAGATCTACCGAATGGAAATTCCCTACTCCCAGGAAGATTTCTGTCAGGCAGTTTTAGACACCATTAAAGTAAACGAACTGAAAGCCTGTTACATACGCCCCATAATCTTCCGGGGCTATGCTGAACTGGGAGTTTACCCCCTTAACTGCGCAGTAGAATCCCTGATTGCTGTCTGGGCCTGGGGCAAATATCTGGGAGAAGAAGCCCTGGAAAATGGAGTAGATGTTGGTGTATCCACCTGGCGCCGCATGGCCCCCAACACCATGCCCAACATGGCCAAAGCCGGTTCCAACTACATGAACAGCCAGCTGGCTAAGATGGAAGCAGTAGCCAATGGATATGATGAAGCCATCATGCTGGACTATCAGGGCCTGGTGAGTGAGGGCAGTGGAGAAAATGTTTTCCTGGTAAAAGACGAAATTCTATACACCCCGCCACGTTCTTCCTCATTACTGGATGGAATAACCCGGAACTCCATAATCACCCTGGCCCAGGAGATGGACCTGGAAGTTAAAGAAGAAGAAATACCCCGGGAAATGTTGTACATTGCAGATGAGCTCTTTTTAACCGGTACAGCAGCAGAAGTTAGCCCCATCAGATCCGTGGATCATATAACTGTGGGCAATGGAAAAAGAGGCGAACTAACCAAAAAACTACAGGAACAGTTCTTCGCCATTATAGATGGTGAAACCGACGACATCCACGGTTGGCTGACCTTCCTCTAACCCTAAAAATCTCCTATTTCAATTTCTTTCTTTTATTTAGAAATTAACCACACTTGTTTCTAGGATACTAATTAAATTTGGGTGTAATTTTCAGCCAAATCATAGGGAAAATGTGTTAAACTTGTGATTAATCCTGGAAAAAAATTATTAAAGAACAAAACAGGGTTAAAATAAGGATGTGTAATTAACATCCCAGTTAGAACCATCCCCGGTAAAGATGTGAGGTCAAACCATCTGGGTTATAACTTAGAACTTATAAGTTACAAGTTATAAGACGAGTTCAAGGCACATGTTTTAAATAATAGCCAACCGCACTAATTAACTTCAGAGTTCAAATTAGGGATGATTATCAAATATTAAGAAATTTATCAGAGAAATTTTATGGTCAAAATAAGGAAATTTTATCAGTAAAAATAGAGAAAATCGGAGAAGTTATTTATGGATATCATTCAGGCAATAATAATGGGTATGGTTCAGGGATTAACTGAATTTTTACCAGTAAGCAGTTCCGCCCACCTGGTCATAGTACCGGAGTTACTGGGCGCACAATCCAGTCTGGCATTTGACACGCTGTTGCACGCGGGTACCTTGGTAGCAGTGATCGGATACTTCTGGAAAGATATTACCTCCATGATAAAATCGTTTGTAGCCAGTCTACTGGATATTCCCCGGGGAAAATTCAAAGAAGGGGTGGCTGAAGATCCCTATAAAAGACTGGCCTGGCTGGTAGTGGTAGGTACCATCCCCGCAGGACTGATGGGAGTACTGCTTAAAAGCGAGTTCGAAGCCCTTTTCAACTCAGTTACCATAGTTGGTTTCTTTTTGCTTGTGACCGGAGTTATTCTATGGGGTTCAGAATGGATAGCCAAAAGAAACATTGATAAAAAAGGTAAAGATGTTAAAGAGGTTAGTTTTACCAATTCACTGGTTATTGGAGTTTTCCAGGGATTGGCCATTGCCCCCGGGATATCCCGATCCGGATCCACCATTGCTGCCGGGTTATTCTCCGGGCTGGAAAGGAAACTGGCGGCCCGTTACAGTTTCCTACTATCCATACCCGCCATACTGGGAGCAGCACTAATACAGGCCAAGGATATTGTTAATTTCGATGCCAACACCGAAGTTATGATTGCTGGTTTCCTATCGGCAGTTATCTTCAGCTACCTGGCAGTTAAATTCATGATGGGCTACATCCAGAAACACAGCTTGAACATATTTGCCATTTACTGCTGGATTATAGGTGCCCTGACCATCATAATCTCCATGGTATGGGTCTAAGTCCGTGAAGAATTGTTAAAAATTATTTATCCCCACTTTTTTTAAAAAAAGATAATATTATTCTATTTTTTTCCTATTTTTTTGATCTTAAAAATATAATGAGGTTTATCTTAAATTTTAAAGAAGAAAATTTTACCTAAAAAATATCTGAATTCAATTTTTAGTTTTATCCTTCAAATAAAGTGGGAATAATGCTTATTCCCTGATCTTCACCAGTACGGTGCAGGGAGCACTGTCAATTCCCCCCACTTGCCAGGGGATAACCAGGACTTCCTCCAGAGTCATTCCTTCGTGAATTGGTCGCAAGTCCAGGTCTTCCACAAAAACCAGTGGTTGGCCTAAATCTTCCTGTGTTTTGAAGGCCGTCTGGTGCAGGTCAACCATCTCCTGCATCCTACCGAAGCGGGACATGGAAACTGTGTCTATGGCCAGACATCTAAGTTTAGGGAGTTTCTGGCGGAGATAATAAGCAGCTGCCGGTGAAACTCCGGGATTCTTAGTCAGATACATCTCAGTGCCAGTTTCACGATACTCAGAAAATCCAGTGCATATTAAAATACAATCAAAATCCAGTTCATTTTCTTCGTCAATTTCTCTAAATGCAGGGGCTATATCTTCCCGAACTATGAGTTCATCGGGTTCTTTTGGACAATTCACAACAAAGGGTCGGTGGAATACCAATTCATTAGGATCATATGTGTAAATTGGCCGCCCATCTCTGAGAAAATGGGCTGGCCCGTCAACATGGGTACCCGAATGGTTTTCTGCAGTTATTACCGAGGTGTTGTAGGAATCTCCTGCTTTAATCTGATTTTTAGGAGTTATGGTGATTTTAGTAAGATCTGGATGGACTGGTGTGTCTTCAGTGAGAGTATAGGAGATTCTTATGTATCTGGACTTATTTTCCAGATTTTTCTCGTTATTTTTCATTTTTTCCCCCTAATGATTTTGTTAACCCAATACGTTCTCTAATAAACCAATAACTTCCTTAATAAACCCAATATTTTCCCTAAGACCCAATAATTTTCCTAGCCTTATAATAAAAACAATTAGTTTTTGAAGATCTCCCGGCACAGTTCCTCGGTTTTGTTCCGTACCTCATCAATGGAAACCCCTTTAAGCTGGGCAGCTAACATGGCCCCTCCCGCACCGGCACCTTCCTTCACCGCTCCTTTGGTGTATTTCTGCAGTCCCCTATTTTCTGATTTCTCAAAACCTGGATCCACGGCAATGATGTTTATTGGTCCAATCTGCCGGGCTATGTAGTTAATATCGGCAGTTTCATCAGTGGCCACGAAGATAGTGGTGGCAATGGAAATCTTGTCGAAATCAAAGTCTTTAACCGCTTCTTTAAGCAAGGCGCAGACCGCTGTCATCTGGGTGCCACCAGCCAGGGTTACGGGTACGGTACTGCCGGCGGCAATTCCAGCCACTGCAGGGATCATAGGGTCGCCTACTATCTTAACGGCATGGAATGGATCCAGAGGGATACTATCATTCAATCCAGCGGTTTCCAGTCCTTTTTCCACTGTTTGACGCTTTAAGGTGTGGGGGTTTTCCGGGGTGCTTCCACTTACCTTTCCCCATGCATCATATCCCATGGCAGCCAGAACCCCCAGGGCTGTGGTGGTGCCTGCGGGAGTACTTTCACCAATTATCAGGTGATCCGTAAACTTGGAAAGGGTTTTACCCAATAATTTCCCCTTGTTAAATATATCTTCCGGATCTTCAACTGCATTTCCAGTGGCAATGTCCCCTCCCTGTTTATCGTTGATATTCACGTAGGGAAGAGATGGTTTAACTACTGAACCAGCATTAGCAACCAGGAAAGGAATATCCGCTATTTCAAGGGAAGCTTTGGTAATCACTGCTGG
The DNA here is from genome assembly GCF_003491305.1 of Methanobacterium sp. BAmetb5. NCBI lineage: Archaea > Methanobacteriati > Methanobacteriota > Methanobacteria > Methanobacteriales > Methanobacteriaceae > Methanobacterium > Methanobacterium sp. BAmetb5. Next base: position 1,513,130 of record NZ_CP022706.1, read on the forward strand.
TGTGGGAGCTGCTTCATCCCCTACCACTGTTTGGGGAATTTCCGGAAGGCACTTTGGTGCACCATGGACTATTAATTCAACATCTGCGGCAGGAGTGTAATCAGTTAATTCTGGTGATGCTCCTGCACCGGTGATTCCTGGTATTCTGGAAGTTAAGGTGGTGGCAATAACGCATAAAAACAATGAATCCTTATCCTGTAGCTGGTAGAGTGCATCGCGTGATCCATAACATTTTACAGATTTATCCATATCAATTCCTCTTGGAAAATTAAAGGTAAAGTATCAATTTTAAAAATTATGTTTGACTATAAAATAGGGTGAAGTGCTATATAAAATAAATTTCACCTGACATTGAAAGGGAATAGGGCTAAAGAAATAAACTAAAAGAAAAGAGATAAAAAGAATATTTAATGACTGTGTGAAGGACTAGGGTTTATGATCCCTATCATAAACCGAAGGGAAAAAAATAACCTAATCTAAGTCACTTTCATGGTTTTTTTAGAGTGTGATGTACGTGATATGTATAGGTTTAGAGGGAACAGCCGAAAAAACTGGTGTGGGAATTGTAGACTCCGATGGTCATGTACTGGCCCTGCAAGGCCGGGCTCTTCTTCCGGAGAAGGGAGGAATTCACCCCCGGGAAGCAGCCCAACACCATGCCGAAAACCTGGTTCCTCTCATAAAAAAATCCCTGGATGAAGCCAATTTGAGTCTGGAAGATCTGGATATGGTGGCTTTTGCCCGTGGCCCGGGCCTGGGACCAGCACTGCGAACGGTGGCCACTGCCGCCCGGAGCCTGGCTCTTTCTCTGGATGTGCCCATTGTGGGCGTTAACCATTGCATAGGCCACATAGAGATTGGAAGACTGACCACGGGGTGCCAGGACCCCCTGACCCTCTACGTGAGTGGGGGAAACACCCAGGTGACGGCCTTCGATGCCGGTCGCTATCAGATATTTGGAGAGACCCTGGACATTGCCATTGGTAACTGCCTGGATCAGTTCGCCCGTACAGTGGGTCTGGGACACCCTGGTGGGCCCCGGGTGGAGGAACTGGCTCTGGCCTCAGATAACTACCTGAAATTACCCTACACTGTGAAGGGTATGGATCTATCTTTCTCGGGATTACTCACTGCGGCTATCCGTAAATATGAATCTGGTGCTGCCCTGGAAGATGTTTGCCACAGCCTGCAGGAAACTGCCTTTGCCATGCTGGTGGAGGTAACTGAAAGGGCCCTGGCCCATTCCAAAAAATCAGAAGTCCTCCTGGTGGGTGGAGTGGCTGCCAACCAGCGTCTGCGGGAGATGCTGGAAGTCATGGCCCAGGAACACTACGCTGAATTTTTCATGCCTGAAATGAAGTACTGTGGGGATAATGGGGCCATGAATGCCTGGTTGGGATTAATAATGTACCAGAACTCTAAAAAAATGGATATTGGTGACACCCGGGTTAAACAACGCTTCCGGACCGATCAGGTGGATGTTCCCTGGAGAGAAAAATCTCCCCTGAAGCTGAAATTACCTTCCGAACTGCTGGCTAAGGGTGCCGAGGCCAATATCTATCCCGATCATTACTTGGACGAAGAAGTCCTGGTTAAAAAGAGGGTGGTTAAGGGTTACCGGATTAAAGAAATCGATGCATATCTGCGGAAAAAAAGGACCAAAAATGAAGCCAAACTCCTGGCCGAGGCCAAACGCTGCGGAGTGGTAACTCCCCTGGTTTACGACGTGGATCTTAAGGAACACTCCATTACCATGGAAAAAGTCCGGGGCATAGAGGTGAAAAAGATTTTCAGCAGTGAGGATCACCTTGATTTAAACCAAATACAATCAATCTCCAGGACTATAGGGGAAAATGTGGCCCGTCTCCATGATTGTGGCCTGATCCACGGGGATCTTACCACCAGTAATCTCATATTAGGGGAGGATGGAAAATCCGTGGTCTTCATAGACTTTGGATTGGGTAAAGTTTCCGACCTGGTGGAGGATAAGGGTGTGGATCTCCTGGTGTTTAAAAAGGCCATTAACGGAATTCACCATGATATCAGCCAGGAATGTTTTGACCATATACTTAAAGGGTATGAGGGTGCCCGGGATTACCGGGCAGTAGTGGCCAAAATAGAAGAAATAGAAGGGCGGGGCCGTTACACCTGATGCAGTTTTTTTTATTCCCATTAGTATTGTAATTATAAGTTATAACTTATAAGTAATAAGTTACAAGTTATAAGATATATTCTAAGTAACATGTTCCTATTTTTTTTGGAGTTAAGCCAAGTTATGTCCGGATTTACAAAATCAACCTGCATAATAATTTAAAATTTCTTATTATGAATATATATCAAAAACTATATGAGAACATCATCCCATATATATTAACGGTGATTCTATGGAAAAAGAGATAATAGCAGCCATTATGGCTTCAACGTCCGACATAGATATGATGACCAACGATCGGATAGAAGCTCTGACCAAGGGACATGGGATGTTAAATGTCGCTGCCATATGTGCAGCCAACTCTATTGCACAAGAGGTTCTAAGAGGGACAGAAATAAAGCTCACCGACCACAATGTTCAGCATTTACCCATAGACGATGTTTTAAAAAAAGCCATTGAATCCGCCGAAGTAGCAGGAGCTGATCCTGCAAACGCCGCCCTTATAAGTGCTGCTCTATGTTATTTTGCCGGGACAAACGCACAAGCAGGAGTGCCCGCCGGGAACCGGAAACTAGGGGCCATGGCCCGGATAATTGCCGGAGTGGATCGTTGCGGGGTCATTGCCATACCCACAGCCAAAGTAAACAATAGGATATCCGGCTACGCAGCAGTAAAAGCTTTATATGATGATGTTTTCGAAAACAAAATCACCAAAATAGATGGAAGTATTGTGCCCCTGGGGGTGGGAGGTGGACCACTCTATGGTCATGGTACCCTGGGAGAAGACATCGCCTTCCCTGAAATAGCCCGCAACGGTGCTGCCGCAGGGACCAAAGGAATGTTAAAGGCATATGCTAACGTGGGCATGCCACCAAGCCCAATTACCGCAGCAATATTTGGAGCTGCAGCAATACTCGAAATTGTCCATCCAGATTCTGAAATAGGGGAAAAATATGGGGAATTTTTCAAAGATAACAGCGCCTACGTTGCCGGACTGGGTGCAGTTGAAGCTGCTGGACTTCCCGAAAAGCTCCACATCCGAGGAACCGGGGAAGAATATGACACCGCCCACCTTGTGGGGGATTTAGGTGTTATACTTAAAGATATCGGAGGACCATCAGTTATAGGTATGATGGCCTTTGAAGAAATGTTATCCGCCTTTGAAGAGTCCCTTGAAATCGGGGCTGGTTTTTCTGGTGGGCCATTACAACCCCCACTGGGACACATGACCGCCGACGCTGTACTGGCCATGAAAGTTCTAATATCCAGTGCTGGTGACCTGGAAGTGGCCGCTGAAAAAATACGAGAAATTAAAGAAAAATTCTGGATCGAACCAGAACTGGCCAAAGTAGCCACCAACACCATATCCCGCAAAGCAGAACAAGTTAAAAGGGGACCCGTCACCAAAGCAATGATACTGGCCACTGATGGTGGATTGGCAAAAGCCGTGAGCGAAAGGGCTAAATTTACCTTTGATAAACTAAAAGAAGGTAAAGAACTGGATGAAATCGTGCACATGTTGGATGATGAAAAATTAAACAACGTGGAAACTGCTTGCAGTGCCCTGTTCAGTGGAATGATGGGTAAAAAAATAGACATAAAGATAACCAACTACCAGGGATGTGGTCGTAGACGCCCCAATGATTTCCTGAAAAGATATTGTGGATTTGATACCGACGCCACGGTCGAAGTAACTGTTGATGGAGAAAAAATTGTTTTTGACGGTTTATCGCAAAAAGTAATACCTGATGCAGTGGTTAACAAAAAAAGGGATATATTGGAAGCAATCCCCCTAGCAGCAGTTCCAGTGGTGGAGTTACAGTTATGTGGCCACACCATTATCAACATCATCGTTCCGGCAGCAGTTGCTGCAGCAATGAACACCAAAGCATCCCCCCGTGAAATAGCAAGAAAGGCTGTGGCCGGTGCCTACATATCATCAGCAATACCGGGAGGAATTCCAAGGGCTGAAGAAGTCAGTAAACGAGCAATTAAAATAATGGCTGAACTTTAATCCCGGTGAAAAAATGCTGCTGATGATCACCGTGGACGATCTACCCACCGAAGGTTTGCCCTACGTTATTGAACGCACCATGGAGAGAGGAGCTAAAAATATACACGTCCTGAATGGTATTACTAAAAAAGGACGTGTAGAATATATTTTTTTAGTAGAAGTTAGTGAAAAATCTTTAGAAGATATTTCAGCATTCCTTGCATTGGAATTAGGGACATTAGGAATGAAAATATTCCATACAGATCATATTAAACTCCCTTTTGAAATAATTTCTCGAAAAGTATTAGTTGAAACAGAAAATAATCAATTAGAACTGGAAGTACAAGTTAAATATCTCAAAAATGATAACGACCAGGTCATATCATTAAAAGCAGAATACGAAGACATTAAAAAAATAGCATTGAAACTTGAATCAGGGGGAATATCCATCCCACTGGCCAAGTTGAAAACCGTGATCGAAGCCGAAGCCTATAAAAAGGTACTTGATAACGACAATATAAGAATAAAAGTTAATTAAAGGATAGAAGATGATATCTCCTTAATTTTTATTTTATTATAAAAATTCTCTTTTAAAGATTCCCTGTGAGAATCTACCCATCTAACAGCCCCAATTAAGTGAAAATGAAGGTCTGAATTTATTAATCAATCAAATCTTCAATTTTCACTCAAGGTCGGGGTTTATTAACGATATCCGGGTAATTAAATGAATCCACTTAAAGATTTACTCTTCTAAGGTGGATAAATCTCCCAGATCCTTTCCTTCTTCCCGGGCACGGAGTACACGGCGCATGATCTTACCGCTCCTGGTTTTAGGTAGCTTATCAACTTGTACAATGTCACCCAGCACGGCCACTGGTCCCAGTTCGTAACGCACATGCCGCTGCAATTCACTGATGAGTTTGGTGGTTAATTTATACCCTTCTTTGAGTATGACAAAGGCCTTAATAACCTGTCCCTTAACCGGGTCTGATTTACCAATGACTGCTGCTTCCGCCACCGCAGGATGGGAGGAAAAGGCAGCTTCCACCTCCGAGGTTCCAACCCGGTGGCCGGCTATCTTCAGCACGTCATCGGAGCGGCCCTGTATCCATATGTAGCCATCTTCGTCCTTGCGGGCCATATCACCTGCCCGGTAGACCCCTCCCGGTATGTCCTTCCAGTAGACATTGACAAATCTTTCTTCATCTTTATAGAGGGTACGGAACATGGCCGGCCATGGTTTCTTAACCACCACGTAACCATCTTCCCCCACGGGAACCGGGTTTCCATTTTCATCCACCACATCGATGTCCACACCAGGGAAGGGAAGGGTGGGTGTTCCGGGTTTCAGGTGGGAAACCGGCAGCGGGGAAATCATATGCATTCCCGTCTCTGTCTGCCACCACGTATCCATAATTGGCGTTTTTTCCTGGCCAATGTTCTTGTACAGCCACATCCAGGCGGCCGGATTCATGGGTTCACCCACACTACCCAGTATCTTCAAGGAAGAAAGGTTGTAAACGGTGGGGTACTTATTCCCGTAACGCATTAAATGTCTTATAGCGGTTGGGGAGGTGTATAACTTGGTTACACCATATTTTTCCACAATCTTCCACCAAATCCCAGGATCAGGATAGTCAGGGGCTCCTTCATATACCAGGGTGGTGGTTCCCAGAAGCAGGGGCCCGTAGATAAGGTAACTGTGGCCAGTGATCCAGCCTATATCCCCAGTACACCACCACAAATCACCGTTATGAATGTCAAAAATGGTTTTTAAAGTGGTGGCCACCCCCACCATATATCCCGCTGTGGTGTGGAGGACAGCCTTGGGTTTCCCTGTGCTTCCCGAAGTGTAAAGTATGAACAAAGGGTCTTCTGAGTCCATTTCCTCAACTGGACATTCGTCTGGTTCACCCTCCAGGAGTGTGTCATAAAATATTTCCTTACCACTTAACTCCGACATGTGAATGGGGTTTCCAGCGTGCTTGACCACGATGGTGGTTTCAATGGTGTGGCACTTCAGCATAGCTTCGTCCACGATTTTTTTAAGGTCAATGACTTTTCCTCGGCGGAAGGTTCCATCGGCGGTTACCAGGATTTTGGCCTTGGCATCGTTCATTCGCTCCACAAATGCACCGACACTCAATCCGGAGTATACCACGCTGTGTATTGCCCCTATCTTGTTACAGGCCAGCATGGAGATCAGAAGTTCCGGGCACATGGGCATGTACATGGAAACTGTGTCTCCCTTTTCCACACCCAGGTTCTTCAGGGCATTGGCCATTTTATTCACTTCACGGTAGAGCTCGTAGTAGGTGAGCTTCTTCTCGTCACCCCTCTCGTTGGCGTAGAGGATAGCCACCTGGTTCCGTTTATCGGTGTGTATCCAGCGGTCCACGGCATTGTAGGCCAGGTTGATTTTTCCATTGTTGAACCACTTGTAAAATGGTTTATTACTTTCATCCAGGACCTGGTCCCATTTCTGGAACCATTCAAATTGTTCGGCCTTTTCTGCCCAGTACTTCTCGATATCTTTACCCTTCTCGATTTCTGCCTCCCAGTTCTTTACGTGGGCCTCTTCCACCAACATATAATTAGGTTTAAAAACTTTTTTCTCATTATCCAAGTTATTGGCGCTTTTTACCATGTTTTTTCACCCTTAATTTTTTTAAATTTTTTTTAAATCACATTTTAGAGAAAATAACGATTGGAATGTCTGTTTGGGAATAATCTGGTCTTTAAGAAATTTAGCATATTCCATTAAATGCATAATTAATTCTTTATTTTTTATTACTAAATTTGGAATTCATGCACACCAAACGAATTTAGTCCTTGGTTTAATTTTTGGAATTAAAACTATTTAGAAATGTTTTTTCCAGGAATTTACTGTACTTACCTAAAACAAAAATAAATTTTTACCATACTCCACGTTCTACACAACTTATTCTTCACTCAGTTTAAGTCCATTGAAGTCAGTGGTATCACTCTAACACTCTTTAAAGACACTAAGAAGTATATAAATGCTACTGTTGTTGGTGGGGGCCCTCATTATAGTTGGTATTAATACAGTAATTCGGAATAAGTTGATTAGAATAAAGATTAAATAAATATTTTTAAAGCCGGCGTAAGCTTTATACATTCGGTTAAACCAATATAATGTGAAATATCAAATAAATTATCCAAAATAACACTGGTGGCATCGATGGGCAAATCAGAAGATCCGTTATACATAACCTTTATAACCGGTAACCAACACAAAGTAAAAGAAGCTCAAGGAATATTCCACCAGTTCAATATTGAGGTGGAACACGTAGACCTGGGATACCCTGAAATTCAGGGAGAGCTGATAGATGTGGCTCGCTTTGGTGCAGTGGATGCTGCCCGGCGACTAGGAAGACCAGTCATTGTTGAAGATGCCGGTCTGTTTATAAAAGCTCTTAACTGGTTTCCCGGAACATATTCATCATACGTGCAGGACACCCTGGGCAATCAAGGCATTTTAAAACTGATGAACAATGTCGAAGACCGTTACGCCGAGTTCAGGTCGGTGATTGGGTTTGCAACACCCAAAACCGAGCCCGAGACTTTTTTAGGTGTAGTCGGAGGACAGATAGCCCATCAGGAAAAAGGAGATCATGGTTTCGCCTACGATCCACTGTTTGTACCCGAAGGATACAGCCAGACTTTTGGTGAACTCACCCGGAAAGAGAAGAATGAATTCTCCCACCGTCGCTGTTCACTGGAAAACTTTGCCCAATGGTATAAGAATTATATAAATGGCGAATAATGAAATCTTTGACCGGACGAGCTTGCATTAAGTGATGTCTTTTAGTCTGGAGCTTAATGAACATTTTGAGCTTAAATCAGTATTTTAAAGCTAATTAGATATATAATATAAGAGGTGATTTTATGGCAGCAAAGCCTGAATGGGTTGAATACTCAACTGAAGAAATAGAAGAAATCATATTGAAACTGAGAAAAGAAGGAAAATCAACCAGTGTCATCGGAGTTATACTACGGGACCAGTACGGAATTCCAGATGTTAAAGCAGTAACCGGGATGAAAATAACCCATGTACTGGAAAAACACGACCAGGGTGAAGAATACCCTGAAGACCTCATGAACCTCATCCGTAAGGCCGTTAACATCCGGGACCACCTTAAGGAAAACCCTAAGGATCTGCACACCAAGAGGGGTCTGCAGCTGGTAGAATCCAGGATCAGAAGACTGGTAAAGTACTACACCCGGGAAGGAGTTCTGCCTGAAGGATGGAGATATGACCCACAAAAAGCAGCACTACTTGTTAAATAGAGCTGAAGAAGCAAATGTGCTCCTGAAGGAGCACTTGGATCAGGACCATGTGGTGAGAGTGATCTCCCACAATGATTCTGATGGTATATCGGCAGCAGGTGTTATCTGCAATGCCATCTCCCAGGAAGGGGGAAAGTTCCATGTAACTTTAGTGCCCCGTCTCCAGGACAAAGTCCTGGATAGGCTTTCCCAGGAGAAATACAAAATTTTCTTTTTCTGTGACATGGGGAGTGGTTATGTGGAGAGAATAGGCCGGCTAAATGGCCAGTCTATAATCGCCGACCACCACCAGACCATGGATAGCACCGGAGATGATGAGGAGACTGTGGTGCATGTGAACCCCCACCTGTTCGGACTGGACGGGACCCAAGATGTTAGTGCCTCGGGAGTGACTTACCTCACTGTAAAAACTTTTAACAAAGTTGAATTAGCAGGACTGGCTCTTGTAGGTGCTTTTGGTGATATGCAGTATGCCAATGGTTTTACTGGTGTGAACGAGACCATTTTATCTGAAGCAACCGAAGCAGGGGTTGTGGAAGAACACGAAGACCTTAAAATTTCCTCAAAAACCGAACCCCTTTACAAGGCCCTGGCCCACACATTTCAGCCAGCCATCCCTGGAATTTCAGGAAACCTGGAAAAAAGTCAGGCCTTCCTAGAAAAAATTGGAATATCCTACGGTATTAAATTCACCGACCTGGCCAACGAGGAGAAGGACTTCCTCACTGAACACCTGACCCGGATCAATCCAAAAATATTCGACACCGTGTACAGCATGCCCCAGGAAAACCCGGCACTGCGAAATCTGGAAAAATACTCCGAAATATTAGATGCCTGTGGTAAAAACAAGAAATACTCCGTGGGACTGAGCATCTGTCTGGGTGAACGGGATTCAGCCATTGCCGAAGGAGTGGAATATCTGAGCAAATACCAGGAATCCTTGATCAAAGGTATCCGCTGGATCTCCAGGGAAGGTTCCCAGGAAATGGACTATGTGCAGTACCTTTACACCGAAGATAAAGGTAATAAAAAGATAATGGGAACATTAGCATCATTAGGGATTGAATTAGAGATATTAAATCCCCAAAAACCAGTGATAACCCTATCCCGCATGCACCAAGACGTTAAAGTTTCGGGACGTACCACACTGGAAATGACTCAGAAAGGAGTCAACCTGGGTTTTGCCCTGGAACAGGCAGCTAAAAGTTTTAACGGCGCGGGTGGAGGACATAACATTGCTGCTGGAGCAATGGTACCCTATAAAGAGTTGGAAAACTTCAAAAACCTGGTTAATGACATTGTAGGCTCACAGGTCAGTTAACCATCAACGACCATTAAGGGAGCCTTTAAAGATTATTCCTGCCAGAAATATAGAAATAAAATAAGGGAATAATGTTCTGAGACCCTGATATTATTATTTAAATCGGATAATTCTGTTAGTGAATTCATAAAATACTGAGGCATTACATGTATCTTACCCGAGAAGAGGAAAAAATGTATTCTGGAGAATACGGCCCGGCTGTGGAGAAATCCATGGAGATACTGGTCGCTCTGGGAGATATATATGGAGCAGATGGAATGGTGGAGATTGTTTCCGCCCAGATAGCCGGAGTCTCCTATAAGACCATTGGTGATGCTGGTCTGGAGTACTTGGAAGAACTGGCCCAGGAAGGAGCCCAGGTAGTGGTCCCCAGCACCCTCAACCCCGCAGGTGTAGACCTGGACCAGGGTACAGAACTTGGTTTTCCCCAGGAATTCACTGAAAAACAGCTACTCATCGTGGAAGCCTACCGTAGAATGGGGATCAGCACCACCTGTACCTGTACCCCCTATTTGGTGGGTAATGTGCCACCATTAGGCAGTCATGTTGCCTGGTCCGAGTCATCCGCAGTTTGCTATGCCAATTCAGTTCTGGGAGCAAGAACTAATAGGGAAGGTGGCCCCGGAGCATTGTCCGCAGCAATATGTGGTAGAACGCCCAACTACGGCTACCACCTGGACCAGGGGAGAGTTCCCAACCTGCTGGTGGAAGTTGAAACTCCATTAAAGGGTACAGATTACGGTGCACTAGGTTATCTGGTGGGAAAAAGTGTGGGAAACGGAGTTCCCTATTTTAGATTACTGGATAAAACTCAGATAACCCCCCAAGTAAACCAATTAAAAGCACTTGGTGCGGCACTGGCATCTTCCGGAGCAGTGGCCCTTTATCACATGGAAAATATCACCCCTGAATACTTGGAAGCTTTAAAACATGTCAATGAATTGGATAAATTAACTGTAACCCGGAATGATTTGAATAATACTCGTGAAAAGCTTTCCACATCACAAAAACCAGACCTGGTTTGTTTAGGATGCCCTCATTCCTCTTTAGAGGAAATAACAGAAGTTGCCAACAAGTTAGAAGGTAAACAATTAACTAATCAGTTATGGATATGCACATCTATTTCCATTAAAGCTGCCGCCGATAGAATGGGTTACACCCGGACCATAGAAAATGCCGGAGGACATGTAGTCTGTGATACTTGCATGGTGGTGGCGCCCATAGAAGATATGGGTTTTAAAGTTATTGGGGTTAATTCTGCTAAAGCTGCTAACTACGTGCCCAGTATGTGCGGACTGGACGTGGTATTTGATGAATGGGAGAATTTAATAGCCATTAAAAAGCCAGACCAGAAGTAAATATTTCTATTTTTAGGTGATTAATATTGGAGAATAAAGCTGGTCTAGTTGAAAATATCAGGAAAATGCTTAAAAATCCTCTGATAATTTTAACCATTGTAACCGTGACCATTGCCATCTATATTTCTGCGGTTCAAATATCAATTGGGGTCAATTACTTCGATGTATTTAGTTACCTTAATGTTGCCCTATTTTACGCTGGAATGGGACCGGTGAATCCTGATTTATTACACGGGCCTTTCTTAATTCCCTTCTTAACTTCCCTGGTATTTCGGGCAGGTTTTGTGTCCAGTAACGTTATCATAATTATAGACGCTGTCCTCTTTATATTTGGGGTCATCGGTTTCTATCTCCTTCTGAAACAAAGATTTAATGAAATTCAAAGTTTATGTGGTTGTTTAATTTATATTTCATTCCCCTTGATAATTTCCTGGGCCGCCAGTGGTTCTATTGATGTTCCGGCCATCTCATTTTCAATTTGGGCTATTTATTTAATGGTCAGAGGTGTAGAGGAACATTCAAAATATTTATATCTGGCCCTGCCCCTGTTTGTCCTGGCAGTTCTAACCAGGTACACTGCTGCCCTTTTAATATTTCCCATGATATTATACTTGACCATGGGTGGTGCTGTGGAAAAAGGCTTAAAGACACATTTAACCCATTTATTGGTGATAGGGGCCTTAATAACCCCATTGGTGATTTACCTTTACCAGAAATCCAAATACATATCCTATCTCCTATTACTGATGAACGCTTCTATCTCTGACTGGAGGTCCATTGGTAGGGGAGATGTGGCCTACAACCCGGATAATCTGTACTATCTGCATAATCTGTTAAATTACATGGGAGTAGGTCCGGTTAAAGGCAGTTATTATCAATTATTCAGCCCCAGCCAGGCAGTTCCCTCAATCTTATCCTACCTAACAGGAGTTCTGGTCCTCTGTGGCCTGGGCATATACATCTACAGCATTTTAAAAAATAAAATAGAAAAGGTCAACCAAAGGGATAAAAAAAGCATGGTGCAAATAGTTGCCTTGGTTTTTTTAATAATTTTAAGCCTGGTGAGCTTTTTTTATTTATCTTACATAATCACGGATATTCTGCTGTTTTTAAGCTGCGTCTTAACCTACAAGATATTCCACGATGGCAAAAATAGTCATTTAAAAATTGATTTACTATTCCTATGCTGGTTTTTAACCTTTTTCATCATGCATAGTTCCATTCCCATGAAAGTTGACCGCTATTTCATTACCGTGCTTCCGGCACTGGCCTACTTCATAATTCTGGGTTTAAGTGTTTTAATTGAAAGATATAAGCTAAAAATTAACAGTAAGACCTGGAAGACATGGGGGTTATACGCAATGGTGGGTTTGATATTTTTGACATCATCGACCGTGACTTTCATGGGGCATACTCCCAATACCTGCTTGATTAAGTACATTGACCCCTGCACCCAGTGGCTGGAGGATTACGATCCACACTACCAGGAAAAAGTAATTTTCTCTGATTACAGCCCGGCAGTGTCCTGGAGTATGAAAAAAATGGTGATTGGGGGTGTGTTAAAAGATTTTAAAAATACCAATGAATTCTCCTCCATGTTAACTGCTTCCGGTGCCGAATACTATATCGACGCCCTGAGTGAAAAAAAACCTGCACTGAAGGATTACCATGTAATTAAAGAAAATGGAGACATTACCATTTACCAGAAAAATGAGGATTTTGAGAGATAAACCCTAAAATACTTTTTATCATTATTAAATCTCATTTTTACATTCTTCAAGGCTTTTATTAGACAAAATCATTTTCTTCCAAATTCACAGGTTATATATTTTTGAAAATAAAATTAATGGCAATTTAAGGCTATTTTAGTCAATCTAAAATTTGTAACAAATATTGAGTCATTTTATTAGTAATGAATACTAAGATGAGATTTATGTCATATTTAGTTTGTGATAACTGTGGGAGTTACTATGAACTTCAAGAAGGTGAATCTCCAGAAGATTTTGACCTTGCATGTGAATGCGGGGGCAAACTCAAAAATAAGGAATCAGTAAAATTAGATTATGAATTAGATGTAGATACAAAAAATAAATTTAGAGACCTGGATAAAAAGTCAGTTATCTGGATCACTGGTTTAGCTGGGGCCTTAATACTGTTTTTATTCATGTATTTTATTATTAACCTTCCTATTATAATGGCAGCTGTTTTATCTGGTTTAATAGTGGGTCTGGTTATGAGGATATGCCTTAAATATTTCCTTTAAAGCTTTCAACTCGCAATATCCCATAATTCACACTTATTCTAACCAAAAGTGGCCTATTCTTAACCATACCTTGGCCATGTCATGTAGCCCCGATTTTAAACAATAAATTTCATAGGGAAAAAAGTTGTATTAAACCAATACCAAATAAATAACCATGTGAAATTTTCATTTCTAATAGGAATCAAGCAGTAAAATTTCATTATTTCGGGATAACAAAATGAAACGTCAAAAAGAGACCCAAAATTCAAGAAAACCGGTCCGGTGGATACAACACCCTTTAATTGAACAGGGAAAAATCGAAGCACGCCTTTACCAGCAATTACTGGCTGCTGATGTTATTAAAAAGGGAAACACCATGATAGTGGCCCCCACTGCCCTGGGAAAAACTGTGGTTGCGGCCCTTGTTGCAGCAGATAGGCTGGAAAAATATCCAGACAGTAAAATCTTACTTTTAGCACCCACCAAACCCCTGGTAATACAGCACGAAGAAAGCTTTCGGGAGTTTTTAAAATCCACCGTCAGTAGTTTAACCGGGGCCGTGAAGGTGGAAGAACGGGAAAAAAGATGGTATGACTCCCAAATAATTGTGGCCACCCCCCAAACTATCGAGTCAGATATAATTGCCGGGAGATACTCTTTAGAGAATGTTTCACTCCTTATTTTTGATGAATGTCACCGTGGAACCGGATCCTATTCTTACGTGTTCCTGGCCCAGCGCTACAACAAACAGGCTAAAAATCAGTTAATACTGGGTTTAACTGCCTCCCCCGGTGGTGAAGAAGAAAAAATAAATCAAGTATGCCACAACCTGTTCATCAACGAAGTGGTGGTGAAAAGTGAGGATGACTCCGATGTGAAACCCTATTTCAACCCCATTGATGTGGAATGGGTAAGAGTAGACCTGAAGAAGGAACAGTTGGACATTAAAAAACATCTGGATGTGGCTCTAAAGAACCGTCTTAAGGGCTTAAAGAAAATGGGAGTACTGAGCTCCATCCAACAGGTCACCAAGAAAGATGTTTTGAGGGCTAGAGGAAAGGTACAGAACAGGTTGTCTCAGAGTAACAGCCCACCTCGAGATTGTTTGCTAGCAATATCTATGCTTAGTGCCGTTTTAAGTGTTCTTCACTCGCTGGAACTTTTAGAAACACAGGGCATAGGTAATTTGTATGCATACTTCCAGAGAATGACCAAGAAAAAAACCAAAGCGGCACAGGGATTATTCAAGGATGAAAATTTCAAAGCAGCCGTGAATTTAACCAGACAGGCCCAGAAGAAAGGTATTGAACATCCTAAACTGGGAAAACTGCTGGAAATCCTTAAGGATGCTTCTGAAGACCAGGAGCAGGTTATTGTTTTCAGCCAGTACCGGGACACCGTGAATCAGATCTACGATAAATGTAAGGAAGAAGGTGTTAATGCCGTTAAATTCTTTGGACAGGCCAGTCGGGAGAAAGAAAAGGGTCTCAGTCAGAAGGAACAGAAGGAGATCATTAAAGCTTTCCGGATGAGAACCTATCAGGTTCTGATTTCCACCAGTGTGGCTGAAGAGGGAATTGACATCCCCAGCGTGGACCTAGTGGTGCTCTACGAACCAGTTCCTTCGGAGATAAGAATGATCCAGAGGCGTGGTAGAACCGGTAGGACCACTAAAGGACGCATGATCGTGTTAATAACCAAAAACACCCGGGATGAATCTTTCTATTATTCCAGTATGCACCGTGAAAGGAGAATGAAAAAACAGTTGGCCAATGGATACAAACAACCAGAAAAACCATTAATCGCCGATGATGCAGACGTTAGGATGTTAGATCGGAAGGGTGAGGATTTAAAACCCGGGACATCAGGGGGAGAAGATGAAAAAAATCTGGTAGTTTACGTGGATCATAGGGAAGCCAAGTCAGGGGTTACTCGAGCATTGAGTAATATGGAAGCAACAGTAAAAACTGTAAGTTTACCCGTAGGAGATTATCAGGTGAGTCCCCACGTGGCCGTGGAAAGAAAAAGTAGTAAAGACTTTGTAAGCTCATTAATTGACAAAAGGATCTACAAACAGGCCCAGGAACTAGTGGAAAACTTCCCCAAACCACTGATAATCCTGGAGGGAGGGGACCTTTACAGCAGTGGATTGCACCCCAACGCTATTCGAGGAGCATTGGCCAGTTTGACGGTTGATTTTAACATACCTATTATCCCCACCCGTGATCCCGAGGACACTGCAGCCATGATCCTTAGAATTGCAAGTAGAGAAGTTTACAAGGGCTCTAAAGGCATTCAGGTGCGAACTGAAAAGAAACCACTTACATTGCAGGAACAGCAACTTTTTATTGTAGAGTCACTGCCCAATGTGGGACCAGTCACTGCCCGAAAATTACTGGAGGCCTTTGATAGTGTTAAAGGTGTTTTTAACGCATCAATTGATGATCTAAAGAAAGTAAGTGGTGTTGGGGATAAAACTGCCCGCAATATTCGGAAGATAATTGAATCTAAATATTCAGATACCTTCCGTTTTCCATCAGATTCTGAGAATGCTACTGAAACATCCATCATAACTGGAAAAAACAAGCCAAAAATGGAGTATAAACTGGAAAAAAATGATTAATATTCCATTCACTTGTAAAATGATTAGGACAATTAGTAAAATAATTGATTAATCTGTAATATTCGAATTTAAGTTGTAAAATAGATGTAAAAGAATAGTTAAGGTAATGAAAATCATTTTGTCAAATCATTGGCGAGATTTTATATTGGGAGATTGATTATTGATGAAAATTTTAATGAATAATAAGGGTAAAAAATTCCTGACTGGTACCGAGGATCTACACACCGAGCAGGGTTATATTAAACAAGAAGAAATTGCCAGTAGCAGCCCAGGAGATGTGTTAAAAACCCATATGGGCCGGGAATTCCATGTATTAGAGGCTAATATTAACGATTACATCCAACTCATGGACCGTAGATGTTCCATAATTTTACCTAAAGACTTGGGAATCATTGCTGCCTACACCGGACTGGGTAGTGGCCAGCAGATAGTTGAAGCAGGGACCGGAGCTGGTGCTGCCACCATCTTTCTGGGAAATTTAGTGGGGGAAACTGGCCATGTTTACTCCTATGAATTACGTGAGGATTTCTCCCAAATTGCGGAGAAAAATGTCAAGGGATTTGGATTGGAAAATGTGACCCTGAAATGCCAGGATGTGGTGGATGGGATAGATGAAGAAAATGTGGATCTGGTGTTCCTGGATCTTCCCAAACCATGGGATGTGGTGGAGCAGGCCCGTGATGCCCTCAAATCAGGGGGTTATCTGGCAGCTTACACCCCCTACATTGACCAGGTGAAACTACTCACCCGAATTCTTAAAAAACGAAAATTCTCTGATATTAAAAGTGTGGAATGTTTAGTGCGTGAAATTGAAGTAAAAGATAAAGGTGTGCGGCCCAAAACCCGGATGACGGGACACACAGCTTATTTAACCTTTGGAAGGAAAGTTTAGGTACGGGAAGCCATTGAAAGTAAAAGTTCCCTAAATCTTAAGGGACAAATTATAATGAATAAGTTATAATAGAAAATAAAAAATAGAACTACGGGGTTAAGGTAAGGATAAAGAAGAATATCAGGTGGACAACTAATAGATGGTGAATACCCATGGGTTTCAATTTAAAAAACATAATCTCAATCAAGGATTTTAGTAAAGGGGATATTGAATATATTCTTAAATTAGCCGAAGAAATGGAACCCATTGCCCGTTCACAGGAAAAATCAAGTATCCTTTCCGGATCTATCCTGGGAATGTTATTTTATGAAGCATCTACCCGAACCCGCCTATCATTCGAAACAGCCATGAAACGGTTGGGGGGGAGTACAGTTGGTTTTGCCGAGGCTGGAACCAGTTCTGCAGTTAAAGGTGAGAATTTAACTGACACTGTGAGAATCGTTGGGGAATACACTGATGCTGTAGTTATACGCCATAACATGGAAGGTACTGCACGTTATGTTTCTGAAATGGTTGACGTTCCTGTGATCAATGCTGGTGACGGAGCAGGACAACATCCTACCCAGACTTTACTGGATTTATACACAATGAAGCGTCTACTGGGGGATATTGAAGAGTTGCACGTGGCTTTAATTGGTGATCTCAAATATGGGCGAACTGTACACTCTCTTTCTTATGCTCTGGCCATGTTTGGGGCCAGGATGAGTTTTGTGTCACCTCCCGAGCTTAAAATGCCCCGAGAAGTTCTGCACGATCTCTCGGCAGCAGGGGTCAATGTCCAGGAAACAGAGGATATTCGGGATGTTCTAAATTATGCCGATGTTTTATACGTGACCAGAATACAGAAAGAAAGATTCCCTGATCCACAGGAATATTTGAAGATCAAAGGAGCCTACACTATTGATTCGCAGCTTCTTAAGGGTAGTGAAGCAATAGTAATGCACCCCCTTCCAAGGGTAGATGAGATTTCCCATGACGTAGACAACACCCCCTATGGAAAATATTTCCAACAGGCATTTTATGGAGTTCCAGTACGAATGGCTCTTCTAAAATCGATTATAAGATAACAAGTAAAAATTTATTCAAAATCAAGTGATTTTTAAGTAATATAAAGTGTTTAAAAATAGGAGAGAATTTTATTTCTTATTTTATTGTATTGATTTCTTTTAATTACTTTTTAAAAAATAATGAGGTTATTAAATTATAATTTTTTATTTTAAAATAAAATTAAACCGGATATTGGTAAATTAATCCTAATATTTACAATAAAATCTTTACAAAAAAATTCAGGATTGACAAAAAATCCAGGTTTTTAAAAATTTGAGAGGGTTTAGGAAGAAAAAGGTTTTAACCACTCCACATAGCATCTTCCAACAGTACCATATCACATTGCAGAGTGATGAGATTTGTTCTTCCTTTACCTCTACCTCGGGAGACTGTTTTTGTGGAAATAAGTCCTAACATTTCCAGTTCGTTTATAAAGTCAAAAATTCTACGGTATGACACAGAATCTCCTTTGGTTATGTCTTTATATACGTCGTAAAGTCTACCGGAGGTGATTTCTTCCTTGCGTTTGGTCAGGTAGATGAGCGATTCCAGTACTTTTTGCTGCTGACTGGGGAGTGTCATTACAATATCCGTGACCTTGTTGTGTTCAATCTGGTCCTTGGCCTCCCGAACATACTCCTCATAAACCACTTCCGTTCCCTTTTCATCAGCCAGTTCACCGGAGGTTCGCAGTAAATCCAGAGCATACCGGGCGTCTCCTTCTTCTTTAGCGGCGAGTGCGGCACAGAGAGGTATAACTTCATCATGCAAGACATCATCATTAAAAGAAAGTTTAGAACGTTCCTGTAGGATGTCCACCAGTTGCTGAGCATTGTAAGGTGGAAATACTATCTCACGATCACGGAGACTGCTTCGTACTCGTGGTTTGATGAACTGCTTAAAATCAACAAAGTTACTGATGGAAGCAATGGAAACATTGTCAGTTCGGGTAAGCGTGTAAAGTAAACCATCACCATCGTTCTTTAACAAGATATCAATTTCATCAAGAATGATAATCAAAATCAAGTCATTTCCGAAAACATTTTTCTTGAACAGGTTTCGAAAAGCGTTAATCACTTCAGCCTTGGTCCAACCACGGTAAGGAACATCCTGACCCATCTGCTGGCATAAACGAGCGATAACTTGATATTCGGTGGTAAAATCTGTGCAACGAATGTATTCTACTCGTATATTAACGTTTTTCTCCTTGGATATCTGGTCCAGCTGCTTCTTGGCGAACTTAGCCACTGCAGTTTTACCAGTTCCAGTTTTACCATAAACAGTAACATCAGGAGGTGTAACATTGTTTAATGCTTCAACCCAATATTTTGCCACAGATTTAATCTGATCCTCACGGTGAGGAAGATTATCCGGTAAAAATCTATGGTCTAAAAATTTTTTACATTTGAATACCGAATTTTTTCCGCCCAATTCCTCAAAAATATTCATAAATACCACTTCTTATTATAAAAATACATTTTCGTTCTCAATTTTAATCAAAAGGATTGAGAACTGTTTGCATCGGTGACCAAACCCCTGACAACGATCAAACCGACCTTTCACCAGAGATTAATAATGATTCAAACAGTAATTCAAATTTTGAATGACATACATCACCGATTACCTGCATAAACACAGGTTAGGACTTTAATATTAGAATACCCCAAACTAACAAAGCCCATTCCGCCCAACTTAAATTATACACTTATAAATAGATATCTACCAAATTTTGTGGAAGTTATCAACATGTGAGTGATGAATTTACAGTCTACACTTCATAAAGCAATTAAACACACCCGGGGTGAGGTGGGTTTCAAGTGTAAAATTGCATATCTAAGAAGTGAAGGTGCGTTTCAAGTGTAAGTAACTAATCCTATATTAATGGTTATGGTGAGAGGTAGGTTTCAAGTGTAAAAAAAGAACAATTACCTCACAAAAATTCGATGAAAGAGATCAGTTTCAAGTGTAAAAAATGACACACTTTCAAAAAGTTTGGTGAGAGGTACATTTCAAGTGTAAAAAATTAGTGAAAAATGAAAAGGATAGAAAGAGAGATTGATTTCAACTGTAAAAAAACACAGGTAGAAAGGATCTAAGTAATAAAAAATTTAAAAAAAATATTTTATTAGATTAAAAACTAAACAAAGATAAATTATAATTTTTTATTATTAAAAAAAATATAAAATCAATTTTAACAGGAAAATAATTAATAAAAATAGCTATTATCAATTTTTAGAATAAAAAAATAAGTATTCTATAATATAATACCTTGTAAAAAAGGAAATTTTTTAAGCTTTCTTTTTAGTTATTAGACATTATCTAAATTTTTTTTTGAAAAAAACTTTATTTTATCTGTTTAATTTAATTAATAACTTTTAAAAAAGTTTTTTTAGTGATATAAAAATTATAAAAAAATCTATTTAATTAATTCATTTTAAGATAAAAAATAAAAATAAAAAATTACTTTTTTAGTATATTTTATTTGTAAATTATTATTTTTCACTAGAAATTTCTATTTTTTACACTTGAAATTGATCTCTCACAATCCTAATTATTCACATTCAACTATTTCATTCTAAATAAAATTAAAAAACGTATAAAAAATACACTTGAAATGTATGTTTTATTTATTTTCAACTCATTTTCATTGGTTATTACACTTGAAGTTAATCTCTCACTGGTGAGTTATTTCCTTCCCTTAAATTTTTACACTTGAAACCAATGTCTTACTCCTTTATTTTTTGTTTTTCCATAATTTTTTCACCCCTTCTATGTTATTTACCACTAACTATTCTGTTTTTCATTTCAAGGCCCATCCTGAATAATTTTTACACTTGAAATCAGTGTCTTACTCACTGTGGTGCTGATTTTAATGGATTAATGAATACCTTTCCCTGCTTTGAATGATTTTAATTTAATATAATCCCCTCGAATCCCCCATGAATTAATTTATGTGGTTTATTGGCATTAAACTAAAAAATAGGAGGGATAATAAGGACATAAAATAAGATTGAATTACAATAAATATGTTTTTATCTTTTTGGATTGTTTATTTTATTTGAATGTACTTTCCTTTCTAGATTATCTGGCCCCCGTGGAAAAAGGATAATAACTAAAAGCCCAAAATATACCTTTAACCTGTTTTAAAATTTTCAATCTATTTAAATGAGGAAAAGCAATGGGAACTGAATTGTTAATCGTGATTTTCATCAGTGTTCTAATTGATTTAACTGTAGGGGAGTTACCTTCTTCCATCCACCCTGTGGTCTGGATGGGTAAAGGAATTTACAAAATCAAAACCTTCTTAACTACTACTCACAGGAATAAAAGCAGATTAAATGGATTTATAATGGCCGCCCTATTGATTATTGTTTTTAACTTAATCTTCCTGATAATTTTGACATTATCTTCCATTAACCCTGTATTATACATCCTAGTGGCTTCAATCCTCCTATCATCAACTTTTGCAATAAAATCTCTTATTAGTTCAGTTAATTCGGTGTATAAAAGTTTAAATAAAGATTTGGAAACGGGTAGGAAATATATTTCTTTATTGGTAAGCCGTGATACATCCCAGCTATCTGAAAAAGAAGTTATATCCGCGGCAATCGAAACTCTCACTGAAAATATCACCGATTCAATTGTAAGCCCCCTACTCTACATATTTCTATTTGGTTTTTTGGGAATCCTGGGGTTGACTTGGTTAAACATTAACCCAACAACCTGGTGGCCGGGAGGATCCCTGTTTACTGGATATCAATTTCCAGTTCTATTATGCGTGCTGGCTGGTGTTTCTTACCGGGTGGTAAATACCTTAGATGCCATGGTTGGTTATAAAGACCCCCAGAACCTTAATATTGGATGGTTTTCTGCCCGTTTAGATGATCTATTGAACTATGTACCGGCCAGGGGCACTGGTTTTTTAGTGGTTTTATCAGCCAGCATCCTTGGCCTTGATTACAAATGTGCCTGGAGAGTCATGGAAACTGATGCCCGAAATACCCCCAGTCCTAATTCTGGATACTCCATGGCAGCAGCAGCTGGCGCACTGGGAGTTCAACTGATAAAACCAGGAGTGTACACTTTAGGACATTCTAAAAACGATTTAAAACCAGAAATGATAAAAAAAGCCATAAAATTAGCAAAAATAGTTGCAGTCACCTTTTTAATGTGTATGGGAATGTTAACTCTCATTTTCATTGTTTTTTGTTAAATTTTTTATTAAATAATTCGATAAAGGAATATTAAATGAATATCAAATACTGGCACTACTAGACAATACCAGCACATATAACATAATTTAAACGAAACATCATCATAAGAGAAAACTGAAAAACTACCCATGGCCTAGCCATAGAAAAATCAGTATATCTAACAACTTCCTCATCTTTATCCTATAAACTGTTTGACGTGATTATATGAGAATTGCAATTATAAGCGTGACTGAACAAGGGAAAAAAATCGCCAGTGACCTGGAATTAGACTTGAATAATGATCCCACTGTTTTGAAGGTGGATTTATTCCATAAAAATGTGAATGAAACCTTCCGTGATTTATTCAATGATTATGACTGCTGGATTGCAATAATGGCCACCGGGATTGTGGTTAGGACTGTGTGTCCCCTTATAATATCCAAACTATCAGATCCAGCTGTCCTAGTAATATCTGAAAACAGGAAACATGTTATTAGCTTATTATCCGGGCATTTGGGGGGAGGCAATCAGTTATCAATTAAGGTTGCCGGAATAATTGGAGCTGTTCCAGTTATAACCACTTCAACAGATTTAAAAGGTAGAATTGGTATCGATTCACTGGCCAGGCAGTATTGGCTTGACATTAAACAACCTCAACTTATTAAAGATGTAAACCAGCTGATTGCTGAGGATACTAAGGTTGATCTGCATATTCCTCCCAGCTTCAGATTCTTAGAAAACCATCCCTTAGTGTGCATGTCTTATAAACTCCATATATGGGAGGAATCATTCATAAGAGCAGTTTTATCCCGGGAATTAAACGTATCTAACGAATCAAAACGAGAGTCAGAAAAAACTTCAGGAGCTGGAATAGAATCAGAAAAAACTTTAGATTTACATCCCCTCCAGTTGGTGGCTGGTTTAGGTAGTAAAAAAGGTGTAACTGGAGATCAAGTCTTTTTTGCCCTAAGATCTGCTCTTCAACATCTTCACCTGCCTTTGGAAAGGTTGGATACCCTGGCAACTGCCGAAGTTAAGAAAGATGAAACTGGTATTTTGGAAACCGCAGCAAAATCTGATTTACCTCTTAACATAGTCCCCCTCCAAGAAATTGCCCAGTTTGAACATGCGGACTGCACTCCATCACCACTGGTGCAACGTGAATTTGGTGTACAGGGAGTATGTGAGCCGGCATCTCTAATCACTGCGGGGAATGGTTCACACCTCCTCTTGAGAAAAACAGCTTACAACGGGGTTACAGTTGCCATTGCAGTGTCCCGCGGTAGTGATTAAAACCCTGAATTAATTTTTTTAAACACGTTTTAAGGAAAAAATATGCATCTAATTGGATTTACACAGTTTTCAGCAGGATTCTAAATTCCTCCCACCAAAAGATTTTTAAAGCCCAAGATATAAAGAAACTTGGATAAGGCTTTTTATGAATTACCATTTTAAGCACACTAAATCATTAAACACAATTGACCTATGGAGGCGCTATTATGAGTACAGAAGCATTTGAACGTTGTAATCAGATTTTAAAACACATTATGGGAGATACAAGTGTGCCCCGAAATATTAGACGGGCCGCTGAAGAATCCAAGAACTTACTATCACAGGATGATGATGAACCAACTGTTAGAGCCAGCACAGTTATATCTATTTTAGATGAAATAAGCAATGACCCCAACATCCCCATTCATGCCAGAACCCTTATATGGAATGTTTTAAGTGAATTAGAATCCGTACGCGAATAAAAATTAATAAAAATAAAATCAATTTCTTTTTAGTCTAAATTAAATTTAATATCCAGGATTTAAAGGACTACTTTTTATAAAATCCTGGTTTCTCCCATTTAACCTAAACTTAAAATTCTATTTTACTCAAAACTCTGGCTACAAATTGGGTTTTGGCAGTTTCTTCCACGAACTCGGCTAGCAGTGCAGCTTCATTAAGGTCTTCCCCCGTAGCCACCACCCCGTGGTTTTCTAAAATAACCACGTCTTCATATTTAAGACCTTCACCCACCAGTTTAGCTAATTCTATGGTCCCAGGGGGTTTATAATCCACCATTTTTAAAAATGGTTTGGATTTTTCGCCAAAACCTTCTAATCGTTCAATTTTTTGTCCAGACATGGCAAAGCCCGTGGCGTATGATGAATGGGTGTGAACTATCCCTGCAGTTTTTTCTTTGTTTTTGTAAACTTCCAAGTGTAGTTGTAGTTCTGATGAGGGATTGTCACCACCAGCCATTACTTGTCCATCCATATCAGTTAAAACAATCTCATCTTCATTAAGTTGCCCCAATGAAACACCACTGGGGGTTATGGCTACGGTATCCTGGAAACGGACGCTAATATTTCCTGATTTTCCAGGGGCCAGTCCCTTACTGTAAAGGTAATGGGCGATTTCACATATTTCCTTGGTTAAAGGATTTTGAATCATTAAATTATTCTCCTGTAATTTATTAACTTCCCTTCTATCCATTCTTCCAGAATTTAATTGAAGTCCAGCATCTTCAGGCTGCCTTTGTTGATAACTGGAACCTGAGCACAGGTGGGCACGATGTTGTATATCTTCTGAAACTCAGTTTGGGACTGGAAAGTTCCACTGTTTATAAGATGCACTCCTTTGTGCCTTTTGTAACTGTTAATATGCACGTGTCCGGTGTGTAAAACATCGGGAATTTCTTCAATAACCAAATGGTCTTCAATTTCAGAGGCCAAGGGAGTTCTCTCCCCATATATAGGTGCTAAATGTCGTTTTTCCAGGAGTTCTTTCATGATAAGATCCGATTGCTGGTGACTCATCCCTTTAACTGTCATGGCCATGTCATCGAAGCTACGACCGTGGTATATTAGCACTTTAATCCCATCCAAGCTTACCATAGCCGGATTACTCACGAATTCCAAATTTTTCAGTTCATAGAGTCCCTTAGCATAATCTTCAGGTATTGCGGGTTGTGGTTCTGCCAGGCGACTGGCGTCGTGGTTTCCAGGGGCCACTACTATTTTAACATTGGGGATATCCCCGAAATATCGGGCTGCTTCTTCATACTGTTCATGGATGTCCTTTATAGTTAACTCTTTATCCTGATGGGGGTAAACACCAATCCCATCCACTATATCTCCGGCAACCACCACATATTTCACATTGTTTGCTATTTCCCGCTGTTGTTCATCGCCGAAATCTCCATTTATCCATTCAATGAATCGTTTAAAAGCACCATCAAGGAATGTGGAGCTTCCTATATGTATATCGCTGATGAATACTGTGGCAAAATCCATGGGTTTCTCATCGATACGGGGCACTCCGGGATTTACTATTTCGTTGGCCATAACCAGAGTTCCTTTTCTACTACCCAGCACCCCAATTACTTCGTCTTTAACTATTCTTTCGGCATGTTCAAAGACTTCGTGATTCTCATTGTGAATAAGTACGGTAGCACTACCAGTTTCATCTTCCACTTCAATGAGTTTATGGTTGTTTTTAGTGTAACGTATATCGTTAACCATTCCCACAATGTTAACCACATCATCACGACTCATAGCCTCTTTAATAGAAGTACTATCTTTAAGTTCTCGTTTGTAAGTTAAAAGATCCCTTAATTTGTGATATCTGCTCCGGAAATAACTGGAAAGATCCCTGATTTCCCCGTTGGTGTAGGACTTGTTACTGGCATCTTTCAAAATCTGGAAATCATAGTCCTGGGGGACCAGTTTCATTTGGGATTTGGGGTCATTAAGGTAGGCGGTTTTTAGAATATCGGGACTGGTTCGTTCCAAGTAATCTTCCACTACTTTTCCGGTGAGAACCATCATTTCCGGTGAAGAAGTGGTCATGTGTTTGATTAAAGAGTCCACTAGGTAAGCGGAGTCATTGTAATTTTTTATCTTTTGATAAGCGGACTCATCTAGTAATATTTCCGCATCAACAAATTTATTTATTATATTATCAGTCATGGACTACTCCAGATTACATTTTTAGTGGTTTGGCTTTAATATAAGGATTTTAAGGTTTATTATACCATTATCCTGCTTTTATTTACTTTTCCCGAGATTTAACTCATTCTTTACTCTTGTATGAATCAATTTTGCAAGAGCCAATGACCACATAAAACATGTTATAATATCACGTTATTGTAGATATACATCAACTTTTTGACCCACTTCCTGGAATTTCTTCCGGAAGTTTTCCAGTTTTTCCTGGGATTTTTCTAATTCTCGGAGAGCTTCCGGTTTTGAACCTTTTTCTGATAAGGTTAGATATTCAGAATTGGCAACTAAAGTTTCCTGAAGAATTATTAACGTATTTAGGATTTCAATATGGAGTGAACTGCATTTTGAAGGGGGTTTCAAGTCTTCGTATTTAAAGAATATAGTTTCCATATTCTCACGAATCTTATCCAGTTTCTGGTATGCTTCCCTGTAACCAATTTTACCGTTCTGTTCTTGGTAAATAATTTTCCTTACTAAAAGTAGCTGAATTCCGGTATCCTTCAAACAATTCTTACTTTTTTTCAAGAACTGCTTTTTAGTCATCCCAAACATAATTCTGTCTCTTACATGGTAAATATCAGTTCACAAGTTAATATTGATTTTAATATTTAATAAAGGTTTTAATGTAAATAAAAATATCCTAACATGGTATTATCCTCGATATTCTGTTACAAACCCTTCCTTAATGTTTTTGTCCATGTTTCCGTAGTTTATTTTCTCATACTTAGTTTACAGATCTATGTTTTAATTAATTTAATAGATGACAGTATGGACAAAAAACAATTAGGAGAAAACATTTAATATGGTGAGGTGAACTGATAATAGTACTAACAGTTTATGAGATAATGTGTTTTATTTATTCAGATTGATTGGTAATTTATATATCCTTACGGATGTTCCTAAGGATTATAATTCAATTGTAGATTCATGATATAAATCCATTATAGGGGTTTTTACCAAAAAACCTTTATTAAAATCAACTTTCACACAATAACCGTATTAAAAACAAATCCATAATTCAAGGTGATATTATTGTCCAGAGCAGTTAAGATAATCTTATTTCTAATTTTCTTTGTTGTATTTTTCGAGGCAGGTCTCTTTGCGTCGTATACTATTGTAACCCAACAGGCGCCAAACCCTGCTGATCTGATTGAAATGCAAATAAACGGTGTTACTTCACTGCTTAACCTAGGTCCTAAAATTGCCACCCAGAAGGATATTACCATCCTTAATGAGAATGAAGTGGTCGATGCCCTGAAGGCCAAGACCGGCATTGATGGAATTAACTTGCAGAGTTTGAAGGCCACCACCTATCAGGATACCAGTGCAGACACCATCACTGTGAACCTTACCGCCATGGGATACAAGGACTCGCAGACTGGAGGAACAACTGGAAACGCTTCTAGTGGCCCAATTGTAATTAAATCCAACGAAACTTACAGTATAACCGCCACTGCCGTGGGCACTCCTAAGAATAAGGGAGTTCAGATTGATGTAAATTCCATTGTCATAACTGCCACACGCGTACTGTATAACAGTTGATTAGGGAATTTATGGTTAACTGGTGAAACAAATGATAAGAATTATTGGTATTGGGCCACGCCGGGAAGATATGACCTTAAGGGCACTCAAAGCCCTGGAAAAATCAGACGTGATAATTGGATACGGGGGTTACACCCGGCAGATCAAGGATCTCCTGGAAGGTAAAAAGATCATCTCTAAAGGCATGGGTCAGGAAGTAGACCGGGCAGAATTAGCCATTGATTATTCTAAAAAAGGCTATCATGTGGCGGTTATAAGCAGTGGTGATCCTGGGGTTTATGGAATGGCCAATGTAATCCACCAGGTCCGGGGAAAATATTCTGATGTAAAGGTGGAGGTAATTCCCGGAGTTACTGCTGTCAATTATTCTGCAGCCCTATTAGGAGCGCCTTTACATGATTTTGCAGTTATAAGTCTCAGTGACATACTCACACCCCTCTCGGAAATTAAAAGGAAGGTTCGGGCAGCTGCCGCCGCTGATTTTATTATCGCCTTTTACAACCCCAGGAGTAAACGGAGAACTAAACCCTTAAATGAAGCTTTAAAGATACTCCGCAGGATCAGAAATCTCCAAACACCAGTGGGAATAGTTAAAACCAGTGATAAGGGATCTGAAGTTAGGATAGTATCTTTAGGGGAATTGATTGAAGAAGAAGTGGACATGAACACCACTTTACTGGTGGGAA
Source organism: Methanobacterium sp. BAmetb5 (assembly GCF_003491305.1). Lineage (NCBI taxonomy): Archaea > Methanobacteriati > Methanobacteriota > Methanobacteria > Methanobacteriales > Methanobacteriaceae > Methanobacterium > Methanobacterium sp. BAmetb5. Next base: position 1,541,485 of record NZ_CP022706.1, read on the forward strand.
ACACCTTTACCTATGTGGATGATGGTAAAATGGTAACGCCCCGGGGATATGTACTTCCCCATTCCACCCACCCTCTTGCTGAAGAATTTTACCAGAAATATCTAGCTGGGGAGGGAAATAAAGGACCTAACCGGGGTTGTGAATATTATCCCTGCCACCAGCACCCCCAAAATTGTACATTTTGCTACTGTCCATTCTATCCCTGTGGAGATCCATCTACCGGAGGGCACTGGATAAAAGAAAAGAAAGTATGGAGTTGCGACCAGTGTACCTGGATTCATCAGGACAACACTGTCCAATGCATAGAGGGTAAGCTCCCCTCAATCATGGAAAAAGTGGAAGACCTCGAGGATAAAAAGAAGGAGCTACTTAAATTAAGACGGGAATGTATTTATCATACCAAATAAAAACACCCTCCTTTACTATAGGGCCACCTTTTTTTATTCAGTTTTTAGTTTTTCAAAAATAGTAAGATTCCTAACTAATAAATCCTCTTTACTCATAAAATTTAATAAAATAACTTCATTTTTTCTTATTCTGGGAAAAAATGGTTGTTCACTTTAAAAACCACAGGCTGTATGAAAATAATCCACTAAAATGATAATTGACATTAAGATTGGTCATTTCCATCAATTTTCCAATAGTATAATGTACCATGTGCAACAGATTAATGTTAGTGATGTAAAATGATTCGCATAAAAAGAGCTTATCAGTCACCTGCCCAGAAGGATGGGTACAGGATAATGGTTGATCGAGTATGGCCTCGTGGAGTGTCAAAACAACGTTTAAAAATGGATGCATGGCTAAAAGATATAGCCCCCAGCCATGATCTGCGCCGGTGGCTTACTCAAAATTCCCAAAGATGGGAAGAATTCAAAACTAAATACAGGGAAGAATTAATGGATAAATCTGAGTTTTTAAATCAGATACTGGACTTGGAAAGGGAAAAAGAAACAGTTACTCTGGTTTATACGTCAGGCAACACGGAACACAATAGTGCCATAGTTCTGAAAGAAGTCTTGGATGAATTAAAATCCTAAAAATATTTTTTAACCCATAAAAATCGTGTTTTTTTGAATAATAAATGGTTTCAAATTCCGCCAATACATTTTTTTTAATTCAAAAAAAGAAAGAAAGATAGAAGGGAAAATGAAGGAAAGGGGAATGTGCTTTATTAAAATTCCACTTCCATTATACCTTCAAAGACACTAACTGCATCCCCTTCCATGAAAGCACCCAGATTCCCATCTTTTTCATACACGGTTATCTGCAGGTCTCCCCCTGGCAGGTGAACCAGGACCTCCTTGTTGAGTAAGCCTAGTTTGTATCCAGAAATAACCGTACCAGTGGCTCCGGTACCGCAAGCCATGGTGAAACCAGCACCTCTTTCCCAGGTTAGCATTTCTACTTCTTGTGGGCTTAACACCCCTACAAAGTGCACATTGGTCCTTTCAGGGAATGCATCATGATTCTCCAGGAGAGGGCCCATATGGTCCAGGGCCACATCTTCCAAGTCATCGGTGAATACAATGGCATGGGGGTTCCCCACGTTGACGGCGGTGAGCTTCAATGGTTCACCCTCAACTAGTAACTCCTGATCAATGAATTCCTCTTTATCACTAGCCATAGGCACTTCCCTGGTTTTGAAGGTGGCAGTTCCCATGTCTACCCGTATGGATTTCACCGTACCATTTTCAACATGTAGCGTCAGCTCTTTGGTTCCACCCAGAGTTTCCACACTCATCTGTTTCTGTTTCAGGACATCGTTTTCATAAACGTATTTGCCAAAGCAACGGATTCCATTACCGCACATTTCTGCTTCGCTACCGTCACTGTTAAATATACGGAATCTTATGTCTGCTTTAGTGGATTTAACCACGAATATAACTCCGTCTGCACCTACAGAAAATCCTCTGGTGCAAAGTTCCGCGGAAATTTCTCCCTTTTTCTCTTCGGGAATTATTTCCTCGACGGATTCATCAATCACTACATAATCGTTTCCTAGTCCGTGCATTTTATGAAATAATAAAATTTTTCTTTCACTCATTTTAATAGCCTCAAGGGAATGTTCTGTTTTCTGAAAAGGTCTGCGAAGTTTTCACGTTCCCTGATAACGTCTATATCACCATTACATACCATAATTTCGGCGGGCATTGGCCGGGAATTGTACTGGCTGGCCATGCTGAAAGCATAGGCACCGGCATTCATAATAGCCAGGATATCCCCTTCTTTGATTTCAGGCAGTGGCCGGTCGCGGGCGAAGAGATCTCCTGATTCACATACATTTCCCGCCACATCCATTGTTTCCACGGGTTTTGCTTCGGGTTTATCTGCCACCAGGATGTGGTGGTAGGAACCGTACATGGTAGGTCGCAGTAAAGTGTTAAATCCGGCGTTAACTCCTATAAATTTCCGATAACTCTGTTTAACTGTGTTTACCTGAGTTAAGAGATAAGATGCATCTCCCACAATGTAACGACCGGGTTCTATACACATGGTAGGGTTACCCATATCGTGTTCGGCGAGTTTATTCTGGTATAGGGCCACAATTTCTTGTGCGAATTTTTCAATATCCAGTAATCCCTCTTCTGGAGTGTAAGGTATTCCCAGTCCTCCACCGAAATCAATGAATTCGAAGGTAACTCCTGCTTCCTGGTGTACCCTACCCGCAACATCCATGAGAACCTGTACTGCGAGTTTGAATGGTTCGGGGTCCAGAATGCCGGAACCGATATGGGTGTGAATACCCACTGGTTTGAAACCCAAATCCTGGGCTTTCTGGTAGACTTCCACTGCTTCCTGTTCCATTATACCAAACTTGGATAGTTCTCCACCAGTTATGCAGTGGTCGTGGTGTCCGGCACCCACCATGGGATTTACCCGGAATGAAATTTCCATTCCTTCTGCCCCGGGAATTTTGGCCAGGCGTTCTAACATGGATGTACTGTCCAGGTTCAGGCGAACTCCGGCATCCACTGCAAATTTCAGTTCTTCGCTGGTTACATTGTTCCCAGTGTAGAGGATCCTCTCGGGTTGAAAACCGGCCGTTAGCGCAGTGTAGATTTCACCGGGAGATACAGCATCAATACAGCTTCCTTCCTGTTCTAATACTCTCATCATGGCCAGGCTGGTGTTGGCCTTGGCTGCGTAGAATATTTTAAAATCATCGTACTCTTTACTGAAAGCTTGATAAACCCTTTGATAATTATTCCTCACCCTCGTTTCATCGGTAACGTAAAGGGGTGTTCCGTATTTTTGGGCAAGCTCCAGAGCATCAGCACCACCGATGTCCAGATTGCCTTTTTCATTGGTCTTGAAGTGTAATTTCATAAATGATCCCTCCGAAAAGAAGTAAACATTAAATATATCAATTTAACTGCATATAACTCTTGTCCTGGATTTAGTTAACCACCCCTTGATCATTTACCAGGTATGAGTACCACTAAAAAAGGAGAAGATCAGACATTCAGTCTGCAATTCTTCTTAAAACTTCATCCAGGGAGTCAGTCACTTCGTTGATCTGTTCGGTGGTGATTACCAGGGGTGGGACAAATCGAAGAACATTTCCCGCGGTACAGTTCACCAGCACTCCCTGATGGCGCATCTCGTCAACCATATTGGCACAGGGCATGCCCATTTCCATTCCCAGCATCATTCCCTTACCCCGTACATCTTCTACCATTCCGTACTCCTGGAAGAGGTCTTTCAACTGGGTTTTAAAACATTCACCATGGCTCCGTGATTGGGCCAGGAGTCCTTCATCCAGTATGGTTTGAATTGAAGCCAGAGCTGCTGCACAGGCCAAGGGGCCCCCTCCAAAGGTGGCAGCATGGTCACCCGGTTCAAATGCATTACCCACCTCTTCACTGGCCAGGACAGCCCCCATGGGGAATCCTCCGGCTATGGCCTTGGCCAGGGTGGTAATATCCGGGGCCACTTTAAAGGTCTGTGAGGCAAACATTTCCCCGGTACGTCCAAATCCGGTCTGCACTTCGTCGAATATGAGCAACACGCCGTTTTCATGACACACTTTCTTCAATTCCTCCAGGTATCCTTCGGGGGGAATTATAATTCCACCTTCTCCCTGGATTGGTTCTACCAGTACTGCTGCAGTTTCATCAGTGATGGCCTCGGCCACTGCCTCCACATCACCGAAAGGTACATGTTTAAAACCAGGAGTAAGTGGTCCGAAGTTCTTCTTGTACTTGTGCTGGCCAGTGGCAGTTATGGTGGTGATGGTCCGTCCGTGGAAACTGTTCTCCATGGCAATGATCTCACCTTTGCCCGTGTACTTGCGGGCCAGTTTAATGGCTCCCTCATTGGCTTCTGCTCCACTGTTGCAGAAAAAGGCCTTCTGGTGGGGAGAAACTTTAACCAGGAGTTCGGCCAGGCGGACCTGCTCCTCGGTGTAGTAAATATTGGATGTGTGGATTAACTTATGGGCTTGCTTGCTTATGGCCTCGGCTACATTGGGGTGGGCGTGTCCTACGTTGTTCACGGCAATTCCCGCCACACAGTCAATGTAGGGGCGACCTTCCACATCCCACACCACAGCTCCCTTACCCTCTTTAAGGGCCAGAGGCTGCCGACCATAAGTTTGCATTACATATTCTTTGTCTAAAGCTATTATCTCCTCTGTATTCATGTTATCACCGTGTAAATATAATAATCCTCCATTTTATCTCCGGAGTATTTTCCCAACAGTAATACGGATATAATGAATTATTGGTTGCTGCGGTTATAATCATTATCCATCCCTGAACAAAGGAAATAATTAAATATACTTAAAACCCACCGAATGGTTATAAAGTGTCAAGGAATTACCATTATGTACACAGATTGTATTGGAATTGGGAAGGAAGTTAATTTATGAACCACCAAAAAATTATCCTATATGTTGGATCAGTAGTTCTCCTCATTATTGGAGCTTATAATGTTTATATGGGTCAGATGTCGCAGGGTATAATCTGGATCATTTTGGGAGTGATTTTTCTATCAATATCCCCCCAGCTGGGACGTCCCCTTACGGCAGTGAAAGTAAGGAAGATGATGACCCTATTATGTGCCCTTATTTTACTGGGAATCGGGGCCTACACCCTATACATGGCAGATTTAATGGCAGGAATAGCCTGGTTAATTGCTGGATTAATGGGAATTTTGATTTCCCTCATGTTAGTGGGTAAAACTGAGGTTTTAGAATCTTAATGATTTTTTAAGCCCGGGTTATGATCCCCAATTTATTTTTTTCTCCATAAAGCTCACCATAGCTACATCCTCCCATTGGTTATACATTTATTAACTGGTAGATAGTGAAGTTTTCATGGTGATTCTCATGAAAAAAGCAATTATTGAAACGGATAAGGGAAACATTGAACTCACCCTTTTTGAAAAAGAAGCCCCTAACACTGTGGCTAACTTTGAAAAACTCGCAAACAGTGGATTTTACAATGGATTAACCTTCCACCGGGTTATACCCAACTTTGTAATCCAGGGCGGATGCCCCAAGGGTAACGGAACTGGAGGGCCTGGTTACACCATAAAATGTGAAATTAACCCTCACAAACACGGAACTGGAGCCCTTTCCATGGCCCATGCCGGTAAAGACACTGGTGGCAGTCAATTCTTCATCACCCACTCTCCCCAGCCACATCTGGATGGTGTGCACACTGTCTTCGGTAAAGTGGTCAAGGGAATGGAAGTGGTTAACTCCATCAAAGCCGGCGACGTGATGAATAAGGTCACAGTAATCGACGAATAATCATTCCAAGAATAATTCTTGGTATTTTTTTATCTTTCTTCTATTTTTAAAGGATAATTAGATTAAAGGATACCTAAATATTTTTTATAATCTCAAATTTTAAATAATACCTTAGAATCTATCAATCAACTATTTGAGGCTTACTTTTAATATAAAAGTTGTTTCAGAACCATACCGTAGATTTCGGCTATATTTTCAGCTATTTCCAGGTCATGGGCATCGTAATCCTTTTCTGGATTTCCAACCACAATCTGGCCTAAGATTTCATTATTAAATTTTACAGGGACTGATAAAAACTGATCCACCGGTTCATGGCCTTGGGGAACACCATGGGCTGCGGGATGTCCGGCCACATCATGGACGTAAAGTGATTCACCAGTATCCAGGGAGTAACCGAGAAGTCCACCGTAACTACCGTCTTTTCGGACCTTGAACCGGGCTTCTCCCATATCCGCATACATCTGGCACTCCGGGGTGAGATGAGAAAATGATATCCCTACACTATCCTTATTTTCAGGATCTACAAAGGCCACGTAGCAGTTTTTGCTTTTTAGATGTTTTTTTGTCTCTTTCCAAATCTCGTCCGAAATTTCTTTGAGGTTGGAATCAGGCATCATTTCTTGAATTTTTCCCCTTAAAAAGGACAGATCTTCTTCACCAGCCATGTAAAACCCTCCGGGTTCTGGAACTATTCTTCAATACCTTGAAACTGAATATAATCTAACCATGCTATGTATTTTATTAATTTATCCCTGGAATATTATAAATAACTAATCTCTGGTTGATCTTTCCTTATAACTTTAATCAACACTCCCAAAATAGATTTTAAGGGAAATATTTTCTTATTCTTCACTTCAACATACCAAAAATTGTTTTCATGAAAGAATCTTTCCACCACCGTCACCCTGAAGGGAAATCCCATTATAAGGGCACAAACTCCTAAAACTGGTGATTCTGTGGATTCGCAGAGTATCATAATCCGTTCACCCTCACGGATCTTTTTAGGATTTATTTTAACCATTAATTGGGTTCCAGGCTCCAGATTCAGGTTTTGGCCTGGTGAAACATCCATAATAATGGTTTTTTCCCGGGCAGCCCCTCCCTGGTTTTTAAACCTTTTTTTGGTTGTTCTCAAAATTAGAGATTCTAACAAAACCGATGAAACACCGGTTTCCCCTAACTTTTCCCTAATTCCCTGGTCTAATGCTTCCTGCAGGACTTTCATCGAGTGAATTTCCCGGCAATGGGAATTTATACTGGTACTGCGCATGGGACATTTCCAGCAGTATTTATCCTCCAGGGTATCCATTATTTCCTGGTAGGCAGCACCTGCAGTATCCTGAAATTTATCCAACTGTTCCTGGAGTTTGCCCATACTGATCACCAAATCGGGATTTATTCTGTGATTATCTATGTTAAACATCCTGTTTTATTTTTTCCTGGAGAGATTCTATATAACTATAAAAGGACTACATAGATCAAGCACGTTCCTGTATTACGGGAATCACCTGCAAAAAAAAGATCCACTGGAGGAAAAGTTCTCATGCCAAAAGATACACTAAATAATTTGGATGAGCTGGAAAAACAGAACATAGCCACGGCCCTGTGGATGAAGGATTTCCAGGTCAAAAAAATCCCCAAAAATGTGAAGACCAGGATTCTAAGCAATAAAAACAGTCCTGAAGCATTCGGAATCCGTATGAAACACCTTATACAGGACTTACTGGATAATCCTGATTCATTCACTCCCAATTATCGGGAAAGATATAATAAGCTATTGGACCACTGTGATTCCCTAACACCACTTCAGGCCTACGCCATGAACCACCTGTTAGGATTGGATTCCAGCCGGGGCTACCAGGATGTCCCTCCCGAGGCTAACCTGGAGTTTCCCCGTGACTTCGCCCCCCAACTGGGATACCAGGTAGGCTGGCACTTCTTTGTAGGTCACTGTCGCGATACCCGAAGGAGGGAATACGGAATTTTAGTATCTTTCTACCGCTATTCACTATTACCTCCAGAAATTGCCCATAGTTTTGGGTTAACAGATTGGGATAACCAGATATTCGAGATGCAACTGGCAGTGGCCCGTGAAGGGGAAGAACACCTCCAGGCACGCCCATTCGCAGTTGCGGGAACCACCGGACTTTTGAAATTCTCCAACCAACCCTTCCATTATGAAGCAGGAAACAACCGGATAATCTCTTTACAGGAAAATGAACTGTTCCCTCTCCGGTTGCAGGCCTGGGGGGTGAACCAGGGAGGGGAAGAAGATGTGGAGATGGAGGTCGATCTGGGATTTTCCTCCAAAAAGGACTTCCTACTGCAGGGAAACCAAGGATGTCTCCCCTGCTGCTGTAACATTGGAACCCTCTACTATTCCGCTACCAATCTACGCCTGGAACCAGGCAGCCTTTTGAAACTGGGTGGAGAGGAGATAACCCTCACCCAGGGACAGTTCTGGTTCGACCACCAGTGGGGCAACGGCCTGGAGCCCCTGGGAAACAGCCGATGTAAGGTGGTTCGGGCAGCAAGCATGCTCGCCAAACCATCTCAATCAAGAGGATGGGACTGGTTCATGGCCCAATTCGACGAGGACCGGCAGATGACCATGTACGCACCCCACACTGACGAAAACTCAGGGTACTACGGGCAGACTGGGGAAGAACCACCAGGAAACATGAATGTCCAGGTTAAAGGACAGTTTATTGATGCTGAACACAATTTAACAGACATGAAAGGAACTTTAGTGGTTGATAAGTGGGTTAAAAGTGTTAAATCATCCGACCCTGAGAATTACTTCATCACCAACACTTGGTATCCTGATAGGTGGAATTTCAAGTTCCAGGACATGGTACCGGATGATCTGAGGGAATTTACCATGACACCCATAGTAACTGGGGGGCAGACGGGTTACAATGCCAGTGGGGCTCAGTATTCCGAGGGAGGAGTAAATATCAGAAACAATGAGGGTCGTTTCCTGGGAAGAGGATTTGCAGAGTCAGTATACTATGCTGATGCCCTGCAAAACATGCTATCTCTAGCAGGGATACCGGATACCCAGAAAATACGGAAACTCATGGAAACACCAGGACCATCTTCACTCTTGAAGTTGAAGGGTCTGTTATATATGGCCTGGCCACCTCACCAGAAGAAACTGAAAAAGATACTGGAAAAATGTTTAGAACAGGGATTACCCATTGATTTCATTAAGTAAATTGATTTCTAAATGATATACCACTTGGAATTAAAAACACTTGGAATTAAATAATCAAAATGTAATTAAAAAATATCCACAGGGGACTGATACAATAAACAAAACTTTAAGTCTAATTGCTGCAGTTTTGATGGGGATAATCCTGGTGATACTCCTCTACCAAACCTTCGTTATGGGACAGTACTCCACCTTCAATTTCCTGGCCATACTGGCCTTTGCGGTGTTTTTGGCCATCAGCATCTATGACTGGAGAAATGCGGACACCGATGAAGAATAAATTTTTATTTTTTCTAAAGATTCTAATAGGTGTGGGTACTGAAGGTTTATTTTTTCTTTAAAGATTCTAAAAGCCCAGATTTCCGGGCATAATGGAATAAATAGAGCTGAACGTACCCTGCCCAGTCACCGTAATGTTCCATACCAAATTCACGGACTTCCTGTGGTTTAAGTTCCTCACCAGGGAAATAAAGGTATTCTATGATCCTTTTAATCCACACATCCACCGGGAAAGCCTCTCCCATCCCCAAACCGTAGAGCAGGATACAGTCGGCCACCTTGGGCCCCACACCCGGTAGCTGTAGGATAGTGTCAAATGCTTTTTCGTACTTCATTCTGGCCAGTTTATCCAGGTTTATTTCGGATTGCACCATGTGCGAGGCATTAATAATATATTTAGCCCGGTATCCAACCCCGCAGGCCTGGAGATTTTTATCAAAGACGAAATCCGGGGGCAGGTTATCTTCACAGCGTTGCATCTCTTCTAGGTCATGTTCCGGAGCACGGGCCAGTACAGTTGGGGAGGGGAAGGTGTAAAAATCACCGGAGCTGAACCGGTATCCATCACCCCACCTCCTTTTAATATCATTCACTGAGCGTGTCCAGCGTAATATGGAACAGTTAGCCGAAGATATTGAAGATATAATACATTCAAATGGGTTATGGGCTTTAAAGATTCTGAGACCCTGGCAGAAGGCAATGGTTGGTTTTAGTTTAGGATCTTCACCTAAAAAATCGTATAACTGGTCCAGATCATGGTCAAGACCAAAAATATCCCGGACCTTACTTTCAATGGCTTTTCCTGAAATCTCTTCTGGAGATTCTGCCATGATATTTACCCTATTTTCTGGATCTGAATCTTCATGACCAATCTTTACCAGACATGGAGCACCATTCACTATCACCAGTTCCTGGAAATGATGACTATCCTCTTTCCACGGGGGCTGGCTGGTCTGGCCACTGTTGATGGTGAGGGACAGGTTGAAGGGTCCTTTAGGGTTGAAGTTAAACTGGGTTTTCATCACTGTGAGTTTGTTTTCGTTGATTTATATTTATCCAAAGGTGAAGGTTTATATTAAATATGGTTGGATAAATGCCCTAAAAAACTCCTATCCTGTCTAAAATCCCTTTTGAAACTTGGAAATTTTTTAAAAATCAAAAAAAATAAAGGGATAGAGTTAATAATCACCATCCCTCCCCGACTTCTTAATGTATTTTTTAACCGCTTTTGGTCACGGAACCCTGACCATTGACCTGCTGGGTTACCTGAGGGCTACCAGTGTAGGTTATGGAACCTCCACCATTAACTATTGCGGTGAGAGTGTTTATCACGTTAACATTGGCTTTTCCTTGCCCGTTAATGGTCACGGTGGCAGTTTGGCTCTGTAAGTTATTGGCGTCTATGTTACCCCCTCCGTTGATGGTGGCCACCATATTCTGGGTAGTACCCGAAAGGGTCATTTTACCGTTATCCAGGGTAATGGTGAGTTTATCGGTGTTCAGGCCGGTGATTTCCGAGTTACCTCCGCCATTGGTGACGAGGGTTTTCAAATTTTTAAGGGTGACGTAGAATTTTACAGCCCCATTACCCACACTGTTCAGGTTGTTGATTGACAGGGTGTTCCCCGATACAGTGGTGGAAATTTTAGACATCAAATTACTATCTGCTTCCATTCGGAAGGATTCATTGTCACCCTGCTGGATGATTAAGGTACCAGGGCCATTTAAAGCAACAGTGGTAATCCCCTTAACATCCGGGGTCTGGTTCCCAGTTCCAGTTTGCTGGGTACATCCTGAGGCAGCCACAACAATACACAACAGTATACCAAGTACAAGAGTATAAGACATTTTTCCCATAAATTAACCTCCACTGGGTTATTTGATTAAATTAATTATTATAGTTATGTTATTACTCACACTTGGGTGAAAATCCACTTCTGCACTCTAAGGGTCTTGTCAAGGGATATTAACCCTTCTTTGATTTAGATTCTTCCAGAGTATTTTTACACAAACCATAACACTAACCCCAAAACAAAGTGTTAGTCGAGGTGTAACATGAGTTTTGCTGGAAGACCAGTATTCAGATTCAAAGAATTTCATGGCCCGGGTGGAGTTAAGCCGTAGATTAAAACCTATATCAACCAATCGCTGATGGTTTGTATCACTTCTGCACTGATATGTCCCTCTACTCCGTATTCAGTGGGAGTTGATTTACCTTCTCCTTCAATGAACAAATGGTTTAAACTGGGGAATAGATGGCAGGTGACATCTTCTCTAGATTCAAGCTCCTTTTCCCACACTTTGAAGTCTTTGGTTGGTGACACCTGATAATCACGTCCTCCCTGCAGGATCAACAGGGGCATTTCCAGGTTTTTAATGATTTCTTTAGTGGGGTGGTTGCGCAGATCTAAGAAATAGGATGCTGACATACCCAAAGGCAGCTCTTTTGATGGAACATCTGCGGAAAGCTCAGGATCCTTTGCACGAGCCACTTTAACCTTTAAAGATTCCAGTGTATCCTTCTGTTCCCTGGTCATCTTACCCGAAAGACTGTAAAGGTAGGTGAACTGTTCCAGGATGGTATCCTCCAGGGGCCGGATAATACCGGCCATTATAATCAATCCTGCCAGATCCGGGTCCTCCTGCCCGATACGTGGAGCAACAGATGCACCTAAACTGTGGCCCAGTAAATATACACTTTTTGGATCGATTTCTGGGGTCTGGCGCAATAAATCTGCTGCCAGGAGAGCATCATCAATAACTTCTTCCTGCACCGTCAGCTGAGCCAACTGGTCCGGTGTAAACTTTGAAGCATGTTGGAGGGTTCTTTTATCATACCTTAAGACTGCAATTCCCTTTGAAGCCAAGCCCCAGGCGATATCCCGAAATATTTTATTGGGTCCCAGAGTTTCGTCCCGATCATTGGGACCAGAACCATGGACCAGAACCACGCCCGGAAACGGCCCAGAACCAGTGGGAAGGGTGATAGTTCCGGGTAAAGACCATTTCCCGCGGCCAACAGTCACTTCAACCTCTCTAAAGGTGGAATCATCCACGTAATCTGGTGGATGGTACTCAGTTTGGGAGGGTATTATGCTTAATCCACTGATACGGCCCTTACTGTTGAACACGACCTGTACATCAATGTTGGCCCGTTCAAACTGGCACCTTACACTGACGATCTGGTGTCCTTCCAGTTCCGCGGTTTGCAACACTCCAGACTGGATTAAATCACCTGCGGGTATGGTTAAACGTTGCCAGGACTTTTTCAACTCAGGTAAAGGAATAGCAGTTTTCATCTGGTTATCAAACTGTTGGACAGCCATTTCGTAGTTACCCTGTAACATCTGGGACACGAATCTTTCGGCCAGTGCCCTAAAATTATCCAAATTTAAAGAACTCATATAATCTCCTCTTTTTAATGTAAGTGATGTCCAATTGCAAATAGGAACTGTTCAAATTAATAGAAGTGGTATCCTTTCCAGTAATGTATATTTTTACAAATATTATATTATTATCATTGGCTTGAAAATCAGTCATTCAACTTTTTTACAAATTTCATAGAATATTATCTAATTTCAAAATAGTTTAGTAATTATAATGCCTTACATTGGCAGTTGGAGAGGGTATAACAACTTATTTATAATAATGGGAAATATATGAAATGTTAAAAACCGGAAATATGATAAATTTACATAGTTAAAAGTCTAAAGGGAAACTCGAAGTAAGGGGGGGAACCATGTCTTATAAAGAGGATTTATCAACTGAAAACCAGATTAAGGGGACGGAACCATCCGCTACACATGTCACTCTAGCGGGTATTTTCATTTTCATAGCCGCCATGGTGGTTTTAATGGGTATTATAACTGGAGAAATTTTTTACCCTCCAGAACTCACTTACACCACGGCTCAGAGTATGATCAGTGATTTGGGGGCTACAGTGCCTCCTAACAGTATCATAACCCAGCCCTCGGCAACCATATTTAATTTTGCTATGATCATCGCTGGAATTCTGATTCTAATGGGTAATTACTTTCTTTTTAAAGTTTACCACGATAAAATCGGTGGGATACTGGTGGGATTGTTGGGATTAGGAGCCCTCGGTGTGGGGGTATTCCCGGGGAATATGACTCCCATGCACCCCATATTCTCGTTGATGACCTTCATCTGTGGAGGTTTATCGGCTATTTACTCCTACAAATTAATCAAATCACCATTCAAATACATATCACTCCTGTTGGGACTCCTCTCCCTATTTTTCCTCTTCACCTACAACCTGTTCATACCAGTGCTCGGTGGAGGAGGAGTGGAAAGATGGGTGGCTTACCCGGTTATCCTTTGGCTGCTGGGATTCGGAGGATACCTGATGGGAAAAGGATCAGAAAATAACTCTTAAAATAAAATTTTAAGCTACAATATTTATTTAAAAACTAAAAAAGGGGATAAGGGGTTTTAAATGTATGAAAAGGACTACCAGGGGAAGTTAACCACACCCGCACAAGCAGTTAAATCAATCCATAATGGAGACATGCTGGTCCATGGGCTGACCATGGCCGAGCCACCAGCACTCCTAAAAGCAGTGGCCGACCGTCTACGTGAAGGTGACCTGGAAAAGATTAGGATGTTCAGTGTTATCCCCCTGGACAGTGTCTGTTCCACCATACTGGCCCCGGACCTGGTGGACTGTGTGGAGGCCTACAGTGGATTCGTAGACTCCGGTACCAGGGGCCTGGTGAGTGCCGGTCTAAACTATTACGTTCCCAATCACCTCCACCAGATTCCCCGACTCCTGGAAGAGTTCATCGGAGTTGACGTGTGTATAACCACGGTTTCACCTATGGATGATGCAGGATATTTCTCCTTTGGCACGGCTAATGATTTTACCTCCACCGCAGCCCGGGCAGCCCGGATTTTAATGGTGGAGGTCAACCGTAACATGCCCCGGGTATTCGGTGACTCCTTGATCCACATATCTGAGGTGGATGCGGTGGTTGAAAACCATCAGGCTATCTCCGACTTCCCTTGTGGTGAAAAACAGCCCGAGGCAGATATCATTGGTAAAAACATATCCAAACTGGTACCTGACGGTGCAACCATCCAAATGGGTATCGGGGTGCTGCCCAACGCCGTGGCTGAACAACTGGAAAACCACTCTGACCTGGGAATACACACCGAAGTATTTGGTCCGGGAATGGTACACCTCATAAAAAAGGGAGTGATAACCGGTGAAAAGAAAACCCTCCACCCCCGCAAACACGTCTTCACTGTAGCCCAGGGAGACCAGGAAATGCTGGAGTTCATGAACCAGAACCCGGCCATGGAAAGCTATCCCTGCTCCTACGTGAACAACCCCGCAGTCATCGCCAAAAACGACAGGATGATCTCCATAAACTCCCTGATACAAGTGGATCTCCTGGGTCAGTGTAATGCCGAGTACCTGGCAGGACACCAGTACAGTGGAACCGGTGGACAGCTGGACTTTGTCCGGGGGGCCTTCGATTCTCGTGGAGGGAAATCCATACTGGCCTTCTATTCCACCGCCAGAAATGGCACGGTATCCCGGGTGGTGGATCATTTAGACCCCGGGGCCATGGTCACCACACCACGTATGGACACCCATTACCTGGTCACTGAGTATGGGGTTGCCAATCTCAAGGGTAAATCCACCCGGGAAAGAGCACATGAAATAATAAACATAGCCCATCCCCGGTTCCGTGAAGAACTCTACCGGCGCGCTGAAGAGATGTACATTATATAATTCATCTTCATTAGAGGTTTTTAACTTCTGCAACTTTCAAAATCGTAAGTTAATCTCTGTACTTGTTCAATTTATTAGGAATGGTTGGATTAGGACGGGATTGATGAGATTAGAGGAATGACTCGTTATCCAAGTCGACCTCACAAGCACCAAATTTTAACTTCTTTTTATTTACCCAGACAAAGCCATGATCGGGAGTGATGACGGCCACGTCTATAGGGCCCCCTACACCAGGCATATCGCCCGGGTCAGCGTTAATACCATCACTGAAACGCTGTATGGCACTGGTGGTCTGGATCATGAGGGTGGCGAAGTCAATGGCATCCTGCAAGGTCATGGTCCC
This sequence comes from Methanobacterium sp. BAmetb5, assembly GCF_003491305.1. NCBI lineage: Archaea > Methanobacteriati > Methanobacteriota > Methanobacteria > Methanobacteriales > Methanobacteriaceae > Methanobacterium > Methanobacterium sp. BAmetb5. The sequence goes on from NZ_CP022706.1 coordinate 1,556,837, forward strand.
CCACTGGATGGCGTATTCCAACCCCCGGAGCTGGGTCATTATCAACTGTTCCCCCTGGTTCTGGATAGCTTCTTTAACAAAATCCACGTTCTGAATCCTCCCATCAAATCCCAGCACAATCCGGGCAGCCACATCTCCCTGGCCCAGCCAGGAACTACCATATTCCATGCCAGGCTTGGCACTGTCCCGCAGTTCCTGCACATCTCCGGGGATGGTGGCGCTGTAAACCTGGTGGGACCCGTTAGGATTGTAACCGGCCACCAGTATCTCAATGGGGTCTGCCCGGGCCATCCCATTTTCAATGGTTCCCTGGGGCGTTCTGAAGCTGAACTTCAAAGACTGGTCATCCATTTCCATCTGCAGGATGGTACATCCTTTAGAATTCAGGTCATTCTGGATGTTAGCCTTGATCTGGTCCATCTGTTCCTTCCAGTGGTATTTATCGTTGAAGATGCTGTGCAGTTTCCAGGCCACATCCTTAACTCCCATTTTTTTAACCCGGGATGAGCGGCGGAACTCTTCAATGTACTGGCTGACGTTCTTCTGCACTCCTTCCTCAGGGAGGAAAGCCAGACCAGTTATACCTACCCCTATCCTAGGGTTTATTTGAAAGATTTTAATGGCGTTTTCACTGCCTATCCGGGCCATGCCCTTCATGTTGCGGTAACTCTGCCGGCTATCGGCAGCCAGCACTATTCCTTCTGGTGTGGTGGTGTTAATGACCAGTGACATGTTTTAACCTTCATTTTTTATGGGATATTTTATCTAGAAATTAATTATGGATGTGGGGGTTAATAGTCCTAGTGTAAAAAAATGCAGATCGCTAACAGCACTGAACAGTAAATATGGGTTTAAAATGAGCATCACCGATGATAAATAGTTAAATCTTCTCTTAAAATATTTATAAGTCTACCATTATTTAGCTGGTATTTTTAAGGGTTTGTAGGGCCTGTAAACTGGTTCCCATATGTTAGATTCCACCAGGCTTTCCACATCGTTATCCTGGCAGCAGGCAACTCCCTCCAGAATGGCCTGCTCTGCCACAGCCATTCCAATATTTTTACTCACTTCCATTAAATGGGAAACATCAGGGAGCAATCTCCGGATGTCTTCCTCTTCCACAGAACTGGCCAGTGCCTGTGTAGCCGCGTCCATCATTCCTGCAGTCATCCTTTCCGCCTGGCTGCTGATTACACCCAGACCCAGCCCCGGGAATATCAGGGCGTTGTTGCACTGGGCCACTGGATAAGATTGTCCCTGGAAATTCACGTCTTTAAAGGGACTTCCAGTGGCCACCAGTACCTTTCCCCCTGTCCATCTGATTAAATCATCGGGAACAGCCTCTACCAGAGTTAATGGGTTGGATAATGGGAATATGATGGGGTGCTCCACCTGGGAGGCCATTGTGGTAATGACTTCACGGGTGAAGGCTCCCTGCACTGTGCTGGTACCTATCAGGATGGTGGGGTGCACCTTACGCACCACATCCAGCAGGTCTCCTGGATCATCACCAGAACCCCAAATTTCGGTTTCTTCAGGTGGACGGGCGTAGGGCGCCTTGAAATAATCGATGTCCTCCCGGGTACTGGTTACCAGTCCCTTCCTGTCTATGAGCCAGAAACGCCTGTAGGCTTCTTCATGGTTTAGTCCTTCCTTTACCATTTGTTTCCATATTTGGTCGGCAATTCCACATCCGGCAGTTCCCGCCCCATAGATAAGCACCCGATGATGAGATAAAGGGGTTCCAGTTACTTCCAAAGCATTAAGGAGGGCGGCCATGGCAACGGCCCCGGTACCCTGTATATCATCATTGAAGGTGCACATCCTGTCCTGGTAACGATCCAGGTGGTGTCTGGCATTTTTCTTACCAAAATCTTCCCACTGGAGGAAAACACGGGGGAATTTGCCCTTTATGGCCTCAATCACCGCCTCCACAAAGTGATGGTATTCCCCCTGGCTGATACGAGGATGACGCCAGCCAAGATAGAATGGATCCTCCAGTAAACGTGAATTATTGGTGCCCACATCGATCATGATGGGCAGCATCCTCCGGGGGTTGATACCGGCACACAGGGTGTAAACCACCTGTTTTGCCACGGAAATACCAATTCCATTGGCTCCCTGGTCACCGATCCCCAGTATCTGCTCAGAATCAGTTAAAACAATAAGATCGATCTCATCTTCAGCCCAGTGGTCTAAAATTTCCTGGATATGTTCCCTTTCAGGGTAAGATAGGTAAATACCACGGGGTTTTCGAAACTCGTCACTGTAACGCTGGATTGCCAGGCCAGCAGTTGGTGTGTAAACGATGGGCATCATTTCCTGGATGTGTTCCCTGATTAGGCGGAAAAATAGTGTTTCATTGGTGTTGTAGAGGTTGTTTAAAAAGATATTTTTCTGCAGATCATCGCTCTGCAGGGAGAACTGTTGGTAAGCCCTCTGCAGTTGATCGTCCAGAGTTTCTACTGAATGGGGCAAAAGTCCGATAAGATGAAACAATTCCCTTTCCTTAGTGCTAAAAGCAGTACCCTTATTTAATTGTGAAGATTGAAGGAGTTGACTCCCTTTAAGATCAGTTTTAATATATTTAGTTCCTTCTTTTTCTACAGTAACCGCTATGGATTTAAACTGTAACCCCCCATATTTGGGAAACTCCGGGATATTTAATTGTCCCCCGGGTATGGGATATAATTATAATTTCAACCTTTATATATACTTTGCGGATTTAAAGGGTTAAATTTCTGTCAGATTCTCCATTCTGGACATGTATGATGACATAATCCTGACAATGAAAATTATGGAGAGGATACAATCTGATCTAATCCACGGGCATAGTCCGGGAGAGATGTTCTCATTTTACCATATCCCTTCTTTTAATCTATAGTTAAATCTTTGCCGACTATAGAAAATAAGAAAGGTCATTAAAACAATAATAAAAATGGTGATAAAATATGGGAGAGTTCATTACCATAACCCCGAAAAGTGCCTGGGAATTAATTAAAAAGGAACCAGAGATCACCATACTGGACATACGGCCCAATGCAGATTTTAAGAGGGAACATATTCCCGGGTCAGTGAACCTGGATTATGATGGCCACCAGTTCCCGAGTAAAGTGGAAAAACTGGATAAAAACCAGCCCTACATCATTTACTGTAAAAGCGGG